>NZ_RAPN01000002.1:0-300000 GCF_003610535.1 Mangrovibacterium diazotrophicum | reverse complement strand
GAAAACAACTGTTGGGAGTTCTCAAAAAACAAAGGTTGAAAAAGCATTATTTGCAGGCAATGATACACACAGCGCTTTCTTTTATTACCAACGAATTGAATCAATACCTCCAACTGCGCACCGGTACGCCGGGCGTTGACCGGGTATTTTTAACGAGCGTGGCCACGGAGAGTAACGGGGTAATTATCCCGGACAAGTCGCTTGGGGTGTCGTTAATTAATATTGAAGAGGAGCGGGTTTACAAAGACCAACGAAATTCACTGGTTAATAACTCCGGGAATGTTGAATACCTGAATCCGGAAATCAAGCTGAATCTTTACGTGTTGATTTCTGCCAATTTCCAGGACAAGAAGGCAAATGATTCTTCCGACGATTACGTTGAGGGCTTGAAACAGCTTTCGTTTGTCATTTCATTTTTCCAGGCAAAGAATGTTTTCACACAGGAAAATTCGCCGGCTTTGGCTGATTACGATCCCAATCTCCGACGTCTGGTGATCGAATTGTATTCCTATTCCTTTGAACAACTCTACAACTTCTGGACTGTGGTTGGGGCAAAATATCTGCCCTCGGTACTCTACAAACTGAAGATCGTTTCCTTCCAGGAACGACAAGTTTCGGGCATTGCGGCTCCAATCGAGCATATTCGTATCGATAGTAAAACCAAGAGCCAATGAACATTAACTACCATCGACTTTTCAACCTAAACGTAGCGCACGAATATTTCAAAGACGGGCAGGATCGTTTTGTGCGCCTGGACCCGACGGCTGAAACAGCGCGATTGCTGCAAAATGGTAAGATGCTGTTCAAGCGGCTTCCGCACGGGATTACTGTTTTGTACCGGGCTGTAGAAGATGGTATTTCTCCTCTGGTTGAGTTGCCCGGGAATCAGCATTTCGTATTTGCATTGAGATGTACTAATTTGCCTGCTTTCCTGAATTTGACCCAATTGGATGAATCGCCCGGCCGAAAATACAGTTCCGGCAAAATCCTTTACCTGACAAACTCGCCGGTGGCAGCTTCGTCGAATTCAGCCAATCCTGAGATCATCGGGCACAGTCTACTGGATTCGCTTCGGGCCAAGCTATTTACTTACGCCTTTCGGGTCAGCGGAAATCCGGCAGTGGTCAAATTTCAGGTTACCGATTCGGCAGGTACACCCGTTTCTGTTGGGAAGGACACCGACGGCGTTCCTTTTCCTATTACGCTGAATTTGACGATTTCTTCGGTTAATGAATTTAACGTTCAAGTTGATTTGAGAAGCAAGATCAGTGGCAGATATACAATTACAGTTTTGGATCAGGCCGGAACAACGACGCTGTTGCAGGAAAAAATTTATGTGGATGACAGTTTGGCCCGGCAGCAGATTTTGGGTGTGGTCGAACTGGTCTACGAAACCGGAAGCGGGCATCTGTATGGGCCGACGGAGGAATATCGGCTACAGTTTCGGCGTGCCAGCACCGTGTGGAAATATTTTGTGGTCAACAAATGCTCGAACATCGATTTCAATTCCGATACCATTTCAATAAACGACAACGGGGCCACTACGGGAACCCCTTACAGCATAAATCAATTTAGCCGTGCTTACGCAAGCCTGAAAATTGCAGCTGATGCAACAGGACCAGCAGGAAATTCAATAGGTATGAGTTACAGCGGAGTGGAAGAGTTTCCTGCTGTTATTTTGTCCGGCGAAAGTTTGTCCGGCGGTCAAACAGGAGTAGCTGCAACCGGCACAATTACGATTGTGAACAATGCCGCAACAGGGTATACAATTTCAATTGAAGGAACTGATTTCACTGAAGGAACTGATTTTACGAAGGGGGCATCGCCTGCGGATACAGCTAATTCTTTGCGTTTGGCGATCAATGGAACCGGAGCTGTAAATGCCTCAGCCTCGGTATTGAAATATGATATTCAGGTTAACGACCAGCAGGCCCTGGTATTTCAGTCGACCCAGGGAATTCCTTTTTTCGAAATACCTAAAACCAGTCTTCAGCTTCGGAGAGCACCCGGAAATCAAATACTCGTAGCCAATCTGCCAAATCCTGCTCCTGGTGGCGCAATGAAGCAGGTCAGCGGCAATCCCGAATCAGAAGTCTACCTCTACATATAAAACAGATGAAATAAAATAATTAAAGCGAACGATTATGGCCATTTACAAAACACCCGGTGTATATGTTGAAGAAATATCGAAGTTACCGGCTTCGGTAGCTCCGGTCGCCACGGCGATTCCCGCATTCATCGGTTACACGGAAAAACGCGAGAAGGACGGGGAAACGCTGCCGGCAAATAAACCGGTTCGTGTTACTTCGATGCTCGAGTTTGAAGAGATCTTTGGCGGAGCTTTCGATGAAAGTTTGGTCGCTACACTCACAGGCCCTGATGTAACAGAAGCAAATACGACGATTGCTGTTGCGGCGGCAACGGCTTTGTCGCCTTATACGCTTTACTATAACCTTCAAATGTATTTTGCCAACGGCGGTGGGCCTTGCTATATCGTATCGGTTGGCACTTACGCGGCCTTGCCGGTACCGGCTGATCCGGGCACTTTGGTGAGCGTGGGCGAGTTGCAGGCAGGCGTGACCGCTGTTGAAAAGGAAGACGAAGTAACCTTGTTGGTTGTGCCGGAAGCAGTTGTGTTGAGCCCTTCGAACCGGAAAACCATCAACGACGATATGCTGACGCAGTGTAACAAGTTGCAGGATCGCTTTGCCATTATGGATGTGTCCGTATTGGGAGGAACAGCTGATGCCGACGGAATTGGATTTCGGGCTGATGTTGGGCCTGATTACCTGAAATACGGAGCTTCGTATTATCCGTCGCTGAAAACAACAATAAGTCTAAACTTCGAAAACTCGGGTGTGGCGGTCACAGACAGTCGGACCGGAGGAACCTTTACCGGTGGAAATACTTTGGCCGATGTTTTGGTCGGAGGTGCTGCTGCTGTTGCTGCAACCGGAACAATTACCGTCACTGATTTTAATGTACTGGCTGACGATATCATCACGATTAACGGACAGGCAATAACAGAAGGAGCCGCACTGGATTGGCAAGCCGGGGCTTCCAACGACGATGCGGCAGCGTCCATCCACGCAGCGATTGTTGTCTTGGGCGATGCGGATTACACCGCGGAGGTTGCAGCCAATGTGATCACCATTACGGCAACATCAGGTGACGCCGGAAACAGCATTGCTTTGGTTTACACGGATAGTGGCACTGGTAACGGAATAACCCTTTCAGGTGCGACGCTGGCTGGCGGATCGGATGGACTAACAGCGGATAAAACGCTCTACAACAACATTGTCAAAACCATTAAAAAGAAATTTGAAATAACCCTCTATCCATCAGCAACGATGGCCGGAGTGTACGCACGAGTCGATAACAATCGCGGGGTCTGGAAGGCGCCGGCAAATGTCAGTCTGCGAATGGTGAAAAATCCAACGGTTTTGGTGACCAACGAGCAGCAGATGAACCTGAATGTGGATGCCACTTCCGGCAAGTCGATCAATGTCATTCGTAATTTTTCAGGAAAAGGAATCATCGTTTGGGGGGCACGAACGCTGGCGGGCAACGATAATGAGTGGCGCTACGTTCCTGTTCGGCGGTTTTTCATTTTTGTGGAGGAGTCGGTGAAAAAAGCAACCGAGTTCGTGGTCTTCGAACCAAATGACGCGAAAACCTGGCTTCGAACTAAAACGATGATCGAAAACTTCCTGTCCGGTTTGTGGCGCGATGGTGCTTTAGCCGGTGCCAAACCCGAAGAAGCCTTCTTCGTGAAAGTTGGCCTTGGTGAAACGATGACCGCACTCGACATTCTGGAAGGCCGCATGAACATTGAGATCGGCATGGCTGCAGTTCGACCGGCCGAATTTATTATCCTGAAATTCTCGCACAAACTTCAGGAATCCTAACACGAATCACGATAATCTAAAAAATCAGACTTATGGCAATTTATAAAACTCCGGGAGTTTATATCGAAGAGATTTCCACTTTACCGGCGTCTGTCGCCGGGGTTGAAACGGCGATACCGGCCTTCATCGGTTACACGGCGGTGGCTGTGCAGGATGGTGTTGGGGTGACCGGAAAGGCAATCCGAATTTCTTCGCTGTTGGAATATGCCGAAATATTTGGCGGCCCCAACAACGAGGACATCGTGGTTACGCTGAACGACACAGTCAATTCAAGCAACGAAGTGACCGACCGTTCGGTGACAGTTGCTGTTCCTTCGGTTTCTGAATTCAAGATGTACTACCAGCTGCAAATGTTTTTCAATAACGGTGGCGGAGATTGTTACATCCTGTCGGTTGGCGATTATTCGTCGGGTGTGTCGCAATCGGTTCTCAGTGATCGTATTGCATTGCTGGAAACGGTGGACGAACCTACGTTGTTGGTTTTTCCTGATGCCGTTTCGCTGGGTAATGTCGGCGAATACGGGCAGGTCATCCAGGCGTCGCTGACCCATTGCAACAAACTACAGGATCGCTTTACGATTGCTGATATGTACGGCGACGATGCAACAGCTTATCGCGGATCACTTGGTAACGACTACCTGAAGTATGGAGCTTCCTATTATCCCTTCCTCGAAACCACATTGAATTACGGATTTGACGAGACTGCGGTCGAGATTAATACACACAATCAAACTGGTGGTGGTGCCATCGCTGATTTGACCGGTACAAGCCTGGCAACGCTCGCTTCTAGTGAGCCTAGTTTGTACCGAACCATTTTGGCCGAGATTGCCAAGAAACGCGTTGTGCTTTCTCCCTGCGGAGCAGTAGCCGGAATTTACGCTCGCGTTGACCGGGATCGCGGTGTGTGGAAAGCGCCTGCCAATGTGGGTGTGCGGTCGGTTGTTGGTCCGGTTACCAAGATTACGCACCAGGAACAGGAAGCGCTGAATGTAGATGCTTCAACCGGTAAGTCCATCAATGCCATCCGCGTATTTGCGGGCAAAGGAACACTGGTCTGGGGATCACGAACGTTGGCGGGAAACGACAACGAATGGCGCTACGTGCCGGTTCGCCGACTGTATATTTTCATTGAGGAATCGGTGAAAAAGGCAACCGAATTTGTGGTCTTCGAGCCGAATGACGCAAATACCTGGCTGCGAACCAAGACGATGATCGAGAACTTTCTGACCACACTTTGGCGAGACGGCGCTTTGGCTGGCGCCAAACCCAACGAAGCCTTTTTCGTGAAAGTTGGCTTGGGTGAAACCATGACGGCCATCGACATCCTCGAAGGACGGATGATTATTGAAATCGGAATGGCTGCTGTTCGTCCGGCGGAATTCATCATTTTGAAATTCTCGCACAAAATGCAGGAATCTTAATACTTTAATACTTAAAAACTAAACGATATGGCTATTAACTATCCAGTTAGCGTTTTTCACTTCCAGGTTGAATGGGGTGGAAACAGAATCGGCTTCACCGAAGTGTCCGGGTTGACCGTCGAGCTTCAAAATATCGATTACCGCGAAGGTAGCTCACTCGAATATCAGGTAACCAAGATGCCTGGCATTCCGCAGTATTCAAATATTACGCTGAAGCGAGGTGTTTTTCAGGGCGACAACGAGTTCTTCCAGTGGCTAAACACAGTCAAACTTAATAAAATTGAACGGCGCGATTTGACAATTTCGCTGCTCAACGAGGAGCACGCTCCGGTTGTTGCCTGGAAGGTCAAGGACGCTTATCCGTGTAAAGTTGACGGGCCGTCACTGAACTCGACCGGCAACGAAGTGGCGATCGAAAGCATTGAGCTTTGCCACGAAGGGTTGACGATTGAATTCTCGTAAAACGAAGCTTAATTACTATGGCACTTTTCTATCCACCGGTTGGTTTTCATTTCATTGTTCGGTTCGAAGGGCTGCTGCTCAAGTACCCGGGAATTCCGGATATCGGCTTTCAATCCGTTTCCGGAATCAATGCCGAGGTGACCGTGGAAGAATATCATGAAGGCGGGGAGAACCGTTTCAAACACAAACTTCCGAACCCGGTTAGCTACCCCAATTTGGTGTTGAAGCGCGGCATGCTGGTCGGATCGCAGCTGATGCAATGGTTTAAAGATTCGGTGGAGAGTTACGCTTTCGAGCCACACGACATGACTGTGATCCTGCTCAACGGAGATCACATTCCGATTCAGGGATGGAACTTTATCAAAGCCTGGCCGGTGAAATGGGACATTTCCGATTTCAACGCCCAGGAAGCGACTATTGTCATCGAGAACATCGAATTCGCCTACCAGTATTTCAGGCGCCTGGATGTGACTTCACTCTTCTAAAAACAAACAATGCCGATTGAAATAAAAGAACTGATTATTCGGGCGATTGTCGACGACTCGGCTTCAAAGGAGCAAAAGTCGCCCATGCCGGAAATAAATCGTGAAAAGCAGGATCGATTTGCCGAAAAAGTCGATATGCTGATGCAACTGATAAAAGATAAAAACGAACGCTGATGGGATTACTCAATCTGTTTGACGGGCTGGCGGAAGTGGCAAAACTGACGATCATCGCTTATTCTGACGAGAATTTTCAGAATCAGACAGGTGAGACTTTTTCAGTGATGTACAATCCGAACACTTTCAGTGAGAGTTTCGGAACCGAGTATGCACCGCAGCGGGCGATTGGTGGAACGGCCGACACACAGTCGTTTCAAGGGCAACCATCAAGCTCCGTTTCCTTCGATTTTCTGTTCGACGGAACCGGAGTTTCCGGTGTTGGAAGCACGGCCGTCGATCTGAATCCTGCAGTCGGCGGCGTTGGATACGTCAAGGAACAGATTGATGCTTTTATGAATATCACCCAGTTGTATGTGGGCGAAGAGCACCGGACCAATCACCTGGAGTTGAGCTGGGGAACTTTCCACTTTTACGGGGTGATGGAGCGGGCGACGGTGACCTACAAACTGTTTCATTCATCGGGAGCACCGTTGCGTGCCACAATCAATGCCACGTTCAAGCAGACTGTTTCACGGGAAGAACAAGCGGCCCTGGCCCGGAGATCTTCTCCCGATTTGACCCACTTTCGGCTGGTGAAGGCCGGAGAGACGCTGCCGTTGATCGCACAAAAAGTTTATGGCGATTCGTCGCTTTACCTGGAGATCGCTCGCGTGAACGATATCAACAACATTCGGCGGTTGACACCCGGTCAACAGCTGGTGTTGCCACCTATTAATAAGAAGTAAGATGCCAGTTATAAGAACGATACCGACACAAGCAGAAACCGACCTGGCCACTTTTACGATTCTTTCGAACGGGGAAGTGGTTGGTGGAGATGTGGGGATTGAGAGCATTTGGGTTGTCAAATCGGTCAATCGTATTCCGACTGCCCGGGTTGTCCTTTTCGACGGAAGCGTTTCGCGCGAGACCTTCGAATTGAGCAGTGGCAACCTGTTTTTGCCGGGTAACGAAATCGAAATCAAGGCTGGTTATCACTCCGATGAAGATACCATTTTCAAAGGCATCATTACCAAACACAGCATTCAGGCGCGAAAAGGCCGCTCGGGCTATCTCATTTTGGAACTGAAGGACGCGGCCATCAAGATGACCATTGGGCGCAAAAGCAAATATTTTGCTGAATTGACCGACAGCGACATGATTGAAGAATTGATCTCCGGATACGGTTTCGATGCGAATGTTGAAAGTACGACGGTAACACACGCCAGCCTGGTGCAGCATCATGCAACCGATTGGGATTTCATGATGACCCGCGCCGAGGTGAATGGAAAACTGGTTCTGGTTGATGATGGCAAAGTTGCGGTGAAAGCGCCGGATCTTGCTGCAGACCCGATTGTGGAACTGGCCTACGGCTATAATGTGTACGAGTTCGAAGCAGGTTTGGACGCCCGAGACCAGTTTGCGGCGGTCAAAAGCAGTGCCTGGGATTTGGCTAACCAGGAGATTGTTGAGGGGGAAGGTGATGATCCCGGCTTGCCGGAACAGGGAAATTTAGCAACCTCGGATTTGGCCTCAGTTGCAGGTCCGGAGGAGTTTCTCTTGAAACATTCGGGGCGAGTAAAAGATGCAGAGTTGAAAGCCTGGTCGGATGCTCAACTGTTGAGAAGCCGACTGGCCAAGATTCGCGGAACCGTCAAGATCCAAGGGTTCAGCGACATCAAACCGGGACATGTGATTCAATTGGCTGGTTTCGGCGACCGGATGAACGGGCCGGCATTTGTTTCTTCGGTTTCTCACCGCGTAACAAACGATTCCGATTGGTTCACCGAAATTGAGTTTGGCCTGCAAAAAGATTGGTTTGTCAATTTATACAACGATATCGTTGATAAGCCGGCTGGCGGGTTGATTCCTTCGGTCAACGGCCTGCAGATAGGCGTGGTCACCAATATTCACGAAGACCCCGACGGAGAAGAACGCATCAAAGTACGTCTGCCGATTATCGACAGCGAAAACGAGGGCGTATGGGCACGGCTCGCAACACTGAATGCCGCGCAGGATCGGGGCTGGGTTTTCCGGCCTGAGATTGAAGATGAGGTGATTGTTGGCTTTTTGAATGACGACCCGCGCGACCCGGTCATCCTGGGCTCGTTGTTTAGCAGTGCCAAAGCATCGCCTTTACCGCCCGAAGAAGAAAATACGCAAAAAGGCGTGGTTACCCGTAGTGGGATGAAGTTCCTTTTTGATGATGATAAAGTGAGTGTGACCATCGAAACGCCCAATGGGAATACCATCGTTGTTAGTGACGATGAGGGATCCATCAACATTGAGGACGAAAACAAAAACAAGTTTACGCTCTCGTCGGATGGCGTCACGCTCGAAAGTGCAGCGGATATCAAGATTAAAGCAAGTGGCGATATCAACCTCGAAGGGGTGAACATCAACCTCAAATCGCAGGCGCAACTGAAGGCCGAAGGCAGCGCCGGTGCCGAGTTGTCGTCGAGCGGTCAAACCGTAGTGAAAGGTTCAATAGTCATGATAAACTAAAAGAATATGCCGGCAGCAGCAAGAATGACAGATACGACAACCCATGGCGGAACCATTATCGGTCCCGGTGACCCGACGGTGTTGATTGGCGGAATGCCCGCAGCGGTAATGGGCGATAACCATATTTGCTCGCTGCCGCCGAATGTGCATCAACCTACCGTGAGTCCTTTCCCGATGGGAAGTGCGACCGTTTTGATCGGTGGCAAACCGGCAATCCGGGTTGGCGATACCTGCATTTGCGGAGCTACTGCAGCGGTTGGGGAGCCAACGGTAATCATTGGTTGACGAAATTTTAAACGGAAAAAAATGGCAAGAATTAAAGTTGAAGAAAACACTTTTTTAGGCCGGGGATGGTCGTTTCCACCAGCTTTTTCACGTGGCGGTTATGGCGTGGACATGGTCGATAACGAGGAAGATATCCGGCAAAGTCTCATCATTTTATTGTCAACCGCGAAAGGCGAGCGGGTGATGCAACCCGATTACGGAGCCAATATGGATGAGCTCCTGTTCGAACGTCTGTCGGTTTCCGTTGCTCAACGCATGACTGCCCGAATCGAAAAGGCGATTCTCTTTTTCGAACCCCGCGTGAAAGTCGACGACGTCAACTTTAAGCTCGATGCAGAAAACGGTATGGTGGAGATCCGGATCGATTATACGGTCATTGCCACCAACAACCGGCGCAATATTGTGTACCCCTATTATTTAAATGAAGGAACGGACATAGCTCAATAAAAGCGAAATCATGGCGATCAATTGCAATTCAAAAAATCCACTGCAGCGCGACGGCACCAGCCAAACGCAACGAGTTTTGAAAACCTTGTTGCCCGGTTATGTTGCTGTTGACGAGCGGAGCATGGACGATTTGAAAGCTTTTGCCAAAGAATTTGCCCGCGAGATTTCCTATTTTAATTTGAACAACACTAAAGATGGCGACTGGTTTGGTTTCTTCGACCAAAATATTAATTCTGAAAGTCAGCACAATTCGCCGCATTTTGCGCTTTTTACTGCTTTTCTCAAACTCTTCAAATACGCGCAGGACGATATCAACAAGATTACGAAGAAACACCTCGATTTTTATTACCGCGATGTTTTGCACCTGACGGAAAAGCCGGAGGTACCCGACCAGGTTTACCTCATTTTTGAGCTAGCCAAACATGTTTCAACCCATTTGCTAGAGAAGGGCACTGCGTTTAAAGCGGGTAAAGATGAACTTGGTAAGAACGTCGTTTATGAGCTGGAAAATGAAAGTTCGCTAAACAGGGCAACCATCGCGGACGTCAAAGCACTGTTCTTCAATAAATATGATCTTTTCTCCGGCCTGACACCAAATCCGGGAAACGACTATCGTTTTTACTTGTCGCCTCAAGCGAAATCGGAAGATGGCAAAGGAGCGGAGATTACCAACGACGATCAGAGCTGGCGAACCTTTGGCGGAATTCAGTTTCCTGATATCAATTCGGGAACTGACGCTGCGACCGTGGCTGATCGCGATTTAGCCGAAATCGGCTTTGCAATCGCTTCTCCAAACTTATTTTTAGGCGAAGGCGAACGAATTGTAACGATCTATTTGAATTTTTCGAGTTCGCCGACTTTGTTGAATGGATTGACAAACGACATGCTTTACGATGCGTTCCGGCTGAAATTCAGTGGTGAGGAAAAATGGATCGAACCGATTTGGGAACACGCCGAGCCCGGAATGCTCGATCCGATTGTGGAAATGCGCATCCTCGATTTTTTGAACAATGCGAAAACAGCGGCAGACATTGCAGGTGTTGAGCCCGTTGAAGGTCCCGTTTTTGATGATCCCACAACCGGTTTTGGCGACAATACCCGCGACTACGATATCGGCATGACTGTTGCCGCGCGCATCATTTCGGAACGTAATAAGTTGCCCGGCAAGAGATTTCGAACCCTCGATCAGGTGAAAGCCGTGAAATACGTCGGCTCGGACAAGATCAATGACCTGATTTACAGTTTCGGTGATCCGGTTCACAGCACGAAAGTCGATAAACTAAAAAAACGCATCATTATCAAGCGAACGATCACCAAAGATCAGGAAGCAATAGTGGCGTACAACGGGGAAGTGTTGCTCGACCCGATTCAAACGAAATGGCCTGTGGTCAAGGTGATTTTGAACCCGGCCAGCAAAGGAAATCCGTTTATTTATAAATTTCTGAAAGACCTGAAAATCGGAAGTGTTGATCTGGTCGCTGATGTTCGGGAAGTTAAAAATCTGATTATCCAGAATGACCAGTCGGTGCTCGATCCGGGCAAACCGTTCCAGCCTTTTGGCAACCGTCCGATAATCGGATCGAACTTTTACATCGGCAGTTGGGAAGTCTTTCAGAAATCGCTGAATCAATTGACGCTCCATATCAAGTGGTCGGGATTACCGGATTTGAGTAACGGCTTCACCGGGCATTATGCCAATTACTATCCCAATTCGCCAGCCCGCACAAATTCATCATTCCGGGCCGAAACCTATCTTCAGGACAAGAAGAGCTGGAAGTCTATTACGCCGGTTTATGATACCCTGTTTTCGGCTGGTCCGGGCTCCAAATTGAAAGAAGATCATGAGATCAATTTTTCGAACGATGAACCGGCTGATGAAGCACCGACCAGTGTGCTTGCCTCGGTGGAGCGGGACGAGGGTATGAAGCCATTTGATGAATTCAATCAAAACAGCCGAAAGGGTTTTCTTCGACTCAGCTTGAAAGGAACCGACTTTGGGCACAAAGAATATCCCACTGCCTACACCAAACGGGTGTTGGTGGCGCTAAATCCGCCGTCTACGGAGCCTCCGACCGATTACACCGATCAACTTCCCAAGGAGCCGTACACGCCAGAGATTGAAGAACTGTCGCTGAACTATGTTTCCGGGGAAAAGATCAAGACGCAGAAGCTCTCAGCAGAAGAATATGAAGATCGGGTGGAGCAGTTTTTCCACATTCATGCTATGGGAGTCGTAGAGGTAAAAACGTCAGCTTCATCCAATTATTTGCTGCCTCAATATGCAAACGAAGGTGAATTGTACCTCGGGCTGAAAGACCTGAACCCGCCACAGAATCTGGCCATTTTATTTCAGGTTTCTGAGGGGACATCTGATCCTGATCTTGCGCCGCCAGAGGTAAAATGGAGTTACCTGGCTTGCAACGAGTGGAAGCCTTTTCCGCAGCAGAACATTCTTTCAGATACCACAAAAGGGCTGATTACGACTGGCGTGGTGAAGTTCAGCATGCCGTCGGAGGCCTGCACCAAAAATACGATTTTACCAACAGGGCTTCACTGGATTCGGGCGTCGGTGACTGCCGATTCGTTTGGTATTCCGCAGCTGATTGATGTGAAGTGTCAGGCCGCGAAAGTTGTTTTTGCCAACAATAGTAACGATCCGAATTATTTGAGCAAGCCATTGCCCGGGAAGACGATCTCCAAAATGCTGGTTGCCGATTCAGCTATCAAGAAGATTGATCAGCCTTTCACCTCCTTTGGTGGAAAGGTTAAGGAAGCGAGTAACGATTTTTATACCCGTGTCAGCGAGCGGCTGAGACACAAGAACCGGTCGATTACCATCTGGGACTACGAACGGATCATTTTGCAGAACTTCCCGTCGGTTTATAAAGTGAAGTGTTTAAATCACACGCGTTTTGAAGGTACCTACACCAGTATCAATGAAGCTTCACCCAGGCATGTCAGCCTCATTGTCGTTTCCAATGTTCGGAATAAAAATGCGGTCAATCCGCTGAAGCCGCGCACCAGTTTGGTGACGCTTTCCGACATTGACGAACTCATCGGTTCGTTGCGTTCACCGTTCATCCGAGTGCATGTGCACAACCCGATTTTCGAGGAAGTGAAAGTGACGTTCAAAGTGAAGTTTCAGCCGGGTATCGATCTTGGAATTTACCAGGTTAAGCTGGAGGAGGCCATCATCAAATACCTTTCGCCTTGGGCATTCGAAAGTGGATCAGACATTGTGTTTGGCGGAAAAATTCACAAGTCAGTGATCCTGAATTTTGTGGAAGAACAGTCGTACGTGGACTACATCACCTGTTTCGAAATGTTTCACATCGTTCCTGACGACCCAATCAATGATCCGACGCTGGATGTGGACGAGGCTGTTGCTTCAACTTCCGCTTCAGTATTAGTTTCCTCAGTAAGCCATCTAATTACAGTTATTGAGGCGGAAGGTGCCTGTGAATGCCCCAATAACGAAATTATAACCAATAAAATAGCCGCATCGGACGATTGTCCGTGCAATTAATATAAACTTGAATGTCAGAACCAATTACCATATCACGGAAAACACCGGAATCGAAAAGTCTGCAATACGATTTTTTGAGGGAAGAAGGAATTCAGTACATTCAAAAACTGGCCGGGAAAATATGGACCGACTACAATATTCACGATCCCGGCGTCACAATCCTCGAGGTGTTGTGTTATGCGATAACCGAACTGGGTTACCGTGCCGGCTATCCGGTTCAGGATTTACTGGCTGCAGATTCATCCGTTCCGGATGACATTCGAAATTTTTTCACCGCCCGCGAAATACTTCCAAACTCGCCGGTTACCGTTAACGACTATCGAAAGCTGATGATTGATGTCGATGTTTACGATCCGGAGAATGAAACTTGTCTGCATGTTGGGGTGAAAAATGCCTGGATTGAAGAAGCGCCTCGGAATGAAATCCCGGTCTACGTGCATCAAAAAGAGAGTGCGCTGCACTACGATCCTGATCCGCTTTACGTTCCCAAACCGGACGAGACCGAACAGCCGCCTCTTGAAATCGGTATCCTTTACGATATTTTGTTGGAATTTGAGAGCTGCGATGCTTTTGGCGATCTGAACGAGAATTTACTCAGCCGGGATTTGACGATTGAAGAGCATTTGCCGGATACGAACCTGAACGGCCTGTCGATTCGGATTGCCGTAGAATTTCCACCTTGGGATAACGACGCGATTGATTGGGATGATCCGCTAAGCGTCAGATCGCATGTGCAGAATCTGAAACTGACGTTCATAAACCTGCCGTTGGGTTACGCGATCGGCTACGAATTAGTCAACAAGGTGGTGAGGTTGAACGGGTCGATAACGACTGCTTCGGATGTAGTGGACATTCCCGGGCTTCTGGACATCGCGACTCAAATCAACGATTTCGTGTATTACAGTTCCGAAAGCATGTTGATTTTTTACCGGCAGAAGGTGGCCAAGATTCTCGAAATCATCGACGAGGTGAAAGCACGTTTGCACGCCAACCGGAATCTGTGTGAAGATTTTTACAGATTGAATGCATTGAAGGTTGAAAAGATTGCAGTGTGTGCTGATATTGAGTTGGGAACGGAAACCAATGTTGAAGAATTTCAAGCGAAAATGTTTCACGAGATCGCGAAGTTTTTATCGCCAACAGTTCATTTTTATGAGCTCAACGAAATGCTTGAAAAATGCAAAATCCGGCATGAATACCGCATCCTGGAAACCAACACGGAACAACGCTATTTCAGAATCGAAGGAAATCCGGATGAATTCCTAAAAAGTGGCGACAAGATTTCAATTTCCGGTTCCCGAAGCAACGATGGCGATTACATGGTTAAATCAATTTCATTCGACGAAAGTGCGGGAAAGACAAAGATTTCGGTGAATGAAGAAGTGCCGTCGGCTTTGTTAACCGAGGGAGAACAGCTTTACTTTTATACAACTGATGAAGCCAAATGTCTGACGGCTGACCAAATCTTTGAAGGACCGGCCCTTGAGCATGGTTTTATCGATAATGCGGAGTTGGAGCTGGCCGACCGGCGGAAGGTGATTCACGTCTCCGATCTCATTCAGATCATCATGGACATTCCCGGTGTCGTGTCAGTTCGGTCCATTCAAATCGCCAATATTCCGTTAGATAATGAAGACGGCAGTATCATTTCTAAAAGTGTGAAATGGTGTTTGCAGCTGGCGTTCGAGCAAAATTATGTGCCCCGTCTGAGCGTCGCGGATTCAAAAATAACCTACTACAAAAATCAGTTGCCGTTCCGAGCCTCTGCCAGCAAAGTTGAAAGACGGATGGATGAATTGGAAAATGCAGAGCCTGTCGCAAAACAGTTTAACCAGGTATTCGATTTTGAAGTTCCCAAAGGCAAGTACCGGGAAGTGGACAGCTACGAAAGCATTCAAAATGAATTTCCGTTGATTTACGGAATAGGCGAAGAAGGTATTGCAACGCACGCCAGTGATATGGATGCAAGGAATCGACGCGAAGCACAGGCCTTGCATTTGAAAGGTTACCTGATGATTTTCGATCAGTTGCTGGCGAATTATTTCTCGCAGCTTGCGCATGTCAAGGATTTGTTTTCGATGAACGCCGAGCGCGATGAGATTGGAAATTACATCATCGATCGTACCTATTATACACAGCCACTATTTGATTTGGTGCCAAATGCTGATGCGCTTTACATTGACAAAGACGGGCATGAGGTGACATTAAACCAAATTGCCGAAGACGAGCAGCTTTTTCTTCGCCGGAAAAACAAATTTCTGGATCACCTAATCGGGCGCTTTGCCGAAAGTTTTACGGATTACGCCTTGCTCACCATGAAATTGTCGGGCGAGTTGGTGGGGCAGGATGAGCTGATTTCCGACAAACTGGAATTTCTGAATGCCTACCCGCAAATCAGTTCGCGGCGAGGTACCGGATTTAATTACGAGGATCGCTGTGGCATTTGGAGTCCTGAGAATATCTCGGGATTGCGG
This sequence comes from Mangrovibacterium diazotrophicum, assembly GCF_003610535.1. Classification (NCBI taxonomy): domain Bacteria; kingdom Pseudomonadati; phylum Bacteroidota; class Bacteroidia; order Marinilabiliales; family Prolixibacteraceae; genus Mangrovibacterium; species Mangrovibacterium diazotrophicum. The sequence continues at coordinate 284,334 of NZ_RAPN01000002.1, read as the reverse complement.
CGGCGGGCTTCTTTTCTGGTTGGGATTGATGAGGCGGATTCGGATGATTTGTTTTTCAGTTCCAATTTCGAAATTGTTCCCGTTGGTGATGCCTGGCAAATCCAGGTTTCCGACAGCGTGCCGACAATTCTACTCAAAAGCAATGAGCTGTTTGAAGTGGAAGATGACGCGAAGCTGGCACTTGAACACCTGATCGTTCAGGGGCTCTTCCGGGAGAATTACCGGATTGCGACTGAAGACGAAGTGAATTATTATTTTGCATTGGACTGTGGTGCAGAATCGTCGGGAATAAGCGTAAAAAATGATTACCCCGATGATGATCCCGCCGGGCTTGCCGAACAGGATATTGAAAAGTTGATCGGGATTTTTGAAAATGAGTACTTCAATAACCCGCAATCGAACCGGAACAACCTGGTTTGCCCGATCCCGAATTATTTGGAATATGATATTCAGGTAGACATGGTTCCGGATCCACCGGTGGCAACGATTAGCTATCAACTGTACAGCGCGCCTCTGAGCTACGATCCGGCAGATCTCGTTCTTTCGGGCGAATATCCGTTCGAGGGAAGTCCCAAGTCGCAGGTGGATATCATTTCGGTGGATACTGTGGCGAAGAAAATCATCATTGATGGGAATATTGCCGCGAAGCTGAATGGCGGTGACAGTTTAGTTGTGGAAAACTCTCAGGACAACGATGGCGCCTACACGGTGCAACTGGCAGCAGACGTTGGCGGAACCACTGAGATCGTGGTTGATGAGGCCATTCCTTCGGCCAATGTTCCTCTGGGTGAGTTGCTCTATAACAACGAAACCGAAGCCGAGATGGAGGCAAAGGCAGAAGCGTCGCGGCACGCGATCTTTTGGCAATTGATTTACCGGGCTTCGAGGTCGGGGAGCTACTATTTTAGCAGCGATAGTGGTGCCTATCGTTTCCGGATTGGTGGTAGCTCGGGCAAGGATTTGGCAGAAAGTGAAGATGCCGATTTCAATGATATTTTGGCTGACGAGATCGCCAATCTTCCGTCAGTAACAATTCATGTTCAGAATTCAACTGCAAACAATGGCATTTATGCGGTTGCAGGTGCCACGGCAAACGGGCCGGATGTGGAGGTAACGCTTGGTAGCGCTTTACCCACCAATCAAGCGAATGGCGATTTAGTGATTGCCGAATCGTTCGCGTTCAGCAGCGACAAGTCGGAGAATACGTTCATTGTTTCGTTCGACTTCATCGGAATTTTATATGCAGGAGACCAAATTGCAGTTTCCGGTTCCGATAGTGTTGATGGTACCTACACGATCTATTCCGTCGCATTTGATGGCTCCGAAACCCAACTCGTGGTTGAGGAATCAGTTCCGGCTGATGATAACACCGGTACCATGTCGTATTCAAAGTCATTTAAAATTAACAAAGTAGACGGCAACACTATCACAATTAAAGGCGGCTACGAATTGAAGGCGGTTGATCTTTTTGTGGATTTCATCAGGAGTGTGTTCTTCAGCCACGAGGGGATGCACGTGTTGGAGCATGTTCTGCTTCGGCCCAAAGTGAAGGGGCTCCATTTTGTGGATGCCGATGAAGAAACGCTGACTGAGGGATTGACCGATAACGGGTCCCTTTTCTTCCCCAAAACATTGCCCATTTACTCGGCAAGCTCGGCGACGAAGCTGTTCCGGGTTGAAGGAAATATCTCCGGTGAACTGGATGCTTCCGATTCAACGATTGTTTCCAGCGAGTTTACGATCAGCGAGACCGGCGGGAACGATGGAAAATACAACGTTAAGGGACTACAATACAATGGCGGAACTGATCGCACGCAGCTGAAAACAGCGGAAGAAATTCCGGTTGACATTCCTTTTTCCGATTCGTATGGCAAATTGACCTACATGAAAGGAACGCCAATAGTTTCTGTTTCTGCCGCTTCGCTGTTGATAACCATCAACGATCCGGAGTCAGTTGAGTTGAAAGCCGGCGATCTGGTTGAAGTTCGCGGATCAACTGATGGAGTGAACGATGGGCGCTACCTCGTGGATGATTTGACTGATTTGGGAACACACCAGGAATTGGTGATTAGCCGGGTTGAGGCGGAAGTTGAAGACAAGTTGCTGGCGATTGTACTGGATGACGATAAGTGCGAGGCCTGCCAGATTCAGGATCCCTACACTTGTGTGGCGAGTGTCATTTTGCCTCACTGGCAGGGACGCTTTGATAACAAGGACTTCCGGCGCTTCTTCGAACGTCAGATTCGGCTGGAGGCACCCGCCCATGTTTTCCTTTCAATTTGCTGGATCAGCTGTGAGCAAATGGAAGCTTTCGAAACCAACTACAAACGCTGGCTGCTCGAAAACGCCCGAAAGGTGAAAGACTTCGGCAAGCTTTCAGCGGCGCAACGCCAGTTGGTTGAGACCCTGAATACCCTCAGAAATATATATCCGACAGGAACACTCTATGATTGTACGGTAGACGAGACGCTCGAAAACGCCATTATTTTGGATAATTCGGTTTTAGGTAACGCTTAAAAAACAGAACGATGAGTACGATTATCAATACATATCCGGTATTTGAAAGTAACCAGGTGCTGACCAGCAAGCAGATGAACAGTTTAGTGGGCTACCTGGAGCAGCAAACGAGGTTGACCAGAGCCAGATTGATCGGAATGGGCGTGGTTTGCGGGCTGAATGTGAGCTACGATTCGACGGCCAATGAATTGACAGTCTCGAAAGGAACGGCCATCACATCCGAAGGTTTTCTGATTGCATTGGGCGATTGCGTTACCGTTAAATACCGGCCGTACCAACTGCCGCCGACAACCATTTACGAACCTTTTGTTGATGCGTCGAACAAGCAGGATGTTGAGCTTTTCGAGCTGTTGACAGATGAAGCTGATGACGGACCGGAAGTCGTTCTGCTGAATGACGAGACTTTTTTAGCGAATAAGGTTGTGTTGCTTTTTGTCGAGATTTTTGACAAAGACCTGAAATCCTGCCTGGGCAAAAGTTGTGATGAGTTGGGCAAAGAACGTAACCTGACAATCAGGAAGCTGCTGATCAGTACAGCCGATTTGCAAAAAGTTTGGGATCGCACCAACACCGGGAAATTGGATGCCGTTTTCCCTGAAAAATATGAGCTGCCAAACATCAATTTACCTCGTGTTTTGTTCGACTCGGGCGCAGCAAACTCTTCCGATTACATGGAATTTTCGAAGCAGTACGCTGATGCTGTACTTGCTGTATTCGATCCGTTGATGGAGGCACTTGCGGAGACTTATAATATCTACCGGCCATTACTCCTGAATTCGTATGACGAGCAAAATCCCTTCGAAACAAATCCGCTGCAGGATAAAATCGGTGCCATCCACAATTTCCTGGAAGATGCCGATCCGACTTACAATGATTATCTCGGTGTTCAGTATGTCTACGATTTGTTCCTCGATCTGATTTTGGCTTACCGGGAGTTCAAAAGTGCCGCCTTCGATTTGATGTCGGAATGTACACCGGATATGTCGCGCTTTCCGAAACACGTGATGATCGGGCGCGCGTTGGGCGATGACAGTTCGCTTTGCGAGCAGTCGGAATACCGTCATCATTTTGTACAGCCACCGATTTACAATAACCAAAAACAGTTGCTGAAGAAAACCGTCAGCCTGCACAATCGCATGGTACTGATGCTCGAGTCTTTTGATATCGCCCGAATCAACGGTCTGGGAAAAATCTCGTATCCGATCCGAATTACGCCAAGTTTGGAGAAACGCAGTTCGTTGAGCAGTCGCTCGGTTCCCTGGTACTACGATCTGAATGTGGAAAGTTTCTATCCGGCCTTAGGTGGCTTGATGGACTATTGGAATTTTGATGTGAGCCGAAAATGCCCGTTTGAAGAAGATGGTTTGGTGTTGAATTATGAGGATCAGTCGGCTGACCAAAGTGTGCGGGAAAGCAAACTTTTTACCCCGCTTTACTACGATTTGCAGGATTACTCGTTTTTCAGGATTGAAGGCTACATCAACAAAAGTGTCACCGATGCGATCAGTACGATTACGGAACTGAAGAAGCAATTCAATCTGCCTTTCGACTTGATTTCGTTGCAGTTGGATGCCACGGCCGGGAAGCTGGCCCTGGATTACAGTTGCGGTTTCGAGGATTTACAGGAAGAGTACCGCTTTGCGCGTTTCGGATTGTGCAGCGTCATTCGCGATTTGGAAGTGCTTTACAAATATGTGGAGCAAAATCAGGACAGTTTGTTCGATGGTGATAATAATGGGGAAGCGAAGGAAATTCTGCAGCACATCAAAGAATTGCTGGACATGTTGCTGCGACTCTGTGACGTTCTGACCGAATGCTTGGAGGATTTTGATTTTGAGAAGTTTCGGGATACTTACAAGAAGATCTTGCAATACATCATCGACTTTTTCCTGGTTGATCAGGATTTGCTGAATGAAATTTCGATCAAAAAAGGCGATGAAAAGGAACAAATCCCGCTGATAAATGGAATGATTCAACGCTTGTTCCCTTTAGCGCACAAGTTCGTTGATTTGCTGTTCTTCCTGAAATTCTACCGAATCTACTATGCCTTTAAACGGCGAGAGTTCTATTTGCAAAAAGAGACACAAGTCTTTTCCGGATTCATTCAGAAACATCCCGGAGTCGAGCACCAGGCAGGCGTTCGCAAGGGCGGAACGTTCATTCTGGTGTATCGGAATTCGGAAGATAACAGTGTCATCGCCGATTTCACGTTGCCGTACATCTGTTGCGGAAAGGACAATTGTGTTCCGATGTGCGACGACGGTAGTTTTATTCAGAATCTGAAACCATTTGCCCGTCCGGATTATGCGGTTACAACGATTGGAATTCCGGTTGATATTGATGTTTCGATCAACGATTACCAACTAGGCAAAGACGAGTTTGTGATCGAAGCTGAAAAAACATCTGAATTTGGTGGAGAAATCAGCCAAAACTCAGAATCGGGGCCTTTGACCTACCAACCGAAAGAAGAGTTTTCAGGTGTAGATACGTTCAGCTACACGATAACCAACAAGACTAATGGACTGTCGGACAAAGCCAAAGTGACGATTCGGGTGAAGAGCCCCGATTCAGAATCGCAGGCTTGCTATACCATTCCTATTTTGCAGTGCTGGGGAATTGAGTTTGTTCAGGACGCACTGAAGCGAAGAGACATAAAAGTTAGTGATGGCGACGATATTTTCCAATTGCTGTTGGATAGTCTTCGATCGACAGCTGGGTTTACCGAGGACGAGATTCGCGGAGGAACGCTGGAAGGCAATGAAGCCAGGACAAGATTGGTGAACTGCCTGGGGCTCCCGACTACTCCGAATACGACTTACGATGAACGCGGTCAACTAATTTTAGAATACCAGAAAGCGAATTGCGGCGGTGCACAGGCTGCTACCACCGAATGCTTTGGCCGCGACATCCTGTTGAAATGGGGTACTGAGCGGGTAATGCGCTTCCTGGCTATGATCATTCTCGATCCCGGGCAAGACCCGATTGCAACCTTGCTTGCCTACCTGAAAAGTAATCGGGGTTTCAGCCCGCAGGAGATGGATTTCCTGGTACGGATGGAATGGATTTTCCCGCTGCTTCAAATTATCACTCCCGACATTTCCGGAGATTTGATGGATGCAACAGACATGAAGGAAATACTGGCCAACTACCAGGCACAGCATTGTTTTGGAAGCAACTAAAAATTAGTAGATGGGCACACAAAAACATATCATCAATCGCGAGATTCTGGAAGTGACTGTTTCGGATCAAAGTCAGGCATTGGCTGTTCAGGATCGGGTGGCAAGCCTGGTGAAAGATAAAATCAATCCGGCACTGGAAAAGCTTTTTTCGTCTTTGGTCGAGTCAGATGAGACCGTACGGATTGATCAATTGGTGCTCGATTTGGGAGCGATTGAAGAAAAAGATCTGGAGCAAAAAATCGTTGATCAGGTTCTTCAGAAGGCTTCAGAAGCATTGAAAAAACAAATCAGATCTGGCGAGAATTTGGTAGTAAATAGAGATACGAGCAGGGCCGACAACACCAGGTCTGATGCTGTACGTCGGGTTTCGAAACAGGGCGACGCTTTGGAAACTTTTGTCTATTTCCTGAGAACCGGAAATTGGCCGTGGTGGCACCGAAAAGAAACAGGCAACGAGTTGTTGGCGCTTCTTCAACAGGTGTTGAAATTCGACCGGGAGGCCTTGCGGCAAGTATTAATTCCGGAAATGAAAACTACCGCTGTTCGTCGCCGTTTGATTTATCAATTGAATCATTCGCAGTTGATTGCTCTTTTGATTCGTTTGGATCCGAAGCTGGTAGAGCAGTTTCAACGAATGCTCAACGGCTTAGTTGCTGCAAATTCAACAGCTACTTTTCAAAAAGAGTTGAAGCTCCGTTCAACTGAAATTTTGCTTCAGGTCTTTGCAGTAGGTGGAGATCGTCAGGTGGAAGCGTCGGTAACTTCCGTTTTAAAGAATTTATTAGGCGAATGTTTACAGGGACTTTCTGAAGATCAGGCAAAAGACACGTTGGCGGATACATTGCAATACTCCATTCAAGCGTCGCCTACAGACTTTGTTCTTGCGTTGAAAAGGGCTGTTGTTGAGTTAATTACAGAACTGATTTCGGCGTATCGACGGAAGTTGGTTGAAGACTCGTCGGTTCCCAAAGAGTGGCGGGAGATTTTGGTCGATTTAATGAATTGGTTTGACGAAGCAGGAGTTGACGTCACACTAAAAGATTTGGAGCGCGTCAAGTTGATTTTATCAGAAGTTTATGATGGCCGAGTAATTGCAAATTCCAAGGCTGAAGTTGAGGGAAAAGTACCTCAGCGAAACTCGGAAAAGCAGACTGAATTTCCTATTTCGAATGCCGGTTTGGTGATTCTACATCCGTTTCTGCCTTTCTTTTTTAACGGCCTGAAATTACTGGATGAACACCAGCAGTTTTTGAGTTTGAAACACGCACAAAAGGCTGTTCATCTGCTACAGTTCATTGTTTCGGGGCTGGAGGAAACGCCCGAATTTGAGTTATCGCTGAATAAAATGCTTTGTGGACTGGATAAGTCAGAGCCAATTCCATCAAGAGTTGAGTTCAGCGCTGGCGAAAAAGAGGAATGTCTGCATCTGATCAAAACCGTTTTGGAGCGGTGGTCGGCATTGAAAACGCAAAATCCGGACGCGCTTCGTGAGACTTTTTTGAAACGGGAAGGAATTCTGAAGCAAAGCGGGCAGGGCCGGAGTTTGCTGGTTGAACGGAACACCTTTGATGTGATGCTGGAAAAACTCCCGTGGGGAATCTCAATCATCAAACTGCCGTGGAACGAACAAATACTTCATGTTGAATGGTAGACCAAAAAAAAATAGCATCCAATGCCGCTGATATTGAGCGTGAAATTGCCTGGTTTAGGGAGATTCTTCGAACACGCTCGCTTTTGAATGTACAAAAGGAAACGAAATACAGCAGCGTTTACGAGATCGAGCCACCGTACCATAATGGCAGTGTTTCATCTTTCGCAGCGTTTGTCAAAAAGAATCAGTTCGATTTTGAGGAACGGTTTTTACTGGCTTTGGCTCTGGTTCCCCATGTAAAGCCGGAGTTGCTTGATCTCTTTTTGGTGAAAAATGAGAATACCAACCAGGTTTACACCGAATTCGGGGGAAAAGCGGGGAAGAATCACAATGGCTTTATCCCGACCGGTGAAACGGCGATGTTTATTTTGGCAGGAAACGATTTGAGCAAGCGGTTTTCGTTGCAACGCTGCTTTGACGGGCTGCATCGTTTCAGCCGCGAAAACATTCTTTGGCTCGAAGAGATTGGCAAAGATGAGCCTGCGTTGAGTGGTGCGATCAATATTTCGCAGGAAGTGCTTGATTTGTTTACGCTGGGTGAAGCCCGAAAGCCAAATTTCAGCCCGGAGTTCCCGGCCAAGCTGCTCACCACAAAGATGGAATGGGCCGACCTGATTTTGAGTCATGATGTGATGACCCAGATTGAGGAAATTGAAACCTGGATCAACCACCAGCACACCCTGATGGGCGAATGGGAAATGGATCGGATTCTGAAACCCGGCTACAAAAGTTTGTTTCACGGGCCGTCCGGGACCGGTAAAACTACGGCGGCGGCACTCATTGGGAAGAAAACCGGGCGCGATGTTTACCGGATCGACTTGTCTCAAATGGTGTCGAAATACATTGGCGAAACGGAAAAGAACCTCTCGAAAGTTTTTGACCGGGCTGAGAACAAAGAATGGATTCTGTTTTTCGACGAGGCAGACGCCTTGTTTGGTAAACGCACAGACACCCGCGATTCGCACGATCGCTTTGCGAACCAGCAGGTCTCGTATTTGCTGCAACGAATCGAGGATTTTAATGGCCTGGTTATTTTGGCTTCAAACCTAAAAGGTAACATCGACGAAGCTTTCATCCGTCGCTTCCAGTCGATTATCCAGTTTCCCATGCCAAGCACGGAAGAGCGGCGACAAATCTGGCAAAACAGCTTCCCCAAAGCGGTTAGGCTCGAGTCTGAAATTGACATCAATGAAATCGCCCGGAAATACGAGATTTCGGGTGGTGCCATTATCAACATTATTCAACATTGCAGCCTGCGGGCATTGGCCCGCGGAACGAACGAGATCCGACAAGCGGACATGATCGAAGGAATACGAAGGGAATACCACAAAAACCGAAGAACACTTTAAACGACAAGGCTATGTTTGAAATCAAACCACAGAATACAGGAAGAAGGGCTTCGATTCAGCCAAAACTGAAAATCGGGCAACCCGGTGACAAGTATGAACAGGAAGCGGATGCAGTCGCTGATCGTGTCATGCAGGTGGCGCAGACTGAGTCGCTTCAGATGCAACCGGAGGAAGAAGAGGAGGAAATGATGCAGCCGAAATTACGCATGCAGCCCGAAGAAGAGGAAGAGCCAATACAAATGAAGTGTGCGAAATGCGAAAAAGAAGAAGAAATGTTGCAGCGCAAATCGAATGAAATGGGTGTAGCGACTTCTTCTGTTGAGCAGCAAATTCTTTCTTCGACCGGGAAAGGTAACAAGTTGCCCGATCCGGTCAACCAGTTTATGAGCAGGGCAATCGGAGCCGATTTTAGTCGTGTAAAAATACACACCGATACGAATGCGGTTCAAATGAATCGGCAATTGAACGCACGAGCCTTTACTTATGGGGCAGATGTCTATTTTAATGGTGGCGAGTACAGACCGAACAGTTCAACCGGCAAAAATCTGCTGGCACATGAGTTGACCCACGTGGTGCAACAGAAGGGAAAACGAGGCAATCGGATCAGCAGGGCTGTGAGCACACACTCCAGCTGTCCGCCAAATGTAGCCGGAGCTCCGGCTCAACCGCTGACGGTCATCGAAAATGCAAATAACAGAGCTGTTTTAATGGCTTTGGGAACCGCCGAACTATTAGCTTTTGAGTCGTTGCTTTTCAACGATCCTACTTTTGGTCCGAGCTCTGTATTCAATGCTTACCACAGTAGGTTTGGTGATCCGCCACCACATAATCATAAATTTAGAAATCGGTTTACTCATCATGACTTCTCAACCTTAGCCGAAGCACAGGCTTCAGAAATGATGACTCTCTCGGATCGTTTTCGGGCTATATCCAGATTCTTGGAGCGTCAAATTAAATTCAGATGTACAGGAAACTCACACACTACGATTGGAAATTGTACCCATCATTGTCGTCCTAACGATGTATTAGCATCGTGCGCATCTGGACACGGGAATACGATTGCTATTTGCAGTGCCTTCTTTACATCCGGTTATTCGACCGATCAACAGGCGATCGGGATGATTCACGAAGTGTTGCATATGACCAGACATTTTGGAGATCATGCATCTGCCAGTACTGCTAGCCAACGAGGCAGAGAACCTGAATGTTATGCAAGTCTTGTCGCTGATATCTACGGCGCTACCCCCTTTGACCCGAGTTGTCCGCCGGTTTAAACATGCACATAACAGGTGTCTTCTTGTGATATTCTTTGGCTTGAATTGATTAACGATTAAAAGGAAACAACCATGGCTAAAAAAGAAAAAATATACACCTATCGAAATGGCAAAAAAGTCTATCTGAAAAAAGAACCGAATACCTTCGTCGTCAGGGCTCTTCCCGCTAAACTAAAAGAGATGGGGATTACGGATGATGCACAGCAAGTTTCTTCGGCGTCTACAAAAGTAAAAGTCAGTGCCGGTCGGCTGGACGAGGAGATGGCTAAATTGAGGGAGAATTTAACGACTCACCACGCCTACACGATAGAAGGTGAAGAAACGAGCTTTCTGATTACCGACCGAATTGTGGTTACTTTCCGCCAGCCTGTCAGCCACGAGGACTTGAGCAATTTTATGGCGAAGTACGCTTTAATGCTCAAGCGAAAATATTCCGACCGGGAATTTCTCTTTCAACTCACTGACGATACAGGAATGAATCCGGTGAAACTCGTTGTTTTGATCACCGAAACGGAAAAGGAAACGGTAGAACTTTGCGAGCACGATCTCAACCATGAAATCAAACCGACCAACGTAAATATTCCTGTCGATCCAAATTATATGCAACAATGGCATTTGCATCAGCGCTTAACGGACGCGGAGTTCGATGCGCGGTCTTCATCGAATTGCGAAGCGGCCTGGAATCTGCTGAATCATTTCGGAAGTTCGGATGTGGTGATTGGTGTGACGGATGACGGCTGTAAGCTGGATCATCCGGATTTTGATTCAGCCGGGAAATTTAAATCCTGGGGATACATGAGCGGGCTAAATCTGATGCACCGCGATGCGATTGGTGCCGTCCCGTCGGGGATGTACCAAAGTGGTTCGAATCACGGAACCAGTTGTTGCGGGGTAATTGGTGCCGAAGTGGATGCGGTTCTGACTGTTGGTGCTGCTCCGGGATGCAAGTTATTGCCCATTAAATGGGAATCGAGTGGGGCGAGCTTGTACATCAGTGACGACAAGTTGTTCACTGTGCTTGATTTTTTGGCCGATAAGGTTGACGTCATCTCCAATTCCTGGGGAAGTTCGCCTCATGGAAACTATGCGTCGATTGTGGTGAATAAAATCAAGCAGTTGGCAGTCACAGGTGGACGAAGGGGGAAAGGAATTGTTTTTTTATGGGCCGCAGGGAATGAGAATTGCCCGATAAACTATTCCGGCACTCAGAACATTCCATACACGCAGGGGTATGCTCAGCGATCCGACGGGTCGTGGTATTGGAGCGGCGTCAACACTTCCAAGCGATTTAGTCACAATCTGGGGAGTGTGCCGGGAGTGATGTTCGTGGCAGCCTTGGCCAGCAATGCAAAACGGAGTCATTACTCGAATTACGGAACTGATATTGCCATTTCGGCACCTTCCAGTAATGTTCACGAGTATTACCGTTTGTCGGTTCAAGGGCTCGGAATTACAACCACGACGGGAAATTCGCCTTTATTTGAAAACGATTTTGGAGGAACGTCCAGCGCCACTCCGCTGGTGGCAGGAATTGCCGGCCTTGTTATTTCGGCCAATCCCAATCTGACAGCCTTTGAAGTAATCTCCATCCTACAACGAACAGCTTCGAAGGATCTCAATATGAATGGATATCAACGGACTCCACCAACAAGTTATGATCCCGATACATCCTGGGATATTTCGCCTGTTGCACCGTTTGATAGCGGAGCTTTTTCCGATCAGGGTTTTGCCGATGGAACCTGGAGCCCTTGGTTTGGTTTTGGTCGGGTTGACGCGCATGACGCAGTTGCGGAAGCACTGAGTTTGACAGGCGGAGGAAGCCAATCGGAATCCGCGATTGTCAAGGAGTCGACGCCGGGACTGGCCATCCCTGACAACAATGCAACCGGGGTGACTGACGAGATTGTTGTGAGTGAAACAGGGTTGTTGAATTCGGTTAAGGTTGAAGTAGACATAACTCACACATACATTGGCGATCTCATTGTCAGTCTGATTTCGCCAGCAAATACAAAGGTCGATTTGCATAACCGAAACGGAGGAAGTAAAGACGATCTGAAAACGACTTTTGATCTTCAAAATACAGCTGCTTTATCTTTTTTGAATGGTCAGCAAATTCAGGGAACCTGGCGTTTGGCAATTTCCGACAATGCCCGTATAGATACAGGAAACCTGAATTCTTGGAAACTTCATTTGGGAGTTTCCGCCCAGACGATGATAGAGAAGACGGACGCTCCCGCGTTACGAATTCCGGATAATGACCCGGTAGGAGTGGAGCGATTAATTACTGTTTCTGAAACCGGAACTGTGAACGAAATCGAGTTGGATTTGGATATCACGCATACTTACATCGGTGATTTGATTGTGAATCTCGCCTCGCCCGGCGGTACGACCGTCAACCTGCATAAAAAGACAGGCGGGACAACTGATAACCTGATAAAAACGTATTCGATAGGGAACACACCAAAACTTTCGGATTTAAAGGGCGAAACGGTAAATGGCAACTGGAAACTCCACGTTTCAGACAATCTCAGCCGGGATACAGGGAAGTTGAATCAATGGACCATTCGGATACTGACAAACTAAAGATGGAAAAATCGGGTAAATACATTTTTGTCAAAATATTGCTGCTGGCTTTCTTCCTGATGATCGCCAATGCCTGGCTGGCTTATCACATCGGCAACGACTTCATCGAAACTTATTTTGTTGGAGGCGTGGTTGTGTTTTTCGGTTTTGTGAGTTTTCTGGTCAAGTACCTGAAAAAGGAAGACGAAGAGAAGTTTACCCAGATCTACCAACGCTGGCTTGCCGGCTTTCTGAATTTTCAGGTGATTTTCGGTTTGTATGTGCTGTTGTTTGTGGCAGGATGCTTTGTTTCCTCTGTGCATATTTCAACCGGGAAAAAGCAAGCGCCGGTTTCGATTTTGATGACGCAGGAAGGTCGTTCAAGTCTAGACGCTTGGGAGTTAAATGTATCAAACGAAAGTCCTTCTGTACAGCAAACAGTTATCACAAGTCCGTTTGGGCGGACTTTTAATGTGCGGGCTAAAGGTTACCAGCAACTCAGTTTTCAGGTGTATCCGTGGACCGGAAAAAGGATCAATTTGGAGAACGACCTGGAGGTGTCGCCGACGGTTATTGCTCGGGTGCCGGTTGAATTTTTCATGCAGTTGGCCCGAGCAAAGCTGCTTGTAAAATATAACAAGCAGATTGAGACGACGTATGATTTGAATAACCATGCGACGATAATTTTAGGACAACTCCCCGGGATTCCTGAACATTACTTTGAAAAGTGGCTGATTGAACTGCGCAGCATGTACGACGAGCAGACGGTTTACAGCAGCCTGAACAGATGGACTGTGCAGGAACCTTTGTTTATCCCTGTCGATTTTCAGGTGTACGACAGCCTAAAACTCGAATTGACCTCTTCGGGCGGCGACAAGTTTGCGGTGTGCGAAGGCGTTTTGGGAACGGAAGCGTTTAAAGAATTTCAGTTTAAAGCTTACAAAGAATGAAATACAGAGCCTTGTTAATCCTGATTGCGTTTCTCATTTCGGTACAGCTCTTTGCCGAAAACAAGAAGCTGATTCAGGTCAAATTCGTTATTACCGAACCGCAGTATAAAAGTTTTTACGGCGCAGAGATTCCGGCTATTGAGCGGGATTGTTCCCGGTTGATGGCTGATTTTTTGAACTCCAAATTTGGTTTTTTTCAGTTTCAGTTAAACCCGGGAGAGGCCACGCTGAAAATAGAACTGGCGGATAGTGAGCAGCAGGCGGGGGCGCATTCAAGCTTGAAAGAAGTAGGCTTTAAACTTTCGATTGAACCGCAAGTAAAGCCGGGAATAGTCGAGACCACCTATTGGGTTTTCCGGCCGGTGGAACGCTACATTGAAGGGCTGCCGGATGTTCGGGGAGAGTTTGTTGATGAGGTGATCCAAACCTTCAGACTTGGAGCACAAAGCAGCAAGGAGGAATTGGTGAAAAATATTTTGAGCCAGGTTGATGTGGCCGACGATTTCTATTTTATCCAGGCCAGGAAGCTGTTTGTCGTACCCATCACCAAACGCGAAAGTAACATTGCCGAGTTGAGCCGTTTCCAGATTGTAACGAAAGTCTCGGATATTTTAGGGACGATGGTTTTGTACGATACGACGCAGGTGCTCATGTCCATCGACAACAAAGAGGCGATTCAACACTACCATCTGCCGGCGACTTATACGCTGGGAAGTTTGGTCTTGGAAAAGTTGAAGAATAGCGGGCAGAGTTTTTCGGGCACGGATACGATTGAAAAGAAGATTTACATTCTGAAACACGTGCCGCTGCCCGATTCTGAACTCGAACTTGTTAGTCCCGAAACGATTCTCACCGACTCAAATGCAAATTAAAATGAAAACACGATATCAAATTCTTTTGCTTGTGCTTTGCTTTGGGCTTCTTCCGGCATGCAGGTCGAATGTGAATGGACAAACCCCCGACGCCGGTGTAATTTGCAAAAGAGCATTGGCACTGCCGGTTGACCAGGGAATTTCGCTGATGGAGCGTGCTATGGGACGCTATGCCGGAGCAGATGTTGAAAAAATGGATAAGTTTCAACTCAATTTTACCATGGCCTATTTGTACCAAAAGCAGGCGGCTCAACTGCCTGGAACCAAAATGGAGGCGTTGGAGAGATCGAAGCAATATTATTCGGCCGCTCTTGAAGTTGATCCAGGCAATGTGGCAGTTCTGACGAACCTTGTTTTTGTGAATCAGGCGATGGATAATAAAGAAATGGCTCAGGAATTATTGAGTCAATTGATCAAAGTTGATTCAGCCAATAAAGCGAAGTATTATGCGCGGAAAGGTGATCTTTCAGCCGCAGTGGAAAAGTATGATGAGGCTATTGGTTTTTACAAACGCGCTTTCTTTGGAAGCACAGGGAATGAAGCCTTGGCCTGGAAGATCTTTGATGTTTGCACCCGGTTCACCGATAAACAGCATGCCTGGCAGGTGCTGAATGCTTTTTCGAATCAGTTGTTTGAAAAGGGGTTCTATGACTTGGCGCGTACCGGTTTCTTGAATACACTCGATTTGGCGTTGACACTGGGTGAAAATGAGCAGGCAACCGAAGCCTGTGTTCGTTGGGCCGAAGCGCTCTCGTTTAAGCCGAACGTAAGCGAAAACTATGCGAAGGATCTCCCTGAGCCGAATGTGTGGACTTCGACCTGTAACCAGGAGATTCAACGGTTGTTGACAAAGGCGGCGAGTACCGGTGAGATGGGCTGGTGGACTTCGGATGTTTATCGGAGCCATATTGTTGCCACTTTACTATACCGAATGGAAGCGACTGAATTAATCGCGGGCAATGTCTCCATTGCGGTTAAGTTGCTCGAAATGGGACTTCAGATTGCGCCGGAATTTTATGTGTACGATCATCCGAAGCTAAAAAATTACTATCCGATAAAAATGGATATTGCCGTAGAATTGTCGCGGCTGTACAATCGCTACCCGGAAATGGATCTGGACAATTCGAAATATGACGAAATGATCCGCCGGCTTTTTAACGAAAAGAGCGCACACTACCTTCAAAATAACCTGGAGGCGATTCAGAAATCGCATACCATGTTGGGATTGATCTTTGCTGATCGTGGAATCTGGACATCGGATTGGTACGCCGGGAATGCTGTTTTTCAGTTGAAGAGTGCTATTCGTTTTCAGAAGCAGATTGAATCAGCGAATCCTGAAAAGTTCAAGCCGATTCCCGCGATTTACCAGTTGCTGGCCGAAGGCTATGCAAAGACTAATCAGCCCGATTTGGTGCCCAATACGTTGCTGGAGGCTGCGGCCGGTTACCTGGACCTGGATAATTTGTCGATGGCAGATTCATTGATCAAAAAGGCAGGCAGTTCAGGAAATCACTCGCCGAAGCTAACTGAGAAATTGGGCGAGCTCAACTTGATTACGAAAATGAGGCTCGATATTCGGAATGATACCTACAATTTCAAAAGTTCCGATGTTGAGCAGTTGGAAAAAACAATTGCCGGGAGCAAAGTCTTCACCATGCCCGTTGCAGCGGGAGATCAGTCATTTCTAAATAGGCAGAAATTTAAAATACTGGCAGATTTGGGGGCCAGATGTTCCGAAAATAATCCGAATTATCAGTACCCGTCTTTCGAGATTAAAGCGTTAAATTACATCAGCGATGAAAAGGCACTTGGCAATTTTCAGGATATCAGCAGGCTGAACCAGATTGAAGGAAAATTCCAAAGCAACCTGGATCGCGGCAGCTCTGTTCAAATTAACCAGGTCAAGAGTTTGAGTGAACCCAAAGAGGAATCGCGAACATGGCAGCTTAATACGGGAAGTTACCAGGGACAGGTGGAGGTGAACCCTGATCTTTTTATTGCCAGTCAGGTTTACGAAGACCTGAAAAGTGAAAATGCTGCGGAGCAGCTGGACGACGTGAAACAGATTCAAATAAGGCAGGGCGACGTAATTATTCCGAAGAAACTTCAGGAGAACGAACAAATTGATCCGCAGAGGTTGCAACAACTGAATGGTGTGAAGAACGTTCGCATCAGTAACGAGCTGCAACAGAAGTAACCGGAACAAATCGATTTCAATTCAACAAAAACATAAAACTAACAAACGGAGGAATAGCAATGGCAGTACAGTTTCGAAATTTGGTTTTTGAAGGAGGTGGCGTTAAGGGGATTGCATACATCGGTGCGATGAGCATCCTGGAGCAACGTGGAATTCTGAAAGATATTAAACGCGCCGGCGGTACCAGTGCTGGTGCCATCAATGCACTCATATTCGCGCTGGGATTCAATATCCAGGAGCAACGGGGCATTATGGAATCGACCGACTTCAAGGCGTTTATGGACGATTCGTGGGGGATTATTCGCGATATCCGGCGGTTGGCCAAGCATTTCGGGTGGAACAAAGGAGACTTTTTCACCGAGTGGATCGGCGAACTGATTAAAAAGCAAATGGGAACGTCGAAAGCGACCTTTGGCGATTTGAGAGATTCGGAAAAGCCAGATTTGTATGTTATTGGCACGAATCTGTCGACAGGCTATTCGGAAGTGTTCTCCCACGAGCGTCATCCGGATATGGAACTGGCGCAGGCCGTTCGAATCAGCATGTCAATACCGCTGTTTTTTGCGGCAGTTCGCTACGGCGAACGCGAGGATGTTTATGTTGATGGCGGTGCAATGCAAAATTACCCTGTCAAACTATTTGATCGTGAAAAATACGTCGATCGTGAAAGAGAAGCAATTGCCATCCGAAGTACCGACTATTATAACAAAGAAAACGCCCGGTTTTTGATTGAAAATTCGGATCGAAGTCCGTATGTGTTTAATTGCCAAACACTCGGCATGCGGCTCGATACACGCGAGGATATTGGGCTGTTTCGTTATAATGAACCCTTACAGGGCAAACAAATTACGGGTTTCACGGACTATGCAAAAGCGTTGATGGCGGCTGTTATGCAAGTGCAGGAAAATGCGCATCTCCACAGCGATGACTGGCAACGAACCGTTTACATCGATGCATTGAATATTAAGGCGACAGACTTCAACCTGACGGACGAAAAGAAACAAGCATTGGTGGAGCAGGGAATAGCCGGGGCCGAAAACTATTTCAAATGGTTTGAAGATCCGAACGAGAACCCCGTGAACCGAATTTGAACCCTTTCAAAATATTGAAGCCGTTTTAAATCACTTGCGATTTGACGGCTTCTTTTATGAGTTCTGCCGTGTTCTTGGCTCTGAATTTCTTTTTCAGGTTGTTGCGGTGCGTGATCACGGTGTTGGGACTGATATTCAGTTTGTCGCCGATTATTTTTGCGGAGTTCCCGTCGGCAATCAAATTCAGAATTTCCTTCTCGCGCGCCGAAACGGCGGCAGGCTCTTCGTCAGCTAAATTGTTTTGTTTGTGTACAATGCCAACTAAGGTATTCGACGATAGCATTAGCGCGTGTAATTTAACCGATACCCATTCTTGTTTGGAGTCATTGACCCGAAAAGTAAAGGAGCGGATAGCGCTTTTGGGGTCAATCGCCATTTTGGCCCGATCGAGTTTTACAAATTCGACTAAACGCACCAGAAATGTGCTGTAGTCTTCGGGGTGGATTATTGTTTTTATGAAAAGCAAGCACTGGTTGAACTTTTGGCCGCAATGCTGTCCGGTAAGTTCGCGGAAGTTTTCACTGAGGTGCAGTATTTCATCTTTTTCGACATCGTAAGAGATATCGGAACACATTTGCCCGTGATTGTACGTTCGGAAGAAGTAGTCTAGCATGGAATCTTCCATGTTGATACTCCTTGAAGATCTGTTAATTAATTTTGTCGCTACCATTCATTCTGAACATTTATGCCAGTATATCTTTTCAATCTCCAATCTTAATACCACCTCGGCAAAGGATGATCAGTTGCAGTGAATGGAAAATCGCCTGCTTGTCCTGTCGTGTATCGAAACAGTTAGATTCTCCTTTTGTTTATGTTTAAACAAGTCGGTTCGTCAAGAACAATAGTTTTCGTATTCATTAATTCTTTTTCGGGAGCAAAGGTCCCCGTTTTTCGAGCTGTTTAGAAACAGACAAAAAAGTTTGTTTTTCACCAAAGCTGACATTTTAATTGTTTTTGCTGAATTGTATTTTGTTTCTTTGCATCGAAATTCAGATTTTGAATAGCAAACAATATTTAACGATTAAGTAGTTACAATGAAACGTATTATTTCAACAACAAACGCACCGGCTGCAATCGGCCCTTACAGTCAAGCAATTGAAGTGAATGGAACACTTTATATTTCCGGACAGATTCCGGTTGATCCGGCTGTGGGAAAGGTTGTAGAAGGAGGAATTACAGAGCAGACCACCCAAGTGATGAAGAATATTGAAGCGATTTTGACCGAGGCAGGATACACTTTTGCTGATGTGGTGAAGTCGACTTGTTTACTGAGCGACATGGCCAATTTCAAAGCCATGAACGAGGTTTACGGAAATTGCTATCCTACAAATCCACCGGCACGCGCGGCTTTTGCGGTGAAAGAATTGCCTTTGGGCGTTTTGGTCGAAATTGAAACTGTAGCTGTTAAATAATTTCTAGCTGCAGATAAGATAATGAAAGGAGCCATGTGCTCCTTTTTTAGTTTTCGCTTTTCCTGTTGCGCGGCAGCAGAACTGAAAAGCAACTTCCTTCTCCGGGTTGTGATGTGACTTCTAGTTTGGCTTCCAGCGCTGCAGCCAATCCTTGGCTAATTGACAAGCCCAACCCGAATCCTTCGGAAAAATTTTCGTTGTTTTGGAAACGCTTAAAGCGATCGAATATTCGGGGCATGACGTCGGCTGAGATGCCAATCCCTGTATCAATCACGTAAATTCGAAGGAACCTTTCTTCAAGTTGGCAGCCTAGCTTAATTTCCCCTATCGATGTGTATTTGACAGCATTATCCAGCAGGTTGAATAAAATCTGGTTGAGGCAATCGGGATCTGTTTGGATGGTTAGCTTTTTGCAACTTGGATGAATTTCCAGCTGAAAAGCGAGTCCTTTCTGCATCAGCGCAGATTTCCGGGAACTGTAAATTTGGCTGACATAGTGAAGCAGTTCCGGCAGTTTCACTGCCCGGACTTTCGGGGTGATCATGTTCTCCTGGATCTTGGATATCTCCAGAATATTGTTGATGATTTTCAGTAGCAGCTCGCTGTTTTGGTTAACCTGGTCGATATACATTTGACGGGTTTCGGGATCTTCCTCTTCTTCGAAAAGCAATTGGCTGAAACCGACGATGCCGTTTAAAGGTGTGCGTATCTCGTGCGACATGTTCGACAGAAAAGCCGATTTCAACCTGTCCGATTCTTCCGCCTTCTCCTTCGCCTGTTGAAGTTCTTCATTCAGTTTTCCCTGTTTTCGTATTTCACGGCTAATAAGTATGTACAAAAAAACGGAAGTGCTAATTACAAAAAACCAGCCTTTATAGGTTTGTAGCTTAGTCAGAACTGCCGCGTTATCAGTGAGCGTCTCGATAAAACGATCTGAAAATAAAATCCAGAAAAAGCTGATTAAAAAATAGATCAATGTTATTTTTGATGCACTTTTCATTTAATGAAGGCATTTAACGAGTTCATGAGAGATAAAAGTTTTGGTATGAACAAAATTACAACCTCAAATCGGAAAATCGAGCCAACATCTTACATTAAAAATGGTGTGGCAGAGGAACTTCCTTTCGAGCCTTTTAAGGGTGATAACGCTTTGCAGGTATATGAAGTTCTGCGGGTGATCGATGGCGTTGCGCTTTTTCTTGAAGATCACTATGCGCGTTTTCAGAATTCGTGGCGAAAATTTGGGCTGAACGATCCTGTTTCTGCATCCGAATTCGAAGCGCAGATCTCGGAATTGATTCGATTGAATAAAACTGATTGCGACAATATTAAGGTGGAACTTTGGATTGAAGCAGATGGGAAGCAAACGCTTCGGATGTTCGTCATTCCGTCCAATTACCCAACTGCAGATCAATACAGACTGGGAGTGCCGACAGGTTTTTTACATGCCATGCGTACGAATCCGCAGATCAAAGTTGCTCATTTGCCCGTACGTGAATTGGCTGATCGGACGATTATCGAGAATAATTGGTACGAGGTGTTGTTGGTGGATCGGGACGGTTTCATTACCGAAGGAAGTCGGTCGAATGTGTTTTTAGTGAAGGAAAGTGTTTTTTACACAGCGCCTGCCGAAAAAGTGCTGATTGGTATCACCCGTCTGAAAATTATGGAATGCATCCGAAAATTGGGGATCGAATGCCGGGAAACAGATATCAGCGCTACAGATTTGAATCAGTATGAGGCTGCTTTTATCAGTGGCACCTCGCCAAAAATATTGCCGATATCATCGCTAGGGGCGATTCAATTTGATGTGAAGCACCCCGTTTTACGACAGCTAATGAAGGAGTTTGATGACTTCATTCAAAGCTATATTGACCGAAGAAAAAGCGGTTCGGAAGCTTTGTAAAGAAATTGTGTCAAAGCCGAAAAATAGCCCGAATGAAAAGCTCTTTTGGGCGCTATTGGCTATATTTGTAGGCATTCGTTCAAAAATGCGAGTCCAACTAAAAAAACGAAATACAAAAACAACTGAATTCAAAAGCTATGGCTGAATTTATTTATCAAAAACCTTTCCCGATTAAAAAAGATACAACCGAGTATCGGTTGCTGACTAAAGATTACGTTTCAACGGTTGAATTTGATGGCCGTAAAATTTTGAAAGTAGCGCCCGAAGCATTGGAGTTGCTGGCTAAAGAAGCAATTGCTGATGTTTCTTTCTACCTGCGCGCTGCTCACCTCGAAAAGCTTCGTTCTATTTTGGACGATCCGGAAGCAACCGACAACGACAAATTCGTAGCACACACCATGCTGGCAAACCAGGTGATTGCTGCTGAAGGTGAATTACCAACTTGCCAGGATACCGGTACGGCAATCGTCATCGGTAAAAAAGGAGAAAATGTGTACACCGGAGCAAACGACGCTTTGTATTTGTCGAAAGGCGTGTTCGATACCTATAGGGATCGTAACCTGCGTTATTCGCAAGTGGTGCCTTTAACGATGCTTGACGAGAAAAACACCGGTAGCAACTTGCCTGCACAAATCGACTTGTATGCCGAAGAAGGTAACAAGTACGAGTTCCTGTTCATTACTAAAGGTGGTGGTTCGGGTAACAAAACGTACCTGTATCAGCAAACAAAAGCTTTGTTGACAGAAGAAGCGTTAACCAAGTTCGTGAAAGAAAAAATCAGAGATTTGGGTACTTCTGCTTGTCCTCCGTACCACTTGGCCTTGGTAATCGGTGGAACATCGGCCGAAGCTACTTTGGCTGCTGTGAAAAAAGCATCAGCGGGTTATTTCGATCACCTGCCAACTGAAGGAAACGAAGGTGGCCAGGCTTTCCGCGATTTGGAGTGGGAAGAAAAAGTTCTGAAAATCTGTCGCGAGAGCGGAATCGGTGCCCAGTTCGGTGGTAAATATTTTGTACACGATGTTCGTGTAATCCGTATGCCTCGCCACGCAGCTTCTTGCCCGGTAGGTTTGGGTGTTAGCTGTAGTGCCGACCGTAACATCAAAGGAAAAATCACCGAAGATGGTATCTTCCTGGAACAGCTGGAAAAAAATCCACGTCGTTTCTTGCCGGAAGCTGCTCCTGAAATGGCTCCTCCTGTGAACATCGATTTGGATCGCCCAATGGAAGAAGTTTTGGCCGAGCTGACCAAATACCCGATCAAAACCCGTTTAAACTTGAGCGGAACATTGATCGTAGCCCGCGATATCGCACACGCGCAAATCAAAAAGATTGTCGACTCGGGCGAACCAATGCCGGAGTACTTCAAAAAATACCCGGTTTACTACGCCGGACCAGCTAAAACACCACAAGGAATGGCATCAGGTAGTTTCGGCCCAACAACTGCCGGACGGATGGACCCTTACGTTGATTTGTTCCAAAGCATGGGCGGATCAATGGTGATGGTTGCAAAAGGAAACCGTTCGAAAGCAGTGACCGACGCTTGTAAGAAACACGGTGGTTTCTACCTGGGATCAATTGGTGGCCCTGCTGCAATCCTGGCAAAAGAAAGTATCAAAGCGGTTGAAGTGGTTGACTTCCCGGAATTGGGAATGGAAGCTGTTCGGAAAATCCGCATCGAGAATTTCCCGGCATTCATTATCGTCGACGACAAAGGAAACGACTTCTTTGCGTCACTGTAGTCGCATTCAAACAAATTTTCTCCATAAAAGCAAAGGAGCTTCAGTACTACTGAAGCTCCTTTTTTGTGCTATGATGTCTTTCCGATTGATTCTATCTGTAAAACTTCGCCTCGTAAACGCTTTCGTTACCGGCTCCGTCGGTTACTGTTAATTTCAGGTTGTGCGATTTTCCCAGTTGCAGGCGTTTCGCGTCGAAACTGTATTCCAGCAGGCTGTTTTTGGCGTCGTATTCAAACAGCACCCACTGGCCGTCAATCGAGCCACTATAGCTCTCAATGCCAGATAGATTATCCAGAAGTTTGAAACTCACCTTGCGGCGATCAGTCAAGGTGGAATGATTTTGAATATTGATCGGGGTGATTGTTGGCGCTTCGGTATCAGTTGCAATAGCAAATGTTCCCAGTTGCCGCACATTCGCTTCAACCCAGCCGTTCGTATATTTGCCGCCCATGGAATACTGCTTGTGTGTTTTCGGGTCGATGGCAACAATCAATGCCCGCGATTGCAGGTCGGCGGGAAGCCCTTCTGCTTTGATCCGCAAATTGTAAGATTGGTGTACCGGCACATCCGACTGGTGCAGTTGAATGCGTTTGCTGTACAAATCTTTTTGCGTGGGCAGTTCTTTGTAGTCGAGGAAGAAATTGGAGTAAAAGCTGCCGGCTTTAAAGTTGGCAACCACATCATCTTGCTTCAACAGTAAATCCTGGTCCCACTGTACCGGAATGCCGGCTTGCTGCGGCCCGGGAGCAATCGTAGCTTTTCCTTGTAGCGCGAAATTTAATCGGCTGATATTGCCAGCAACGTCTTTCACCAGGTAAGCCACATCATATTTTTCCCCCGGTTCAATAACGATTTTCCCTTTGTTCTCCCTAACCGGGTAGTTATTCAGTTTATTGCCGTCCTCTATCCAGTTTTTATGGTATCTGCGAGAATTGTTGCGCAGGTACGTGTAGTCGATGTGGCTGTTCAAATACCTGCTTTCACCAAAGTTCAGCTCATTCATTTTAAACGAATAAATCAACTTGCTATTTACCGTGAGGTCTATTTCGTAGATGCCACATTTGCTCCAGCTTCCATCCAAATAGTCCAGCCCCTGAAGTCCAAAACCAATGGTACCACCAGCGGTGATGATTGGGTTTCCTTTCAGGTGATATTCGCCATCGTAGAAGACGAGGTCGAAAGGTTTTTGGTTTAGTCTACCGTCAATATTTGCGCCGTTGGAAAGCGGGTAGAGCATCACCGACATCAGTTTTGGCGGTGTGTTGTCTTTTACATCGAAATTGAAAAGAAGCGGGTTAATCGGGTTTTCAGTAGCGCTGTCGCGAATTTCAAAATGAAGGTGGGGCCCGCCTGAACTTCCGCTGTTGCCACTATAGGCCACCAATTCGCCTTTTTCAACATTGAATTTTCCTGCTGGAACAGAAACATCAATCGAAAAACTTTCGCGGTTATACTGAATGTCTTTGATGTATTGCTCCATATCGTCGCGCAAACGGCTCAAATGCCCGTAAACGGTCGAGTAGCCATTGGGATGTTTGATGTAGAGTGCCAGTCCGAAACCTACCGGCGAGATATTTATGCGGGTAACAGTTCCCTCGGCGGCAGCGTAAACCGGGAGACCTGTTTTCCCCTGCGTCTTGATGTCGATTCCCGAATGAAAGTGATTCGAGCGCAGCTCGCCAAAATTGCCAGCCAGGTAGATTGGTATTTTAACCGGAGGTGCAAAATAGTTCGGCGCAATACTCGGATTATATGGATTTTTAAAAAAGAGAAATAATAATGTCAAAAGCAGGTACTTCATAAAAGTAAAATTTTGTCAGTTATTTGTCATAAAAGCAATCTCGCGAACCCGGTGCCACTGTCATTTTCATGTCAATCTGTAAGTTGTCTTCAATGGTTACAAACTCGGGCTGTTGATAAGATTTTCAGCCTGTATCATGCTATTCAACAAATAAACTTATCTTCGTATAATGAATTGGGCAAAAATATTATTTTTGTCCGGGAAAGCATACAAAATGACCGGGGAAGATCAAGTTTTACTCGACGATTTTAAGGCAAAGCTCAGGTTACTTATGAAGCGCCACAATTCGCTGAAAGACGAAAAGCTGGTGTTGTTAAGTAAACTCGAAGACCTCGAGAACACCATTGCCGATTTGAAGAGTGAAAATGAGCAGCTGGTCAAAAAGTATGAAGACCTAAAGGTTGCAAAAGTTTTATCGGTCGGCGACGACGAAAAGAAACAGGTAAAACAACGCATCAATAAAATAGTGCGGGAAATTGATAAGTGTATTGCTCAGTTGAATGTCTAGCAAATACATGGAATAATGGCAGATAAGCTTTCAATAAATATTAACATCAACGGACGGATTTACCCGTTGAAGATTGACCGAAAGGATGAGGAGAGGATTCGGAAAGCTGCAAAGATGATCAATGATATCGTTCTGGAGTACAAGAAGAAGTATGTCAATCAAGACGCCCAGGATTTTTTGGCGATGACAGCATTTCAGTTTGTATTGAAAAATCTGGAAATGGAGGAGCAGTCCGATGAATCACCGATTGTTGAAGAAATACGCTTGTTGGACGAACAATTAAGCGAATTTTTGTCATTGAACGAATAAAAAATACAATATATCGAAAGCCCGCTTTTGTTTCATTGTCAGCTGTTTGCAGTTGATGATGAAACAGATAGTGGGCTTTCATTTTAATTATCAGTAATAATTTATAAAATGGAAATATTATACGTAATTTCTGGCTTTTTGGGCGGCGGCGTTTTGTCCTACTTCCTGTGGGATAAGGCGATCAACGGCAAGAAGCGCAAGATACTCAGCGAGGCTGAAGCTGAAGGCGAGGTGATAAAGAAGGATAAGATCCTGCAGGCAAAGGAAAAATTTTTGCAGTTAAAAGCTGAACACGAAAAGTATATCAACGAGAAAAACAGCAAGATCGCCGGGATTGAAAATAAAATGAAGCAAAAGGAAACGGCGTTTCTGCAAAGCAAAAATGATTTTCAACGTACGGTGAAAGATTTCGAGACTGAAAAGCGTCAAGTGGAAAGCATCCGCGAAAACCTGACGGCTCAAATCAACCTGGTTCAGCAAAAAGAAGATGATCTGGAGAAATTGCACCGCCAAAAAGTGGAGCAATTGGAAGCTATTTCAGGCTTGTCTGCTGAAGAAGCGAAATCTCAACTTGTTGATTCGTTGAAAAATGAGGCTAAAACCGAAGCGATGTCGTACATCAACGAGATCATGGAGGAAGCGAAATTGACAGCGAATAAGGAAGCGAAAAAGGTTGTTGTAAAAACCATTCAACGTGTCGCTACTGAAACGGCTATCGAAAACGCGGTGACCATCTTCCATATCGAAAGCGACGAAATAAAAGGTCGTATTATCGGTCGCGAAGGTCGTAACATCCGCGCACTTGAAGCTGCTACCGGTGTTGAAATCATCGTCGACGACACTCCTGAAGCAATCGTACTTTCCGGTTTCGATCCGGTTCGCCGTGAGGTTGCCCGTTTGGCTTTGCACCAATTGGTAACTGACGGACGTATTCACCCGGCCCGTATCGAAGAAGTTGTTGGTAAGGTGAAAAAACAAATTGAAGAAGAAATCATTGAAACCGGTAAACGGACAACAATCGACTTGGGTATCCACGGATTGCACCCGGAACTGATTCGTTTGATCGGTAAAATGAAATACCGTTCGTCTTATGGACAGAACCTGTTGCAGCACTCGCGTGAGGTTGCTAACCTTTGTGCAATCATGGCATCGGAACTGGGCTTGAACCCGAAATGGGCGAAACGTGCCGGTCTGTTGCACGATATTGGTAAAGTGCCGGATGACGAGCCGGAATTGCCACACGCTGTGTTGGGTATGAAACTAGCTGAGAAGTTCAAAGAAAAACCGGATATCTGCAACGCTATTGGTGCTCACCACGACGAAGTGGAAATGACAACTATGTTGGCACCGATCGTTCAGGTTTGTGATGCCATTTCAGGTGCTCGTCCGGGTGCCCGCCGCGAAGTGGTTGAGTCGTACATCAAGCGTTTGAAAGCGTTGGAAGATTTGGCTCTTTCATATCCGGGCGTATTGAAAACTTACGCGATCCAGGCTGGTCGCGAGTTGCGTGTAATTGTTGGTAGCGACAAGATTTCGGACAAAGAAACCGAACAGCTGTCATACGACATTGCGAAACACATTCAGGATGAAATGACTTATCCGGGACAGATCAAGATCACTGTGATTCGCGAAACACGTGCGGTGAACTACGCAAAATAATTCAAGCTGAAAATAGATTTGAAAAGCTCGCTTCGGCGGGCTTTTTTGTTTCTGTGGTTTGAACAGATGATGTGAAGTTTGACGATGAAAATAGGAGTGAAGCGCTCATTTGTTCTTGCCTCTTCTGTTCATTTCCGTATTTTTGTGCAAAAAATTAGTAACATGATACAACGTATTCAAACAGTTTATATGCTCATTGCCGCAATTCTGATCGGATTGCTTTTTACGCTTCCTTTTGCTGATATCGCGGACGCAGCGGGCAAGTTATATGTTTTCGATATCCGCGGAATCGTTCACCAAAATACGGTGACTGAAAACGGGATGGCAATCGCCGGATTGATCGGGCTTATTTTATTGCTGCACGTAGGAGCCATTTTTATGTACAAACGCCGGATTCTGCAAATTCGCTTTCTGGTATTGTCAATCCTGTTGAATATTGGCTTATTCGGTATGTTCTGGTTCTTCACTTACTACAGCTTCGATGACGCGAATATTAGTTTCAAAATTGCGGTTGTTTTCCCGGTTGTTGCCATCATCCTGGATTATTTGGCCATTCGTGGAATTGGAAAAGATGAAGCGTTGATTCGTTCGTTGGATCGTATTCGATAAGTTTAATAACGAAAATAATATTGAAGCAGCTTTGTTGAGTTGCTTTTTTTGTCCCTATTGCTCCGTAATTCTTGGACAAATAAAAAAGGTGAAGCCAGAGCTTCACCTTTTTCTATGCTAATAAACTTTGTATTTCTTATTGCAACGGGAAGATTCCGTTCTCGCGGCAGTAGGCGATAATTTTCTCCGGATTCTTGCCATTGTCGGTTGACGACAATTCCAGCGACGGATTCTTCGGTTCGTCGAAAGTGATGTCGATTCCCGGTACATATTTCAGGTTCTCCTGGTTGTAGAACTCCGCTTTGTTCTTTTTGCAGAATTCCAAATCAGCTTTCATGTAGAACAGGTGGAAACGGTCTTCACCGATGATTTTCGCTACTTGTTTGCGAATTTCGAGGTCAGGTGAAATGAATGAGCAGATGGTGATGATCCCCTGGTCATTCAGGATACGGCAAACTTCGGCCACGCGACGCAGGTGCTCTGCTCGGTCAGTTGGCGAGTAATCCAGCTCTTTGGAGAGACCTGAACGCACCGAACTACCATCAAGCAGTACAACAGTTGCGCCCATCTCGAACAATTGCTTTTCGAGGCTGAAAGCCATTTCGTTTTTACCTGAACCGTGCAGACCGGTAACCCAAAGCGTAGCACCTTTTTGGTTGTAACGTTTTTGATATTGTTCGTCCTGAATCAAGCCGATTCCCTGACGAATTTGTTCGCGTTCGTCTTCAGTGATGCGCGAAGGAAGGTTGTCAGAGCTCAGTTTGTCAATGATCATCCCAACAGCTACGGTGTTGTTGGTCATTGGATCAATCAACACGAACGAACCGGTGCTCTTGTTTTTCTTGTAAGGGTCGAAAAACAACGGCTTGTTGGTGGTTAATACCACGCGGCCAATTTCATTCAGGCTGAAGAAATCGATGTCCGAACGTTCCATGGTATTCACGTCCACTTTATATTGAATTTTATCAACGCGCGCTTTTGTGTTGTTGTTGGCGTGCTTGATGAAGAAATGTGTCGTCGGATCCATCGGATTCTCGTCCATCCAAACCAACATTGCTTCGAAGTGACGCTCAACACGCGGTAAATTGTCCGGATAAACCAGCATGTCGCCACGCGAAATGTCGATTTCGTCTTCCAGAGTAACAGTTACAGATTCAGGCGGAAACGCTTCGTCCAGGTCGCCGTCGAAAGTAACAATGCTTTTAATTTTTGATGTTTTCTTCGAAGGCAGTACCATTACTGTTTCGCCTTTGCGGACGATTCCAGAAGCAACACGAGCTGAGAAGCCACGGAAGTTGTTGTCCGGTTTCAATACGTACTGCACCGGGTAACGCATGTCTTCGAAATTACGGTCGGAGCTGATGTGTACATGTTCCAGGAAATCGAGCACGCATTTACCTTTGTACCAAGGCATGCGATCTGATTTTTCCACCACGTTGTCACCTTTCAGGGCCGACAGTGGAATCGGAGTCACATCCGGAATATCGAGCTGAGCTACGAAGTTTTTATAGTCTTCGCAGATGCTGTCAAAAACTTTCTGATCGAAGTCTACCAAGTCCATCTTGTTAACTGCCAGCACCACGTGCTTGATTCCAAGCAGCGATACCAGGAAGGTGTGACGACGAGTTTGCGTAATTACTCCTTTGGTGGCATCGATCAGGATGATTGCCAGGTTGGCGGTTGATGCGCCGGTAACCATGTTGCGGGTGTACTGTTCGTGTCCCGGGGTATCGGCAATAATGAATTTACGCTTGTTAGTTGAGAAATAGCGGTAAGCAACGTCGATGGTAATACCTTGTTCGCGTTCTGCTTTCAATCCATCCAAAAGCAAGGCGTAGTCGATGTCTTCACCGGCATGGCCAATTCGTTTGCTGTCCCGTTCCAGTGCGGCAAGCTGATCTTCGTAAATCATCTTACTGTCGAACATCAGTCGGCCAATAAGGGTTGATTTACCGTCGTCAACCGAACCTGCTGTCAAAATGCGCAGCAGGTCTTTTTTCTCGTCCTGGTTCAGGAAGTCTTGTATATTTAAACTTGTTTGTGTTGTCATTTTTGCAAAAATTGAATTGAGTTACTCTTTTCCTTTTGTTGGGTTACCAGTAACTAGAAATATCCTTCGCGTTTCTTTTGTTCCATACTACCTTCTTGGTCGAAGTCGATCACGCGTGTTGTGCGTTCTGAAACTTTCACGGTCATCATTTCTTCAACGATTTCTTCAATTGTTTCTGCGCCTGATTCAACAGCACCAGTCAGCGGGTAGCACCCCAATGTACGGAAACGTACCTTTCTCATTTCTGCTTTTTCAGCCAGTTCTTTCGGCATACGTTCGTCGTCAACCATGATCAGGTTACCATCAACATTGACAACAGGACGCTCCTTGGCATAGTACAACGGAACGATTGGAATATTTTCCAAACGGATGTATTGCCACACATCTAATTCGGTCCAGTTAGAAATCGGGAACACACGGATCGACTCTCCTTTGTGAACGCGGGCATTGTAGATGTCCCACAATTCAGGACGCTGGTTTTTCGGATCCCATTGGTGAAATTTATCGCGGAATGAGAAGATCCGTTCTTTTGCACGGGATTTCTCTTCGTCGCGGCGTGCACCACCGAAAGCGGCATCAAAACCATATTTGCTTAAGCCTTCCAATAGGGCTTTCGTTTTCATTGTATCGGTGTGCACTTTACTTCCGTGGGTGAAAGGTCCAACACCGGCTTCGAATCCTTTTTTGTTGTAATGAACGATCAAATCCCAGCCGTTTTCTTTGGCGTAGTTATCACGGAACTCGATCATCTCTTTGAACTTCCACTTCGAGTCAATGTGCATCAGTGGAAAAGGTACTTTACCCGGATAAAAAGCTTTTTCAGCCAGCCTGACCATAACTGAAGAGTCTTTCCCGATGGAGTATAACATCACCGGATTTTCAAACTCGGCAGCTACTTCGCGGATGATGTGAATCGCTTCAGCCTCAAGCTCCCGCAAATGCGTCAGATTATATTTCTTCATAATAACTCTGTTTTTGATTTTCCTTGTATTTCAAGGGTAAAAATAAGTTGCCTGCAAAACTAATCGATTTTAGCTAAGGATTGATGGGTATTAGTTCGTATTTGACGTTTCTTAATTTTCCAAACAATTAAGCCTGAAAAAGGATCATTTATCCAACGTGGTGCTTTTGTTAAAATGGCCAAAGAATTGGCACCAAGGTTATTGAGATAATAAAAGCGATGATGTTGAGTGGCAGGCCAACTTTGGTGTAATCAATGAATTTGTAGTTTCCTAAACCTTGCACGAGCAGGTTGGTTTGGTAACCGATTGGTGTTGCGAAGCTTGCTGAAGCCGCGATACAGATCGTGATGAAGAATGGTTTGGGATCGACATGTAACTGCTCGGCTGCGGCAAAAGCAATAGGGAATACAAGTGCTGCTGCGGCGTTGTTGGTGATGACTTCAGTGAAAATTGTAGTGATCAGGTAAATGGTAATCAGCACGCCGATTGGCCCCCACGATTTTGAGAAGTTGATCGCTGTTAGGGCGATGCTGTCGGCCGCTCCTGAGTTTTGCAGGGCTTTGCTGATTCCGAATGCACAGGCAATGGTGATCAGGACGTCCCACGAAATTACCTTGGTGTATTTTCGGTTGGGCATGATGTTGATCCAGGTCATGATGCAGGCAACCAATGCCGCAAAATAGAACATGTCGGGTTTGGCCCCGTTAATTTCAGGGAGGTATTTGCCAACGGTTGCACCCACAATCATTAACAGCACAAGTAAAAGTGCAATCAATCGTTGTCCTTTATAGCGTGGTGGTGGTATTTCGCCAATAAAAGAAGTCAGGTAGAATATTTTTGATTCACCCCAGTTTCTGATGAAATTTTCATTGGTCAGCAAAACAAGGCTGTCGCCATCCTTCATTCGCACTGAACCAACGTTGGTAGAGATCGTTTCTCCATTTCGGTAAACGGCCAAAACTTCGGCTTGGTAGTGGTTCAGGAAGTCAAACTCGTCGATGGTTTGATTGATTCCCGGAAAGCGTGGCGCAATAACCGCTTCAATTTGCTTAATGTCGGTGCTCTTATAAAATTTGCCGAAGCCTTTCATGGCTTTCAACTCAATCTGCTTGTGTGTGATTAGCGGAATAAGTGAGTCCGATTTCACGGCAATAACAAGCTTATCGGTGCTTTCCAGTGTGAACTTTCCTTTGCGGCTATCAATAATTTCACCATTGCGCTCTACGGAGTGAATAATGATGTTCTTGATCGTATGTGTGCGGCCATTGTTTATTTCTTCTCCAATCAGTGCGCTATTGTCAGGGAGCGTTGCGTCCAGAAAATATTCTTTGTAGTCGTTACGACTCCGGCGAAGATTGTTCTTTTCGCCCGGCAATATTTTGTGCCCGATAACCGACATGTACAGGAAACCGACGATCGCCACCCAAATCCCAACTTTCCCAAGTTCGAACATGTTCAAGCCGGGCAAGCCATTCTCGAGCATAAGACCATGCACAACGAGATTGGTCGATGTGCCAATCAATGTACACATGCCGCCCAAAATAGTGGCGTAGGAGAGTGGTATCAGAAATTTTTGCGGCGAGAGGTTCATGCGCTCTGCCCAGTTCTTGATCATCGGCGCAAAAATGATGACCACGGGGGTGTTATTCAGAAAGGCTGATAAAACCGACACCGGCAACAAAATTCGCGGAAGTGTAAAAGGTAGTTTCCCTCTTCGTTTAGGAAGAAAGGCACGCCCCAGGATATTCAACGCACCGGTTTGGCGAACTCCTTCACTGACCAGGAATAAAACGGCTACCGTTAGCATCCCTTTGTTAGAGAACCCGGCTAGGCTTTCTTCTGTATTGATCACGCCTGTTGCCATCAGTACCATTAGGGCAGAGAACAGCAGCAGGCCTGGACGCATCAGGTCGTAAATAAGCGCAACGATCATGATGATGATGACGCCTAAAACGAAATAGCCTTCAAATGTCATTTGGAAGAAGTTGATTTTTGTCTCAAAGGTAGATTTTATTGTTTAGGTCCGGATGGGATTAAATACTTATTTGAAGGACGAGTGAAGCCTTGTGAAATTTTTTTCGTATTTAAAATATTGATCTTCTGAGGGTAAGTTTGGTGGTGAAAAAATAATTGTCAAAAACTTTCAAATTTGTTTTGGATGATTCGATAAAAGGTATACTTTTGCAACGCCTTTAAACAAAAGGGCAACACTACAGAGGATGACTCAGTAGCTCAGCTGGTAGAGCACATCCCTTTTAAGGATGGGGTCCTGGGTTCGAGCCCCAGCTGAGTCACACCGACAGAAGAGCAGTTCGCAAGAGCTGCTCTTCTTTTTTTTCCGTTAAAATAAAAAAGCGCCAGTGTTGTTGACGCTTTTGTGTTATTTCGGATCATACGACTCGTTCATATTCCCATTGCCGGCCTGAAACCGGGTCGAAATAAATGAACATCTCATTCGACTTTAAATGTTTGATTGCTTTTTTGATTCCTTTTCCTTTTAAACTCATTTTTAAATTGCTCAGTCTGTCATCTTTCAGGATTAAGGTTCCTTCGCTGTAAATGTTG
Organism: Mangrovibacterium diazotrophicum; assembly: GCF_003610535.1. Classification (NCBI taxonomy): domain Bacteria; kingdom Pseudomonadati; phylum Bacteroidota; class Bacteroidia; order Marinilabiliales; family Prolixibacteraceae; genus Mangrovibacterium; species Mangrovibacterium diazotrophicum. The sequence goes on along the minus strand of NZ_RAPN01000002.1, from coordinate 251,169 downwards.
AAACGTTTTTTCATAGTCTTCGATTTTAAAGTTGAAGTTATTTACACATTGTTTGTTTTTCCTGCTGTTCATTTCGATTGATGACAATTAATAAAGTAGGGAAGTTAAGTTTGTTTGATTTTTCCTGACACTTTGTTTTTCTTTTGAAGTGATTTTACGTTTATCAGAAATTCTGGTTTCGTAAAATGAAGACAAATCCAGGTGGTAAAATCACCTAAAAGTTATTGAGAGTTTATTCGAATCCGTATGAATCGAAGAAGAATGCCATAGGAGATTTATGGGTGTTCTTGTTGTGCGGAAATTTGATGGATCTGCCGGTAAAAAAGCAAAAAAGGCTGTCAAAAACTTGACAACCTTTTTGTGACCCCGGCAAGACTCGAACCTGCAACCTTCTGATCCGTAGTCAGATGCTCTATCCATTAAGCTACGGAGCCATTTGCTTAAAGCGCTGCAAATATAGTGTTTTTAGTTTTAAAAGAACAAGGTTTTTGAGAAATTTTTTTCCAATTTTCAGCTACTGTCGGGCTTTTGGGGTGTTTTTGCAGACTCAAGACAGATAATCTTCAGGTAGTTGAGCAGGCAAGAAAATTGTAAGATTTATTCGCAGTAGAAAAATTAGTGCTTTGAATGTCGTGGCCGTTTTTTGCTTTTGTCTTTTTCTTGGTGAAGGCATTATTCACCCTACGGATTGGTGTACTTGACAATGAGGTTGACTTTGTGATTTTTACCTTGCAGTAACAGTGATACTTTTATGCGGGGATCATCTTCCCATTTCGATAAAAAGCTCACCTGTCCCAGTGAGAGTGCTGTGCCGATGTTGGCAGGAGACTCTTTGTATTGTGTGTTGTTCCAGTTTTCATTGTTGACAGCTTTTCCATACTTTTCGCTCAAAAGACTTTTTAGCCGCAGATAATCTTCGTAATACTGGTTGCTATTCGAATACTTTTCTGCCGAAACGAGCATCCCTTCGGTGAGAAGCCCATCAGTGAATACATAAACGACGGAGACGTCAATAGAAGCGATCTGGTCGGAATAGACAATCATGTTGTCCTGATCAGCGATTAAGTCAGCCGACTCTGCTGTTTTCACTTCGACTTTGGACATGCCGAACGAAACGTTTCTGAAATCCTGGGTTGAAGAATTGCCCGGAATTTGCAAAATCAAAAGGAGGGAAAGGAAAATGTTTTTCATAGCCTGTTTATTTGGGGTTTATCTAAAGATAAAGAGATGGGGATAGACAGACAATACCTGATTTACAAATTGCCTGAAATGAGGAGAAAATGGGTCTTTATGAGGTTTGTCGGTTTGGACAGGGATTTGGCCGAAGTATTTGGGGAATCTGAAGTGCTGGAAAAGAAAAAAGGTTGCCAAAACTTGACAACCTTTTTTGTGACCTCGGCAAGACTCGAACCTGCAACCTTCTGATCCGTAGTCAGATGCTCTATCCATTAAGCTACGAAGCCATTTGCTAAACGCGGTGCAAATATAGTGTTTTTAGAATTGAACAAACAAATTTTGCAGCGATATTTTTTACTCGTATTTGTGCATTTTGTCTTCGATCGTTACATCTTCCTGAAACACAGTTTGAATTTTGATGTAAGTCATGAGTTTTTTTGTTCCGCTTTTTTCAAGCTTGTCGTGAACCCGCTTCACCAAGTCCATTACTTCGTCGTAATAACCTTCAATTACGGTCTCGAAAGGGCAAACTTTGTATTTCAGTCCGGACGATTCAATTTCAGCAATTGCGGCATCCACTAAATCGTAACTGTTTTTACCTTCCGCTTGAGGGAGCACTTGAAGTGCCAGATTAATCTTCTTCTGTGTCATTTTCGTCTTCTTGTTCTGATTCTTCCTCTTCTTGTTTGAGGAATGTTTTTATTTCGTCGAGTGATAGTTGCTTAACGTTGGTGATGATGACGTCCTCGCGCAGGAAATTGCCGTATTGGTTGCATTCGTCGATAAATGATTTGAAAATATCCTGCAGGTTCTTTTTCAGGGGGAAGAGAAATAAGCCTGTTGCGAAACCTTTCACAAAATTCATTTCTTCCAGCTCGCCTTCGCTTTTATTCAGAAAATACTGGAATTCGGTTGAGATTAATTTCTTCTGGGTATCTGTAAAATCGACTTCGGTATCCTGATTGAGTAGGGTGATGAAATAGCGAATATTCTGACCTTTACCTCCTAAACCGGTTGAAATAAAAACCTGTTGCTCGTCGAGCAGTGAACTTTGCAAAATCATGCGACTTTCCTGGATGGCCAGGATCGCCCAATTCCGCATCATTCCTTCGGCTTGTGCCTGAAAACGCTCAATAATACGGAAGGCTTCCACTTTATCGTGTCCCGCAAGGCGAACCAGTAAGCGTTTCTTTTCGGTATCTTCAATATCGGGATCGTAAAGTTGCTGCTCTGCTGCCTCAAAATCATCAATTCCCTGGTTGTTATCTTTATCTTTTGTGAATTCAAAATATTCCATCTGAAGCTCCACATCGATTTGTTCTTCCAAGATGCTGAAATTGTCGGGGAGAGATTCAATGGCTTCCTGAATCTTTTTAAGATTATTATTTTCTTCCATAGTCAATGCGTCAGCTTACAAAGATAAACGAAAGGGTATACCTTGCGCGGCTTTTCGTAATTTTTTAAAGTTATTTTAAAAACTAAGCTATCTTTGCGAGTCTGTTTTATGTAATTCAAACTAGGGTGAGGATATCAACGGGTGAGACTTTCAGAGGTAAAAAATAGCGAATCAGTTATCATAACAAAAGTGCTCGGTCACGGCTCTTTCCGGAAACGAATTACCGAGATGGGATTTGTGAAGGGGAAAGAAGTGAAGGTGATCAAAAATACACCTTTCAAAGGGCCCATCGAGTTCAAGATTCTGGATTACAATATTACCTTGCGGCGGTCGGAAGCCAACCTGATTGAAGTGGTTTCGCTGGACGAAGCGAAGCACACGACACCGCTTGGTTACGAAGGAGTGATTGATCGCGAAGTTCTGAAGCGTTCGGCTACTGAAAAAGGAAAAATCATCAATATCGCTTTGGTTGGTAACCCCAACTGCGGAAAGACAACCCTGTTTAATTTTCTGTCGGGCTCGAAAGAGCATGTGGGTAACTACAGCGGTGTAACCGTTGATGCGAAAAAGGCATCTTTCAAGCAATTTGGCTACCAGTTTAATCTGATCGATTTACCCGGAACATATTCATTGACTGCATATTCTCCTGAAGAAATTTACGTTCGAAAGTTCATTTGGAAGGAGACGCCTGATATCGTCATCAACGTGGTCGATTCGTCCAACTTGGAGCGGAATTTGTTTCTTACTACCCAGTTGATCGATATGGATATTAAGGTCGTTTGTGCCCTGAATATGTACGACGAACTGGTTCGGAACAAAAGCATTTTTAACTACGAAAAACTGGGGAAACTAACCGGTATCCCTTTTATCCCAACCGTAAGTTCGAAGGGGAAGGGGATTGACGAGCTTCTTCAAAAAGCGATTGATGTGTATGAAGATCGTGACCCGATTGTTCGGCACATCCACATCAATTACGGGATGGAGATCGAGAAATCGATCAAGCGGATTCGTGAGAAAGTTCGCCAAAACCGCCCTATTGCGGATAAGATCTCGTCTCGGTTTATGGCGCTTAAGTTGCTCGAAAAAGACAATGAAACGCTTTTCAATTTGTCGAAATATACCAATTTTGACGAGATAAAAGCTGTTACGAAAGAAGAGTGTGTGCGCATTGAAACGCTCTACAATGAGGACAGCGAAACCATCATCACTGATGCCAAATACGGGTTTATTGCAGGGGCGCTGAAGGAGACTTTTAAGCAACGAATTAACCCGGAAAAGTCGCAGTCGGAGAAAATTGACAAATTTTTAACGCACCCGTTATTGGGGATGCCAATTTTCATCATCCTCATTTTTGCAACCTTTTACGCCACCTTTACCTTGGGTGCATACCCTATGGGCTGGATCGAAAGTCTGGTTGCTTTTATCGGCAACTCGGTTCGGGGGATGATGGCGTCCGGAATGCTGCGGGATTTGTTGACCAACGGAATTATTGACGGGACGGGCAGTGTGCTTGTTTTCCTACCCAATATTTTGATCCTCTTTTTCTTTATCTCATTGATGGAAGACTCGGGTTACATGGCGCGGGCGGCTTTCATTATGGATAAAGTGATGCACTTTTTTGGCCTGCACGGTCGCTCGTTCATCCCGATGATTATGGGATTTGGATGTAATGTGCCGGCAATTATGGCAACCCGAACCTTGCGTAATCCGGGCGATCGGCTTTTGACGATGCTGATTATTCCCTTCATGTCGTGCAGTGCGCGCTTGCCCGTTTATGTACTGTTCATTTCGGCGTTCTTCCCCGGATCTCCTGCCTTGGTTTTGGGTGGAATTTATTTTGCGGGAATTATTATCGCCTTTTTGATGGCGCAGATTTTCAATAAAACGATTTTCAGAAATAAGGAAACGCCGTTTGTTTTGGAATTGCCACCGTATCGTATTCCTACTTTTCGGAATATTGTGGTACACATGTGGGACAAAAGTTACCAGTATCTGCGCAAAATCGCCGGCGTGATTTTGATTGGCGTTGTCATTGTCTGGGCACTTGGTTATTTCCCTCGACAAAGCGTTCAATCTGATGCCATCGGTACCCAAATTGCACAACTGGAAGCAGATGGGACAGCCGACACACAAGGAGCGATTCACCAGCTGCGGGTTGAACAGGAATCAGTCCGGCTTCAGAATTCCTATTTAGGCCAAATTGGTCAGTTCGTCGAGCCGGTGATGAAACCACTTGGTTTCGATTGGAAAATGAGTATTGCTTTGGTGGCAGGCTTGCCCGCAAAAGAAATTGTTGTCAGCACTTTGGGTGTATTGTACCAGGTAGATGACGACAGCACTGTTTCGCTTGGCGATAAATTGAAAATGGAAAAGTACCGAAGCGGCGACCTCAAAGGACAATCTGTAATTACATTGCCGGTTGCCTTGGCCTTTCTGATTTTTGTATTGGTTTATTTCCCGTGTATCGGCGTTATTGCAACCATTCGAAATGAATCGGGAAAAGTCTTCTGGGCGGTATTTACTATGGTTTACACAACGCTGCTGGCGTGGGGGATGGCTTACCTTACCGTAATCGTAGGACGCTGGTTCTTCAGTTAGCGAGTGAACAATCCGTTGGGAAATGCATTTAAAGTGATTGTATGATTCAGGAATTAATTACATACACGATTATCGCGATTGCGGTCGGTTTTGCCGGTTTTCGCTTTCTGAAAGCGTTTGAGCGACTGTTTATCGCAGTGCCGAAGAAACGTCCGGAAAGTGGACAGTGCGGCGGATGTACAACAGCCTGCAGCCTAAAAGGCTTATCGGTTGCCAAAGATTGCCACACAACCGAAAAGAGAAGCTCGCTTGTTTTACACTAGTTTGAGCTTACCGATCGTATCGATAGGGTCGTCTGAGCCAAAAACAAAGCTTCCTGCAACCAAAACGTCAACACCAGCCTCAATCAATTTTTTGCCCGTTTCAAAATTAACGCCCCCGTCAACTTCAATCAAACAATCCGGATTCTTAGCTTCGATCATCTTTTTCAGTTTGCGCACTTTGTCGTAAGTGTTCTCAATAAATTTTTGGCCACCAAAACCGGGGTTTACCGACATCAACAGAACCATATCCAGATCGCCAATAATATCTTCCAGGAGGTGAACCGGAGTGTGCGGATTGAGGCAGACACTGGCTTTCATACCGTTGGCTTTGATGTTGCCGATGGTGCGGTGGAGGTGCGTGCAAGCCTCGTAATGTACGGTAAGGATTGATGCTCCTGCAGCTTTGAAAGTCTCGATGTACTGGTCGGGATTGACGATCATGAGGTGCACATCAAGTGGCTTTGTGGCCACTTTTTTCACATGCTGAATGATCGGGATACCGAATGAAATGTTGGGTACAAAAACGCCGTCCATCACATCGCAGTGAATGTAGTCGGCATCACTTTGGTTAATCATTTCAATATCCTCACCCAAGCGGTTGAAGTCTGCAGATAAAATAGAAGGAGCAACTAATCTTTTCGACATAAAAAGGAATTTTGACCCAAAAGTAAGTTTTTAGATCAATTGATAAAAAAAGTAGAATCGAAATTCGGTTCTACTGTCCAAGATATGCTTTTAACAAGCGGTTCCGGTAATTGTTTTTTAATTTTTTGATCGATTTTTCTTTGATCTGGCGCACCCGTTCCCGAGTTAAATTGAAGATGTCACCGATTTCCTCCAAGGTGTGTTGCCGGTAGCCATTCAGCCCGAAGTAGTGCTTCAGAATTTCGGCTTCGCGTTCCCCCAGGGTTGAAAGCGTACGTTCGATCTCTTTTCGGAGTGAATTTGTGATCAGGCCACTGTCCGGACTTGGCGATTCGTCATTCAGCATGACGTCGTAAAGACTATTGTCGTCTTCGTCGCGCAACGGCGCATCCATCGATACGTGGTGATTCGATACCTTGATCGCTTCTTCCACCATATCTGATGACGTTTCCAGAATGCCTGCTACTTCTTCCGGGGTCGGCTCACGCTGGAACTCCTGTTCGAGCTTCGAGAATGTCCGGTTAATTTTATTGATTGATCCGATCTTATTCAAAGGTAATCTGACAATACGAGCTTGCTCAGCCAAGGCCTGCAGAATCGATTGGCGAATCCACCAAACAGCGTAGGAAATAAATTTGAAACCGCGCGTTTCATCAAAACGCTGTGCGGCTTTTATCAGGCCTAAATTGCCTTCATTAATAAGGTCGGGTAGACTTAATCCTTGATTTTGATATTGTTTAGAAACAGAGACGACAAAACGTAGATTTGCCTTGATTAATTCTTCCAAGGCACGACGGTCGCCTTTTCTGATTTTTTTGGCCAATTCAACTTCTTTTTCAGCGCTAAGAAGTTCTACTTTACCGATCTCGTGGAGATACTTATCCAGCGATAAGGTTTCTCTATTCGTTACCTGTTTCGTTATCTTAAGCTGCCTCATGTGGTTACCGAGTTATGTTAGTTATAATTTGGGTACGGTTCGATCATCTAAACCAGTTCCTAGTAGGTATTGTTCAGTGCCGAAATTAATCATTACTAGAATTAAACGTGAAGAACTTGCCCATATTTTTATGAATGAGATGTTTTTAAGGGCGAAATGTCTGTTTCGCTACATGAACGAACTTTTATTTTTTTTGATTGTTTCTAATTTTGTATTGAATGTACTGAGAGCGCGGATTTGAAGGTATTTAAAAAAAATCCGATTTTTTTGGTTTTAACGAGTTATTAGTTATTATTGCAGAATAATTCGCAAGAATCTATAAATCCATATTCTTAATCCTTTTATCACACACTTCTCCAGATAAGTTTTTGGGATGTTAAAATAATTTTCAAAATATGTACGATATTATTGAATTAAGCCGAAAGTTGCTTCCTGATTTGCGGGAAATAGCGAAGGAGCTTAAAATCAAAAAAATAGAATCCTATAAGAAACAGGATTTGATTTACAAGATATTAGATACTCAAGCTATTCTTGCATCAGAAAAGAAATCTGAATCTTCCAAAGAAAATATTGCAAAGGCAAAACCGAATCCTGCAAAGAATGTTAAACAGGACGACAAGTCTGAAGACGACTCAAAGCAGGATGATAATACGGACGAACAACCCAAAAAACGTCGTCGTACAGCAGTTGTGATAAAAGCGGCCTCAGCATTTGATTTTGCAAAAAAACAACGTCAGCGTGAGGCAGAGCAAAATAGGGAAGAAGCGGATCAACAACAAGATGCTCCGGTAGCTAAGGAAGAGAAACAGGAACCGATTTCAAAACCTGAATTTAAGCAGGAAGAAAAGGTTCAGGAACGCGAAACTCCGGTAGCTCAAAATCCACAAGGCGGCCAGGATCAAAAGAGAGATTTTTCTCGCGATCAACAAAAAGAGTACAAGCAGCAGGACCAACGTCCAAAAAATAAACCACATCAAAAGTGGGAAAATCAACAAGGACAAAATAAGCCAAAACAAGGTGGATCAGGTGGTAATGGCCATTCACACGAAAAACCTTACGAGTTTGAAGGTATTATCACCAATGCGGGTGTGCTGGAAATTATGCCTGATGGTTACGGCTTTTTGCGTTCAAGCGATTACAATTATTTGAATTCACCGGACGATATTTATGTTTCGCAGTCTCAGATCAAATTGTTCGGACTGAAAACAGGTGATACTGTCGAAGGAACAATTCGTCCTCCGAAAGAAGGTGAAAAATATTTCCCGTTGATTAAAGTGTTGTCAATCAATGGTCGTACGCCGGATTATATCCGCGATCGCGTGCCATTCGATCACTTGACTCCTTTGTTCCCGACCGAGAAATTCAACATCACCGGAAATGGTCACGACAATATTTCAACTCGTGTTGTTGATTTGTTCTCGCCGATCGGTAAGGGACAACGTGGCTTGATTGTAGCTCAACCGAAAACGGGTAAAACCATGTTGTTGAAAGAGATTGCCAACGCGATTGCAGCCAACCATCCTGAGGTTTACATGATTGTATTGTTGATCGACGAACGTCCGGAAGAGGTGACAGATATGGCTCGCAGCGTAAATGCTGAAGTGATTTCATCAACATTCGACGAGCCGGCTGAACGCCACGTACGTGTTGCCGGTATGGTTCTGGAAAAAGCAAAACGTTTGGTTGAATGTGGTCACGATGTTGTAATCCTGTTGGACTCGATTACACGTTTGGCACGTGCTTACAACACCGTAGCTCCGGCTTCAGGTAAAGTGCTGTCGGGTGGGGTTGATGCCAATGCATTGCACAAACCGAAGCGTTTCTTTGGTGCTGCCCGTAACATTGAAGAAGGTGGTTCATTGACGATATTGTCAACAGCTTTGACCGAAACCGGATCAAAAATGGACGATGTAATCTTCGAAGAATTCAAGGGAACAGGTAACATGGAACTTCAGTTGGATCGCAAGCTTTCCAACAAGCGTATTTTCCCTGCTGTGGATATTGTATCTTCAAGCACACGTCGCGAAGATATGTTGCTGCCGAAACCAATTATGGACAAGATTTGGATTTTGCGTAACTACCTGGCCGACATGAACTCGCTGGAGGCAATGGAATTCATCAAAACCCGTATCATGAGAAGTGCTTCGGTTGAAGAGTTCCTGATTTCGATGAATGAATAAAATTGAAAATAGCAAGCATAAAAAAGCCGGTCATCGACCGGCTTTTTCTATTTAGATAGCAGCTGTTGTCTGCTTCAAAAATTCTTTTTCTTCGTCATTCACAAACGGAGAGAGTTCATCGTAGCAGCGATGGTGGTAGTCGTTTAACCAGTTGATTTCTGATTCCGATAAAAGTTTTCGTTCAATCAAGCGGGTGTCGATTGGGCAAAGGGTCAAAGTTTCAAACTGAAGGAAACGGCCGTAGTCTGTGGTGATCCATTCGCGGCAAGCAATTACATTTTCAGTTCGTATTCCGTATTGACCTTCACGATAAAAAGCAGGCTCATCCGAAATAACCATTCCCGGTTCGATTACGCGGTTGTTGTATTCCTGGCGGATGCTCATCGGTCCTTCGTGAACATTGAGGAAGAAGCCAATTCCGTGGCCGGTGCCATGCCCGTAATTTCGTCCTGTTTGCCACAGTGCTTGGCGTGCTGCCAAATCGATGTTGGCCCCCGGTGTGTTTGCCGGAAATTTGACCTCGGCCAATCCAATTGTACCTTTTAAAACCAAAGTGTAATCTTCTTTGGCTAACGTACCCACTTTACCAAGTGCAATCGTCCGGGTAATGTCAGTTGTTCCTTCAAGGTACTGGCCGCCGGAGTCAATCAGCAAAATTCCTTCTGCCTTGATTGGAGCAGCGGTTTCTTTTGTCACCGAGCGGTGAACGATTGCACCATTGCCGTTGTAGCCGACGATTGAATAAAAGCTGGCTCCTTTAAAGCCATCCTGAGTTGCCCGAAATTCGTCCAGTTTCAGCAACACATCGTATTCGTTTATTTCTTCGGTACCAACAGTTTTGGAGAGCCAATACAGAAACTTGACCAAAGCAATGCCGTCTTTGCGCATCGCCAGTTTGATCATCTCAAGTTCGTGATCTGTTTTCGTTGCTTTCAGAATCGTTGGGATCGACAATTGATAGCTAATCGATGCATCGGGTGAAATTGCTTCGAGCAATGCCTGATTTGTCCGATCCGGATCAATCAATATTTTGCCCGAAAGCAACGCCAAGTCTTCGTAGATGGCAGCATATTCTTTCACACTAATTCCTTCTGACACGAGTTTCTGATTCAAACCAGGCAATACTTTTTCACCATCAATATAGAGTGAAATAGTAGTCTCGGTAATTAGCGCGAAAGACAAGAAAACCGGGTTGTATGAAATATCGCACCCCCGCAAGTTGAAGGTCCAGGCGATGTCGTCCAAGGCTGTCAGCAATGTTGCTTGTGCTTTGGCTGCTTTTGTTTGCTGCCGGATCAACTCGATTTTTTCGAGGCGGGTTCGCCCGGTGTATTTGGTGTCATGTTCAAAAATCGGATCAAGCGGGAGTGGCGGTCGGTTTTCCCAGATTGTTTTCATCAGATCGCCGCAGTCGGTTAACTTTTGATCGTTCGATGCCAGGCTTTGTTTCAGTGTCTTGAATTGCGCGATCGATAGGCAGGCTGCATCCGTGCCGATCAGGCTTTGCGCCGGCAGTAAATTTCCGACCCATTCAGCCGGGCTGGGCGTTCCTTCCACCCGAAGTTTCATCAGGTCGATGCCGGTTCCTGCAAGTTGGTCTGTTGCTTGCAGAAAATAGCGCGAATCAGTCCAAAGTGCAGCAGCATCTTTGGTGATCATCAGGAAGCCGGCTGATCCGTTGAAACCCGAAATAAATTCGCGTACCTGCCAATAGTCGGGGAGGTATTCGCTTTGATGCGGATCTGTTCCTGAAATGTATAAGGCATCCAAACCGGATTTTGCCATTTCCTGTCGTAAGCGTACAAGACGCTGTTGTATAATTACCTTCATGCTAGTTGTTTTCTCGTAGTTTTTTGATTGTATTTTGAATGGACCGAAAGGGAATGTCATTCAAGTCGATATCCTCCAACTTGTGAAATTCAATTCCCGTGATATCGTCCTGCGGATGCAGGTTGTCCAACGATTTTAGTTTTATAATAAAAGTTGAATCGAGCGTGTACACAATTATCCCTGAAAATTCATATTGATTCGGGAAAGTACCGTAGAACTTGAGGTCCTGAACTTCAGCTCCCAGCTCTTCGTGCAGCTCCCGAATAATGGCCTCTTCTGCCGATTCATCGTGTTCAACAAAGCCTCCGGGAAGGTCGAGTTTGCCTTTGTGTGGATTGATTCCCCGGCGCGTCAACATCAGGCGGCCTTCGTCGTCAAAAATCAAAGCGCTTGCTGCAGCCGATGCGTTGAAGAAATAACTGAACGAGCAATCCGGGCAATGCTTGGAGCGCGGGCCCGAAGTTGTGAACTTATCGGAACCGCAGCGCGGACAAAATTTAAAGACTTCGGTGGGGTGGTTTTCTGAATTCATATACTGTGTGTTGTTCAAAGCTTTTGTTGCGTTTGAAAATTGGTTTATCAAAAGTACCGTTGTAAATGAAAAAAGCCAAGAATTAATTCCTTGACTTTTATCAGCATATCATTTTGTATTCCGACGATTTACGGGTTAGGAACGATTTGCATGGTTTGCATCCATTCGTAAAATAGATCGGGCCATTTTTCGGTCGGCAAATTCAATTTTTTCATTCCAAATCCGTGTCCGCCTTTGGCAAAAATATGCATCTCGGCAGGTATATCGTATTTCTTCAAGGCCATGTAAAAGCGGATCGAATTTTCGGGTACAACGCCGTGATCGTCATCGGCTAATACCAGGAAAGTCGGAGGCGTATCTTCTGTGACTTGAAGCTCGTTAGAAAATTCAGAAGCGATTTTCCAGTCGTTGGTTTTTCCAATCAGGTTGGTTCTGGAGCCCACATGAGTGATTTTTTCGTCAAAACTGATGACGGGGTAGAGTAGTAGCATAAAATCCGGGCGACTGCTCAATTTCTGCAACGGGTCAGTAGCGTTGGCGTCTCCCAGGGTGAAATGTGTACCGGCAGTCGAAGCGAGGTGGCCTCCGGCTGAAGCCCCAGCAATACCGACTTTGGAAGGATCAAGGTGCCATTCGTCAGCTTTTGAGCGCACGTATCGGATGGCTTGGAGCGCATCAGATAGGGGGACTTCCGAGTTTCCATAAGGAAGACGGTATTTCAGCACGATGGCAGCAACCCCTTTTCCTTTCAAATATTCAGCAATCTGAAATCCTTCGTGATCAATTGCTTCAACCCAATAGCCTCCTCCCGGGCAAATAACCACTGCTGCTCCGGTGTTTTTCTGTTCTTCGGGAAGATAAACAAAGAGTTCTGCCTCGGATATATTTTCGTATCGGTAGGTGCCGTTGTTGATGTAGTATTTTTCTTCTCCCGGAACTGTTGTTTTATTTGGAGCTCCGTCGGGCCAAAGCTTGATTTTTAAATCCTGTGCCATGAGTTGTGTTATTAACAGAAGTAGAATTGAAAGGAGTGATAGTCTTTTCATGATCGTATCATTTTTGTTTTTAGAGTCTGATTGGGAGGCCTAAATTTACAAACTAAAAATTGAGCAGGTGGGCATTTGTTAAAAATTCTGCTAAATATGGATGCACACTTTTTGTAAAATGCATTTATGTTATTTTTGTAGCATGTTTCTATCGCTATTCTTAAAAGGGGTAATCGTAGGATTGGCCGTTTCCGTACCATTGGGGCCGATCGGAATTCTAATCATTCAGCGGACGGTGAACAAGAACAGGATTAGTGGATTCCTGTCGGGCATGGGTGCATCGGTTTCGGATACGATTTATGCGGTTGTTGCTGGTTTTAGTATAACTTATATTATCGATTTCATTCGTTCGCATGAGATGGCGTTCCAGATTTTTGGTGGGTTGATGGTGCTCGCACTGGGGATACATATTTTCTTCAAAGACCCGGTGACTGATTTGCGCAAATTCCGGCGAAAAGGGAACTCCTATTTCCAGGATTTTCTCTCAACCTTTTTGATTACGTTCCCTAATCCCATGGTCGTTTTTATATTCCTGGCTGTTTTTGCCAGTTCCGGAATCGTTTTTCAGATGGACGATCCTTCGCAGGCGATTTCGATGGTGGGAGGAGTTTTTGTTGGGACGAACGCCTGGTGGCTCGTGCTGACCAGCCTGGTGAGCATGTTTCGGCATAAATTTAACCTCCGGGTGCTTTGGTGGTTTAATAAAATTGCCGGTGTTATTATCGTCTTGGTGGTGGTGATTTCCTTTGTTTTTACGCTAGTCGAACACTATCGTTTTTAAATAAGTTCAGCCAGTCTGTCGCGGAAATATTGAGGTGCCCGGCATGGTTTTCCTGCTTTCTGATCGAAAAATGCCAGGACGGTCTCGCCCTCGTTGATCAGTTCTCCATTTTCGTTGTAAATCTCTGTTTTGATTGGAAATTTGACGAGCGGGACTTTTTCAATAATTGTTTTTACGGTCAATAAATCATCATAATAAGCCGACTTGATGTAGTTTACTTTCAGGCTGCTTGCCGGCAACATGATACCTGATTCTTCCATTTCGCGGTAGGAGACGCCAAGGCTGCGAATTAATTCGGTGCGGCCTATTTCGTAGTAGCGGGGATAGTTGCCGTAATATACAACACCCATTTTATCAGTATCCTCGTAATAAACTCGAATTTTTGTTTCGTGAACCAACATTTGTATTTATTTAAACGGAGAATCCGGCTCTTTAGCCATGTGTTTGAAGGTAAGTTTATCCAGGATTTTTGGACAGAATTTCCCGAGGAAAACAGTCATTTTACCTTCCAAAAAAGTAAGTATTAATTGGCGTTTGCGTTTTTCAATCGCCTTCACGATATGTTGAGCACAGACTTCAGCCGACATCATTTTTTCTTCGTTCCGCGGCGTTTCTCCCTGGTTGTTGCCATGGGCAGTCAATGCCGACTTGCGAACGTCGCTGGCAGTAAAACCAGGAGCGGCCACAAGTACATGCAAGCCATTACGGAGGTTCTCAATCCGAACGGTGTCCAGAAATCCGCGAATAGCAAATTTAGAGGCTGCATACCCGGTTCTTCCCGGAAGCCCCACGAAACCGGCGATCGAAATAATGCCAACCAATGACCCTTTTGTTTTTAATAGGTGGGGAAGTGCGTATTTTGAGCAGTAAACCGTACCCCAAAAGTTCACATCCATGAGTTTGTGGAGCACATCCAATTCAACGTCCTCGAATATCGCCCGCATCGAAATTCCTGCATTGTTAATCAGGATGTCTATTTGTCCAAAGGTTGAAATTGCTTTTTCGATTAATGATTTGCAGTCGTCTTCGCGGCTAACGTCGGTTGGGTGAATGACGACTTCGGTATTTGTTATTTCTTGTTTTAACTCTTGAAGTAATTCAATTCGTCGGGCTGCCAAAACTAATTTGGCTCCCTTCGATGCAAATTCGTAAGCCAGGGCTTTTCCGATTCCGGATGATGCTCCGGTAATAATAACAACTTTGTTTTTCATTGATTTAAAAGCAAAGCACAAATGTAAACTTTTTTTGTTTGATGTCTGAAAGTCGCAGTTAACAAAGCATTGTTGATAACTGAAAGGCGATTTTTTTCAAAAAATGCATGCGAAAGTTTGCAGATAAGTTTTGTGTTTTTACCTTTGCAGCGCCTTTAAACAAAAGGGCAACACTACAGAGGATGACTCAGTAGCTCAGCTGGTAGAGCACATCCCTTTTAAGGATGGGGTCCTGGGTTCGAGCCCCAGCTGAGTCACACCGAAAAACGATAAAGTCTTGCAAGTAAATAACTTGTGAGGCTTTTGTTTTTAGTGGTGTCAAATTTCCAGAAATCGCTTTTGCAGACCCTTGAAAATGCTCGGAACAATTTTTAAAGGGCATGGAATTCATCAATAAGTTCTGATTCTTTTGTGATTACAGGCAAATCGACCTTATTTTAAGTTGTTACATCAATCTTTTATCCTTTCTTTCATTGTTGAGAGCATAAAAAACAGTGCTAACAATGGCTAGTCGGGTGCCGGATAGCGTGACAGGGGCCTTTGTTTGGGAAGGTGAAAGCTATGATTTGAAACCGTGGAACACGCTAGAACTATTGTTTATTTATTCGTTTAAATACTACAAAATTTGCCCTATTGACCTTGCTTTGATGCAATCGGCAATAGGGCATTTTTAAAATCTGTTCTTGCTCGTTTTGAAAATGGTTACGGGATAGGTGTATAAATAAAGTTTTTAAACTTGACTTTTCCATCGCCAATCGCGCACAGTCCGATTCGCAAACTAAGGAATCCGCCTAAGACGTTATGATGAAATCCGGATACTTCCAGGGAATTCTCGGTTTGCGTCCAGTTTTCGCCATCTAAACTGTAAAACATGTTTACCACATCGTCGACATTCTTAATTTGCAGATAAACATGTCGGTTGATCACGTTTTTTTCGGTTACAAATTGCCACCCTTTGATGTTGGTCAGAATATTGTTGCTGTCGGCCAAAATGCCGGACGAAGCTTGGCGGTTGTAGAACATCGTTAATCCGCCAATGGCATTGCCTTCAATTTCCATTTCCACCTCGGCGGTGTAATTATGATCCGATGGAATACAGAGCATCGGTGAGCAGTCGGCAATTGCATGGCCTTTGCCTTCGATGGTAATGCTGTTGTCAGCCATGGTGAATCGTCCTTCGTCATAACCGCCAAAGAATTTCCATTGGGGGTTCAGTGTGTTGTCATCAAACTGGTCGCTCAACGGATAGCGAGACTGAATGATTGACTCGCCTTTAGGAAGTTCAATTGGCATGGCGATATCCAGATTATCCGGAATTTTGTACCAGCCATATTCGGTCCATTCAATCGGAACCAGCATCGTTTGGCGTCCCATGTTGTAATGGCCGTTTTCGTAACCATGGAATAACATGTACCAGTTACCTTTGCCATCGTCGAATACGGTGCCGTGCCCAACCGAGCACCAGCGTTCTTTATTCGTTTCGGCCCGCAAAATTGGGTTGAAGGGTGAATTTTCCCAAGGGCCAAGTGGCGATTTCGATCGGGCGGAAACAACCATGTGTCCTGTCGGAGGTCCGGCTGTTCCGCCTTCGGCAACCGTCAGGTAATAATAATCACCCCGCTTTACCAATTTTGGTCCTTCCATGCAATAACATTCGATCGACCAGTCGCGGGGAATTTCCCAGCCATCGTAACTATGTTGAATATCTCCGGCGATGGAAAGCCCGTCTTTCGATAAGGGTACATAACTGCCACTGCTGAAATACAGGTAGCGATTTCCTTCTGCGTCCGCGACATGGCCCGGATCAATCATGCTGACATGCAATTCAACCGGTTCACTCCAGGGGCCTTCAATGTTGTCGGCGGTAATTACATAGTTGGTATTGTCGGCTGGAAAGTAGATGTAATATTTTCCATCGTATTTCACCAGATCGGGTGCCCAAACCGAACCCACGTAAGTATGTAAGGCATTCGCTATGGGAGTCCAGTTGATTAAATCGGTCGAATGCCAGATGAGTAGTCCCGGGTAATATTCAAACGAAGAATGAACGATGTAAAAATCATCGCCATCGCGCAGAATACTTGGATCCGGGTAATCGCCGGCAAAAATCGGGTTCGAGTAGCTGCTGGTCGGTACCGTATTTTGCGCTTGGGCTAATAGTCCCAAACAAGCTATAAGAATAGTGAAAAGAGTTTTCATGTTTTGATCTTGATTTTATTCGAAAATAGACGCGGTTGTCAATTTTTACATTAAAGTTTTGTAAAGCGAAGCAGGTACACGTCGTTCTCATGGAGTGGAATTTCCCGATCAAAAGTTCCGTCAGCCGCTACTTTCACCAATTCTGATTTCTCAGGTATTCCGTTGCTGTTTTCTTTTAGAAATTCAACCTGTTTCTTGCTTAATTGGCTTGGCATTCCGAGTTGATAATAAAGGCTGTAAGGATCGTTGTGCATGTAACCAACCCGGTAAACCTCGAGTTGGTAGTTTCCTTCGGGAACACCGGAAATGGAGACACGACAAGTGCCTTTACTTTTGGCAGGCAAATCCCGGTTGTAGTAATCCTGGTTGTTGATCGAGTCGTCGGGCAGGGTATAAGTATAGTCCCAAAACAAAAGCTGGAAGTCGCCTTTTTCGTTTTTGCAAGCCCACGAATGATCGTCGGTATTCGCCAGTTCAGTCTCGCTCAGTTTATTCATAAACGTATAGGCCTGATAAGCCGGCTTCTTTATGCCTTGTGTATTCATCAACCCGAAGCCACCGTGGAAAGGGGTGAAACGAGGGCCCGGCTCCTCAAAAATATCGGTGAATACCCAGTACGACATAGAAGTTGCAGCGTCGCCAACCTGTTTGATCTTGTTCAGGATGTAGGCCGCTTCGTGGTAGCTATCGTGAATAGGATCGGCCGGCGTGTACGATGAACTCCACTCGGTGTAGTGAAGCTCCAGATCAGGCTTGTTCGATTCGGAGATTTGTTTTCGGGAGTTGATCACATCCTGGCTAACCGCCCATTCGTTGGCACTCAGTCGGGTGCCGGTTCCGCCAAATTCATCCAAAAAGCCCGCATCAACCCCGTACGAGTGCGTGCTGATGAAATCAATCGGCACGTTGTTCTGTTCGCAGAATTCGATGGTTTCGGGAACCCAGGCTGCACCAGCTGTAGCTGGCCCACCAACTTTGTAGGCCGGATTGACCGATTTAACGCCTTGCACCGCATATTTGTACAGTTTGAAATATTCATCCTGTGTACCGGTCCAAAAGCCGGGAGTCAGATTGGGTTCGTTCCAGACCTCGAAATACCAGGTTTTGACTTCGTCCTCGCCGTATCGATCGGTCCAGTGTTGAACCAGGTTGCGGATTAGTGCTTCCCATTTGTTGTAATCCTTGGGAGGCGTTACATTGCCGCGCCACCAAAAAATGGTTTGGTCGCCGCTGGCCAGTGCATTTGGCATAAAACCGAGTTCTACAAAAGGCTTCATGCCTATTTCGAGGATATAATCGTACAGTACGTCGATGTACTGAAAATTATAAACCGGGTTGCCCTGGCGGTCTTCTTTGTAAACAGCCATGTCGTCGGTTAGTAAACCGTGCATGCGAATGTATTTGAAATCGCAATCCTGCCTGGCTATTTTTAGTTGCTGCTGCCAATCGGCCCTCAAGCCTTCGTTGGCACGTCCAGCTCCAATGCATTCTTTAAATAGGGTGTTCATGGGGCCTTTCTCATTTTGCAGATTTACCGAAATAAGCCGGTTTCCCGAATTGCTTTGAGCCAGTGCTCCAATTGTTATTAGGAATAAAGGGAGAAAGGAAAGGATAGAGCGGATCTTCATCGTTTCAAAGGTTTGGTTTGTTGTTCGAGTTTTGTTTGTGCTAGTTTATGTGAGGAGGATGCAGTAGCATCGCAGTACAATAGTAGCTTTTTTGAATGAGTTTTCTTTGTCTCAAAATTACAGATCAGGCCTCAGAGAGCCTGTGGGCCGGATTTGTTTCGAAAACAGGCATCCATTTTTATCAAATTAGGCTATTGATTATTGGTCTGGTTGGTGAGTACAATGGGATCTGAAGAACGACTTTAACCGACTCTTTTAACAAGGTGTGTTGCTCCTCTTGCCGGAACACTTTTCGGCAAAGAGGGAGATATTAGCTATATTCAACCTGTCGAATATCTATTCGGATAAAAAGATTGCAAGTAGGTCTTCCTGTCAAATTTAGTCAAGTTTAAACCAATGCGAGCGTTTGTTGAGAAAGTAAATCAGATTTCGCCATTGTCAGAAGAAGCAACTGAAGAGTTGCTGCATTGCCTCCGGACAACTTTTTACCGTAAGGGCGAAATAATCCACCAGGAAGGAAAGGTTTGTAAAAACCTCTTTTTTATTGAATCCGGTCTGGCCAAGCATTTTTACTATCACGACGGTAATCAGTATGTTTTCCGATTCTTTGAAGAAGACCATTTTTTCATTGCTACTGACAGCTTTTTTCATGACTCGCCTGCCGAATATTCCACCGTCGCTTTAGAGGATACAACAATTATTCACCTGGAATACGACGATTTTGAGCGTCTTTGCCAACGGCATCATTCGTTTGAAACCTTTGCCCGGAAATTTGTCTCGATAGTTGCTTATACCGCCATCTCCAATCTAAAAGGGCTTCTTTACCTCGATGCAACAGGTCGCTATGCCAAATTTCTAAGAGAATACGGTCATCTGCAACAACGAATCACCTTAGGAGACACAGCCGCTTTTTTAGGTATCTCCCAGGTTTCTTTAAGCCGTATAAGATCCAAAAAATAACTTTTTAACATTTGTAAAAAGAAATCCTTCGACGGCTGGATACATTTGCCTCACAGTCTTAATCAGTGAACTATACCGATTGGCATAAAGGCGCCTTTATGCCAATCCTGATTCTAAAGCTCTATGTCAAAACGAGCTTTACAGGGAGTGCTATGTTTTGAACTCCCGGTTTGATCATTCTGAAAATACGGGCAGGTCAAGACTGTACAAAAGCCTCAGGGCAGAATAGAAAGTTAAACACAGTGCAGAACTGAAAAAAAACAAAAAATGAGTAAAGTATTGTACATCAAAGCGAATGCAAAAGCTGAAGGAGAGTCAAGGACCTTTCGTATTTCCGATAGCTTTATCGAAACCTACAGGGCAAATAATCCTGCCGACGAGATTATAGAACTTGATCTGTATGACGCCGGTTTGCAATTCCTGCCAAAAGGTAAAATGATGGAATTGCGCCAGGCAGTGCAAAGCAACGATCAAAATCACCCGGTCTTGAAATTTGCCTACGATTTTAGGAATGCTGATAAGTATGTTGTTGCCGAGCCAATCTGGAATCTAGGTATTCCGGCTATCCTCAAAGCATACATCGATTATGTTGCTGTGGGCGGTATTACTTTCACTTACACCGAAAATGGCCCAGTCGGCTTATGCAAAAATAAAAAGGCCGTCAATATCATTACACGTGGAGGCGATTATTCGTCCGAGCCGGTTGAGTCGATCGAAATGGCAGATAAGTACCTGCGTAACATCTTCGGGTTTATGGGGATTACCGATTACACCACCATCGCGGCTGACCGCCTTGACATTTTTACTGAAGATACCGAAAAACTCGTGGCCGATGCAGTCGGCAAAGCACAAGAAGTTGCCCTGAACTTTTAACGAATAATAGAAGATGGAATGAAGTCATTCCTGCTTGATTGAAAGGGATTTGTTCTCTCTTCAATTTTGAAGTCATGAATTTAAAACAACGGAAAATGAAAAAGAAGATTAAAATAGCAGTCGTGTTACTGATGGCTATGGCCGCGTTCTCGTCGACCCCGGTTTTTGCGGAGGAGACTGAAGCACCAGTAGCACCTTCGGCGCCGATTCCTTTCGAAGTATTTTTAGGAAAAGATGGCTTTACATCGCAGCTGATTGTCGATAAAAAGTTCGCAGGGCTTAACAAATTTGGCCTTTTCGGCTTGTCGTTTTTGAAAGCAGATTACGACAATGAGGAATTTTTACGAGAGTCAATCAACATGGCTGTGTTAAAGTACGACGTAGTGAAAAATGTGAGCGTTGTTGGTGGGGCTTTGTTTAATTCGAACTGGGGATTCAGACCCTATGCCGGTGCTCAATATGGCTACCACAGCCGTACTTTTATGGGCCTGTTGAGTTCTGGTTTCCACTTAACCGAAACCCATAACTTCGAATCCCTGGCGATTGTCGAATACCGTCCTCAAATAAAAGACGCCTGGTCGTTGTACACGAGAGCACAAGGCCTCTACAGCCACCTGACTGAAACAGGAAAACACGATCGCAGTTTTTTGTACAGTCGCGTGGGAGTGAGTTATAAAACGCTCTCGTTTGGAGCCGCTCTAAACTACGACTGGTACGGAAATGGCCCGATGAAGATCGAAAACCACCAATTGGGGATTTTCATCAGTACAATCTTAAACTAGACTGAAGTTGATCTATTTCATCTTGATATTGGGGCTTTATGTGGATGAAATACGAGAGGTATTGAAACGGTATTGCACAGCGTTCAAGATCAAAATATTAGGACAAGAAAAGCAAGTTGTAACCAATAAAGTAATCGACAAATGAAACAGATAGTAATCGCCGGAATTATTGGCGCAGTAATGGGATTTATCATGAGCTTCCTGATGAACTACTTGATGGTTCCCGTTCCCGAAACCGTCGTTGATCATGCGTTTGCACACGGCACAACTGGTGCCATCAGCGGATTTATGGGAGGTTTTATGGGCGTTTATTCCTTTTTATCAAACCAAAAAAAGAAACAGAATTTGAAGCTCGACCAGGAGTAGTTCCAGGAAGAAACTAGCGCTATTATTCCACATTGATTAGTCCCCGATGGAAACTTTGGGGACCATTTTTTTGAGATGAAACCAGCGCCAGGCACTGTTATTTCCGGTTGTAGAGTTCTTTCATTTTCTGGCGATAGGCATCGTACATGGCATCCCGACTTTGCAGCAAGTTGTTCACCCTATTCTGATATACTTCAGTTGCCTGACTCCAGGTTTCCTCTGGCTGGGCATAGTTCCAGTCAGCCGTTCCCGCATCGTCAATCCAGTAGTTTGGATGCGATTGGGGGTAGGGGCGAACAAATTTCCCGGCCCAGGAGCCGGTCGCCGGATTGTCAATGTCAATTCCCGGTTCGAGCAAATAGAGCAGAGTCGGCGTATCCCCGGCCCGGAAATAATGTGCCCAGTCGAAAGCTTGAACAACATCCCAAATGTAGTAGCCCAATGCTCCATACTCTTTGACTTCACCCAGAAAATCACGCGGAGCCTGTCCTTCAAACATGCCGTTGTAGCTCCAGTCGTTTTCGAGCCACCACAAATCGGCAAATCGCTCGTCATTGTATATCTCATCTCTTCCCGGATGATTCCAGTTCCGGCGTAGTCCAAATTGTGTGGTATCCCGTGAATTGAGGAGAGCATCTTCATTTTCAGCCATTCGGTGCGTAGCAATGGTGTAAATTCGCAGGTTTTGCGCCATCTCCGGAGCCTGAAACAAAGCATCTTTCAGCGTATTCATATTTCCCCAAACCAGAACATGAACGGGTGTATTTCCTTTTCGGGCTTCACTGATAATTGCCGCAATGGCTTCATCCTTATTTCTGCTGATTAATCCGCGCAGGTGATCGGGAGCGGGGTAGTTCAAGGTTTTAAATTTGTAATCCGGGTTGTTGAAGTCTTTTTCGTACGCGTCAATACATTGCATGCAAGCTTCCACGCCGTTGCCTTCCCATAGATCCGGGATAATTCCGACAATATCCACTTCGTTGGCATACATGAGCAGGTGGCCCATGGATTGCTTGTCGTCGGGATCGCCACCAATATTATTGATGTCCGATAAAACGATTACCCGCGGTTTTATTTTCTCGGGATTACAGGAAACGACAATTGCAAGCATTAAAACAAAGACCAGTTTTTTCATCACTCTTCTCATTTTGGGGATAGATTGTTTGACGTGATTGCCTCCCGAAAATTGCGATTTCAAACGAAGACAATTTGCAGGTGCCAATATTGTCATTTTTCGGATGGATTGGTCTTTAATTTGCGGAGATGGCGTATGTTTTAACAAAAAAGCAGGATCGGGCTCCGGAAGTCACCTGATTTGGCTTTTAATTCATCGATCGGTATTCAGCCGGCGAAACCCCGACTTGTTTCTTGAACATGCGCGTAAAATGTTGCGGGTGCTTGAAGCCTAATTCGTAGGCAATTTCACTAATTGACTTGCTGGCGTCGAACAAGCGTTCTTTCGCAAAGTCAATCATTTTTTGCTGGATGTGCTCCTGGGCTGATTTCCCCGTTTCCTTTTTCAGCAGGTCGCCCAGGTAATTGGCCGAGAGGAAGAGCTTGTCGGCACAATAGCGAACTGTGGGAGCGCCTTGCTCGAGCGCCATTTCAGCCTCGAAATAATCATCCAAAATCTTTTCAAAGCGAACCAGCAGGTCTTTGTTGACATGGCTACGTGTGATAAACTGACGCTCGTAAAAGCGTTTGCAGTAGTTGAGAAAAAGTTCCAGGTACGAAACAATCAAAGTTTTGCTGTGTGTGTCAATGGCATGTTCCAGTTCATACTTAATGTTTTCAATACATTGATTGACAACTGCTCGTTCGCGGGCCGATAGGTGCAGCGCCTCGTTTACTTCGTAGGAAAAAAAGCTGTAGTCCTTGATGTGTTTTCCCAGTGAAGTGCCATGAATGAGATCCGGATGGAAAATAATAGCAGTTCCCTGCGCTTGTCGCTTCTCATTATAGCTTTCCACCCCGTACACCTGGCCGGGAGCAATAAAAATCAGGGTACCGTCTTCGTAGTCGTAATTGTTGATCCCGTAGGTGATATTGCCGCATTTGATATCTTTTAGAAAGACCGCGTAAACATTCATTTGAGCTTTGAAAAAGCAGAAGGGATCCATCTTCGCAAAGTCAATAACGCTGACTAGCGGATGCAAGGTTTCTTGCCCCACAAAACTGTTGTATTCTCCGACTGAATTGACTTTTAAAATCTCGCTCATAGCCTTGTTTTGAATAACTGAAACAAAAGTAAGGAACTTAATCCAAATACGTTAAGGCCGGATAGCATGTTCCGTAATTGGGGTAAGTCTCTCCGTAATTTGGGTAATTCGCTAGGGAAGTTTTAGCGGACCTTTGTATTCTGTTTTTCGCAAATAAACGATGAAGCTTAATCACAAGAGAACAATACATATGAGAAAATTATTGAATAATCTACTTGTTGCGTGTGCAGTCGTTGGTTTTTTTTCACTGGTAGGCTGTAGTTCGCAGAATGATCCCGATAAACAGTTGTCGCAAGTATTTCAGCAAGGGCAATTAGCACCTGCTCAGTTTTTTACCGGAAATGCGTATGTCATTGGTATGGTTTCCAGTGATTCGGTTTTTACCACAGCAGCCGGGGAAGTCTATTTTGAAGCAGGCGCTCGCAGCAACTGGCATTTGCACCCAAGCGGCCAAATCCTGATTGTAACTTCGGGTGTTGGTTATCATCAATTAATAGGCGAACCAATCGAGCTCATTCATAAAGGCGACGTGGTGAAGTGCCCACCCAATGTGTTGCATTGGCACGGAGCTTCAAAAGATTCAGCAATGAGCCACATCTACATCGTTCCAAATATAGAAAAAGGCATTGTAGAATGGAAGCAGCCAGTTACGGAAGAGGAATATTTAACCGTAAACGATTGAATAAAATGAGCAAAACCATTTTTGAACGATTACAAGCTGGCGAAGCTGTTCCGTACACTGATCCGCAGTACCGCGATATCAGCGAAGTTGCAGCACGAACAACGCAATTGCTGGTCAGGTTGAATGCAACTCCCGATGTTGAGGAAGTTCGCAAACAGTGGGGCGAAATCACCGGTCAGCCACTTGACACCAGTTCGACGATCCAGATACCGGTTTATGTGAACATCGGCCAGTTCACGCGAATTGGTAAAAATGTCTACATCAATCATCTCTGCTCGATGCTCGATATGGGAACGATAACCATTGAAGACGATGTGTTGATTGGCCCGAAAGTGAATATCCTGACAGAAGAACATCCTGTAAACCCGAAAGAACGTAAAGCTTTGTCGGTAAAACCAGTCGTGATTAAACGAAATGCCTGGATTGGGGCAGCTGCAACCATTCTGCCCGGTGTAACGGTTAGTGAAAATTCAATAGTGGCAGCGGGAGCAGTGGTTAATCGCGATGTTCCGGCTAATACAGTGGTTGCAGGTGTCCCTGCAAAGGTTATTAAACACATTGACTAGATATTCTCAAACATAAATCCTAAACCCAGATCGTATGAATGAAAATCAATTCAATAGAAAAAGCTCGCGAAGAGAGTTTATTCAGAAAACGGCTTTGGCTGGTGCCGGCGCTTCAGTTTTGTTGAGCAACCCGGCTTCTTTGTTTGCAAACAATTCAAATTCAATAAATATGGAACAAAATATCAAATCGAAAGGCTATGCAGCCTTCGATACATCCGGAAAGCTTCAACCCTGGGAGTTTGAACGTCGTCCGGTTGGCGACAATGACATTCTAATCGATGTGAAATACGCGAGTATTTGCCACTCGGATATTCACCAGATGAAAGGTCACTGGGGGCCACAGCAATACCCACAGGTACCGGGGCACGAGATTGTTGGTATTGTTGCCGCCGTTGGAAAAAACGTGACCAAGTTTAAAGTGGGCGACCGTGCCGGAGTTGGTTGTATGGTGGACAGCTGTATGGCCTGCGACAATTGTAATCATGGTGATGAACACTACTGCGAAAATGGACAGACGTTGTTCACCTACGGTTACCCGGATAAAACATCTCCAACGGGAATCACCCAGGGCGGATATTCAAAAAACATTGTTGTTCGCGATCACTTTGCCGTGCATATTCCGGAGCATATCAGTATGCAGGAAGCTGCGCCGTTGCTTTGCGCGGGGATCACAACCTATTCGCCGCTAATGAAAGCTGACTTTAAAATTGGCGACAAAGTTGGCGTGGCCGGTATTGGCGGATTGGGACACATGGCCGTAAAATTGGCTGTTTCCAAAGGGGCCGAAGTGTATGCCTTTACGACTTCAGCTGACAAAGTGGATGACATTAAGTCGTTTGGAGCCAAAGAAGTGATTGTGGTCGATAGTCCTGAAAAACTTCAACCGATGAGAGGCAAACTGGATTACATGATTTCAACAATTCCTTATGCGTACGATATTTCATCGTATGCTAGCTGCGTAAAGCCGGACGGGCACTATACGCAAGTGGGTGTCCCTGTTGGTGGGCAGTTAACGATTAATACCTTCAGCTTAATGTTCAGCCGGGTGAACCTGAACGTTTCGTTGATTGGTGGTATTCCCGAGACTCAGGAAGTTGTTCACTACTGTGCGGATAATGGTGTGAAACCGGAAATTCAGATGATCAGTGGAGAGCAAATTAATGAAGCCTGGGAGAATGTCGTCAATAAGAAAGCGCGTTACCGTTACGTGATTGATACAGCTACTTTCTAGTCGTTTAAATCAAAAGGAATTGAAATCCCGAAACAGCCTTTCGCAAGTCCGGAGGGCTGTTCTTAACTTATAAAATATGCCACATTTTCAAATAAAGTTGCTCGAAGGAAAAACCGAAGAGCAAAAGCAGAAATTAGCCGAAGAAGTTGTGAAAGCGGCTCAACGCGTGATCGGCTATGGTGACGAATCGTACTCTGTGACCATTGAGGATTTTACCTTCGGAGAATGGAAAAACAAAGTTTATCTCACTGATATTATGGGCCGAAAGGACATTCTTTTCAAGGAGCCGGGTTATTCGCTCGATTAAGAATCAAGCAACCCGGTTACTTTAAATCATGAACGAACCTGTAGGCGATTTCCAATATTATGCAACGAAAAACACAATAAGGTAAAATTGCCCGATTTTCTATCCCGTCCAAATACCTGCTTCGGTAAAAGTGGTAAGTAAATCCGTTATTCTGGTATTCTCCTTAATTGCCTAATACCGAACTTTGTATTGTTGATTTTCACCGGCCGATTGACAACGCCGATTACTGGTTATGCAAGCTATTCTGTGGATGTCAACATCAAAGAATTAAAACGAAAATTGTTATGAATAGGGTAGAATTGAGCGATAGGAAATACGAAGAGTTGTTTGGTAAGCACACTGGTCCGCTTGCGGAAACAGATCCGGATATTCAGGAAATGCTGAACCGCTTTATTTTCGGTGAAGTGTTTTACCAAGGTCGTTTATCCGATAAAATAAGGGAACTGATAACCCTGTTGGTTTTGACCACGAATCAGACCCTGGATCAACTTAAAGCACATGTTTTTGCGGCACTTAATGTTGGTGCTTCGGCAGTCGAAATCAAAGAAACTATTTACCAATGCATCCCATACCTGGGATTTCCGAAAACTTTGAATGCCATTCAACAGGCCAACGAAATTTTTAAGATGCTGGGGATTTCGCTTCCGGTGGAAAGCCAGAAAACGGTAACCGAAGAAACTCGTTTCGACGAGGGGCTAAAAACACAAAAAAGCATCTTTGGCGATGTCATTGATCAAATGCGTCAAACTGCGCCCGAAAATCAGAAACATATTCAGAATTACCTCTCGGCATTTTGTTTCGGTGATATTTACACCCGCGGATGCCTGGATTTGAAAACTCGTGAGCTTTTAACGCTGTGTATTTTAAGTGCCCTGGGCGGTTGCGAAAGTCAGGTTAAGTCGCACGTGGTTGGAAACTTAAAGGTAGGAAACGACAAAAACACCCTGATTGAAGCCGTTACCCAATGTTTGCCCTACATGGGCTTCCCACGCACACTCAATGCATTAAATTGTATCAATGAGGTCGTGCCCGAAAACGAATAACAATAAAAAATAGGAGATAAAACAATGAGTGAGTTTAAACAACCCTTTCCACTGGGAGATAAAAATGAGGCCTACGCCCAGTACTTTATTGGACAAAGTTACCTGGCCGTGTTAACGCTCGAAGGTATTCCTGCCTTCAACGTAACCTTCGAACCCGGATGCCGCAACAATTGGCACATTCACCATGGAGGCGGACAGATTTTGCTGTGTACTGCCGGCACCGGCTGGTACCAGGAAGAAGGAAAACCGGCTCAAGCTCTGAAACCGGGCGATGTCGTCAATATTCCAGCCGGAGTAAATCACTGGCACGGGGCCACGAAGGATAGCTGGTTTGCGCATGTGGCGCTATCGGTTCCTGTGGAAGGTTCAACCAATGAATGGCTGGGGCCGGTTACCGACGAAGAGTACAGTAAGTTAGGACAACAAGTGCAATTCAGCAGCAATCGAAACAATTAGACAAAATTCAGAAACAGAAAACAATTTAAATGAAAACAATTGCATTAATCGCGATGATGTCAATTACCATGTTGACCTCATTGCATGCAAAAGAAGCTAAAGACATGAAACAGACCGAAGAACATTATACATTTGAATTAAGCGATGACGTTACACGCGAAAAAGTACATTTTACAAATCGTTACGGAATTACCCTGACCGGCGATTTATATCTTCCCAAGAACCGGGGAATCGCAAAATTGCCCGCATTGGCAATTAGCGGCCCCTACGGAGCGGTCAAAGAACAATCATCCGGGTTGTATGCCAACCAGTTTGCTCTACGCGGTTTTGCGGTTGTGGCATTCGACCCATCATTTACAGGGGAGAGCGGTGGCGAACCTCGCAATGTCGCTTCTCCGGATATCAACACCGAAGATTTCAGTGCGGCTATAGATTTTCTGGGAACACAGGAAATTGTAGATCGTGAGAAAATTGGAATCATGGGCATCTGTGGATTCGGCGGTATGGGACTAAATGCTGCTGCGGCGGACAAACGCGTAAAAGCGGTTGCTGTAGCCAGCATGTACGACATGTCTCGCGTAACAGCGAAAGGGTATTTTGATTCAATGACAGCAGAGCAACGTTCAGAAATGCTGGAACAATTGGGCCAACAACGGTGGAAAGATGCTGAAAACGGAAAACCAGCTTACGGCCAGGCTGGGCTGCCTGAGCCGGAGCAATTAACAGGTAACGAGCCGGAGTTTGTCCAAGGTTACGTGAACTATTACAAAACGGAAAGAGGTTTCCACCCTCGTTCGATCAATTCCAACGGATCATGGACCGCAACCAATCCGTTGTCATTCATGAATATGCCCTTGCTGACCTATATCCATGAAATTTCACCTCGACCAATCTTGATCATTGCCGGTGAAAACGCGCACTCCCGCTACTTTAGCGAAGATGCCTATCCCGCAGCGAACGAGCCCAAAGAATTGATGATTATTCCCGGTGCTGTGCACACCGATTTGTATGACAAAATAGATGTGATCCCCTTCGAAAAACTGGAATCCTTCTTTAAAGTGAACTTGAAGTAATTCAAAATATCATTTGCAGTTGGAAAGGCGCTCCGTATTGACGGAGCGCCTTTCGTTTTTGCAAAAATAATCTGAACGGACATAGCGGGTTAAGACCGAATAAAGATAAATTTAGCAAGTAATTAGCTTGTGAGTGTTGTGGTTTTTAGAGATGTAAGGTGTAGATAGAAAAGCAATTAGAAGACTTTTCGGGATATTAATTAGGATCGTCTTCCTCCTTGGATTTCAGCTTTGCAGAAATGGTTTATTTGTTAATTTGGGGTGATATACTCCGTAATGTTGTTTTATCGTATCGATTGTAAGTGAAGCCCCGGATTTCTTCCCTTTTTTTTATGATTGCGTAAAATTCGGATTTACATGTAGGGTGCTCAATGGGCAAGTTGTTTTTAGTATGTATTAAACCTGAATACTATACTAATGCAAGAAAAGTTAAGAAAAGGCAAATGCAGAATTGGAGTATTTTGCGTTGGCTATGATCGTTATTGGCCTCAGTTCGACGGATTGCTGGAAGACATGCTGGCGAAACATGAGCAATTCAAATCGAAAATTTCGGATTCGGATACGGAAATCATTGACTTTGGAATGATTGACAACCCCGAAACGGCCTACCGTAAAGTGAAAGATTTGCAGGGCGCCGGGCTGGATTTGATTTTCTGTAACATGGTTACCTATGCGACTTCGGGTACCTTCGGAATCATCATTAAAACCTTGAACATCCCGATTATATTGGTTGCGCTTCAGCCGCTAAAAGCGATGGACTATTCCAAAGCATCGACTTATATGCAGCTCATGAACGACGACATATGCGCCATGCCTGAGTTTGGCGCGGTGGCTGTACGGATGGGAAAAAAAGTGCCGGACGTGATTATTGGTTGTTTGAAGGACGACCCGGAAGCCGATGCGCAGATTCTCGAATATGTGGCAATTGCCAAAGTGCTTCATACCCTAAAAAATGCACAGCTGGGGCACCTGGGACACCCGCTAAATGCCATGCTCGATATGCACACCGATGCCACCATGTTGACCGCCAAGTTTGGTAGCCATGTGGTAGAGTGTGAAGCCAATGAGCTGTTTAGCTGTTTTCAGAAGGTTACGGATGATGAGGTGAAAGAGGAAGAAGCCCGGATTCTGGATTTCTTTGATACGCCCGACCCGGTTTCGGACCCTATTTCAACCAAGTTAAAACCCGAAGATTTGTCCATTGCGGCTAAAGTGAGCTTGGCGCTGAAAAAGTTTGTGGAAGAGACAAAACTCGACGGCCTGGCCTACTATTATGATGGCCCGGAAGGAAGCGAACTGCGGAAAGTGATGACGAACCTGATTGTCGGTAATTCGCTGCTAACGGCCAGCGGTTTCCCCATGTGTGGTGAATCGGACTTAAAAACCCTGGTTGCTTTGATGATCATGGATCGCCTGGGATTGGGTGGAAGTTTTGCTGAACTGCACCCGATCGATTTCAACGACGGATTTGTGCTGGTTGGTCACGATGGCCCGCACAATGTGGCGATTGCCGACGGAAAGCCCGTACTACGGAGCCTAGACCGGTACCACGGAAAGCCGGGCAGTGGCGCCGGTGTGGAGTTTAAAATCAAGGAAGGGCCAATTACCATGCTGTCGATCAATTCGACATACGAAGGAAGCTTCAAATTCATTATTGCGGAGGGCGAGTCGGTGAAAGGGCCCATCCCGCCAACCGGAAACACCAATACCCGCGGCTACTTTAAACCCGATATTAAAACATTCCTTACCCGTTGGATGAGTGAAGGGCCAACCCACCATTTTGCACTTTGCATTGGCCATCACGCCAAAACCATTCAAAAAATCGCGAATTACCTGAACCTGGAGTCGGTGCTCATTTCGCAAGACTAAACCTTGGAATGCTACCTGTAAAAATCTAATCTCATGAGAAGTCTGTTTTCGGTTTTATTTTGCGCCCTTTTTTTGAGTTTGCCGGGAAGTGTGGCGGCCCAGTCCGATCCCTATTCTGCCTTGGCCGATGGCTTTAAGAACCCACCAGTCCAGGCGCGCCCCAAAGTGTATTGGTGGTGGCTGAATGGGCAGGTGGACAACCGCCGGCTGATTGAAGAAATCGGTGAAATGAAAAAAGCCGGTATTGCCGGTTTTGACATTTTCGAAATTGGTGTCCCTCCGTCGGATACCATGGTTGCTGCCGGACCTGCTTTTTTCAGCGACGAATCGCTTCATTCCATCCAGATTGCAATAGAAGAAGCCGGTCGCCAGCAGATGGAAGTGGGGCTGAATATGGCCAGCAGCTGGAATGCCGGTGGGAGCTGGGTGAACAGCCGGTACGCGGCAAAATCCATTTATCGCACCGAAGTACGCTTATCTGCTTCCAACGAAGCGTCAACGGGCGTAAAACTTCCCTTTCCGGAAATTCCAAAACGAGATTCCAAAGGGAGTTTGAAGCTGATCAAATACGGAGCCGATGGTAAACCGGAATATTACAGCGAAGTGGCTGTGGTAGCCTATCCCGATCGGAAAACGGGAGCGATTCGTCCGGAGGAGGTGATTGATGTGACCGCTTTTTTTAATGCGGAATCCGAAATGCTGAATTGGGCAAAACCGAAAGGCGATTGGGTCGTGCAACGATTTGTGTGCTCTGTTTCGGGCGAACAGTTGAAAATGCCGAGTCAGAATTCGAAAGGCCCCATCATTGACCACTTTGATGCGGAGGCGACCGATTTTCATTTCAACTACATGCTGGGGCGGCTGGAACAGGTTTTAGGGAACCTGCAACAATCGGCACTGAAAAGCCTGTACCTGGCGAGCTATGAGGCTACCGGAAATGTGTGGACACCCAGTTTGCCAGCCAAATTTACGGAAGTGAACGACTACGAGCTTACCAGTTACTTGCCGGCACTTTTTGATGCAAATCTCTTCGACGATCAGCAAACACAACAGTTCCTCGCTGATTTCAAGCGAACCTTATCGGAATTGATGATTAGCAATTTTTACCGGGAGGCAAAGAAAATAGCCAACGCGCATGGCCTGGAAATTAATTCGGAAGCCGGCGGGCCGGGATTGCCTTTGCACAATGTGCCGGTTGATCCGCTGAAAGCCCTGGGCGCACTCGATCGGCCGCGCGGCGAATTCTGGATTAACCACAATCGTCTGAATGCCGACGGAATTGATATTCTACGGGTAGTGAAGGAGGTTTCTGCCGCCTCACACATCTACGGGCGCCCGGTTGTTGAAGAGGAAGCATTCACTACTTTTCAACATTGGCAGGAAGCGCCTGCAGACATGAAACCGCTGGCCGATCAGGCATTTTGCGAAGGAATGAATCGGGTGGTTGTTCACGGGTTCACTCATAATCCGGAAGGCTCTGGACTCCCCGGAATTGTATATCATGCCGGAACGCATTACAACGATAAACGCGTTTGGTGGCCCATGGTGCGCCCGTTCAATGACTACTTGGCTCGCTTGTCGTACCTGTTTCAGCAAACGGAGTTTTGCGCAGATGTGCTGTATTATTACGGTGACGAGATCCCCAATTATGGCGGCCATAAAAACAGTCGGTTTACGGCTGGTGCCGGCTACGACTATGAAATCGTCAACACCGATGTTTTGCTGCAAGCGACAACGGAGAAGGGGGAAATTCTGCTCCCGACCGGTTCTAAATTTAAGTTGCTGGTATTGCAGGACAGCCCTTCAATGAACCCGCAAGTGCTGCAAAAACTATCCGATTTGGTGGATAAAGGGGCTGTGGTACTTGGTGAAAAACCGATGGCCATTGCTAATTTGAAGGGCAAAAGTCCAACAAAATCGGACTATCAATTACGCGATAAACTTTGGGATCAATCGCGCAAACCTTCTGTTTTGGAACGCAGCAGCCGAGCAGATTTGACTGACATTTACGCCTCGATCGGCTTGGCGCCGGATTTTAGCTATGCCGGACAAAGTATGGGTGAGCTCGACTTCATTCATTACCAAAAGGGCGATCTGGCCTTTTACTTCATTCGCAATACGAGCAATCAGTGGGTTTCCAAGCGGTGTAGTTTTCGGAACGGAACGGGAACTCCCGAGCTTTGGAATCCTTTGAACGGTGAAATTGAGCCGGTGACCGACTACCTTGTTGAGGCTGGCAAAACTACTGTGCCAATTGATCTGGCTCCTTTTGCCTCCAGCCTGGTGGTATTCAAACCGGGGAACGGAGCAAAGAGTTCGGATGCTAAAATACTAAGTTCCAATCATTCGGAAAACATAAGAAGGATCGAAATTGAAGGTGCCTGGCAGCTGTTCCTGACCGATACTTGTGAGGGGACGGACTGGATTGTGTGGCCGAAATTGAAAAGCTGGACCAGCTCTGATGTGGACAGCATTAAATACTATTCGGGCATTGCGACCTACCGGAAAGTCTTTCAACATGATATCAACTCCATCAATATTGCTGATGGGAAAATATACCTCGACCTCGGTAAAGTGGAAAAAATTGCTGATGTATGGCTCAACGGTGTGCACCTGGGGATTTCGTGGACCGCGCCGTATCAATTCGATATTTCGGAAGTGCTAAAAGCCGGAGACAACGAGTTGATTGTGAAAGTGGCCAATACCTGGTCGAACCGCCTGACGGGAGATGCCTTAAGCGGGCGCCAAACGACCAGCACCAACATTGAAGCCACGCACGTGAAGGGCTTAAACAAAATTTACATCCCGTGGGCCGAGGTGCCGCTTCTGGACTCGGGGCTGACCAGCCCGGTTTCACTTCTTTTTAAAGAGCAAATTGAATAAGTGATCATGAGGTGCTTTCAATGCGCGTTTTAGGGTGTTTTTGCACGCTGAAACCAGCCATTGTATTGCCTATACTTTCCAAAATTAACCAAAACTAAAATCTATGCTTATGAAAGAAAATCGACTTTTTAGGGGGAGACAAGTGATGTTCAAGCTTTTCCTCCTTTGTATTTCGCTTACCGGTTTTTTAGCGGCAAACGGAGCAACAAAAGTTGTTTATACGTTGGCCGATTCCTTTGTTCGGGGAAGTAGTTTTGCAGGTACCAACTACGGTACAGCGACCGAATTGGCGGTTAAGTACAACACTTCAACTTACATCCATCGCGAGACCTACCTGAAATTCGACTTAAGCGATTACACGACCGACTATGCCTATGCAACTTTGCGATTGTATGTGACGGTTGCCAGTTTGAGCGACGACAACATTCTTTACCGCGTTGATGACGATAGCTGGACCGAGGATGGACTGAATTATTACAACCGTCCGGCAGTGGCCGAAATGATTAGCCAGTATGCCGTTGACGCGGCCAATAGCTACATTGATATTGACCTTTCCGAGATTGTAGCGAATGAAACGGATGGCATTTTATCGCTGAAAATAATTGGGGTGAATGCGTCCGGTTACTATGCCTATTCGAGTAAAGAAGGTGTTATCCCACCAAGCCTGATTTTTTCGGACAGCCCCGATGGAGGATCGGGCAACGATGGGCAGGACGCCTATTACTGCGACCCGGTAAACGGTAGTATGACCAACCCCGGAACCAGCGATAGCCCCTGGGCTTCGTTGGAAGATGTGTTTAAATCGGGAAAGGCCTTCGACGCCAATGATGTGATTTATTTGCTGAACGGTCACCATGGATCGCCCGTCATTACCGGCTTGAATCAGGACACCGTTTTTATTACTTCGCTGGAAGGGCAGCAACCCAGCTTAAAGAATATTTCTTTTGTATCTGCCAGTAACTGGAAAGTGTCGAATCTGACCGTCAGCCCGGAAACAGCGCCGGAATATTCGAAAGAAAAATTGATCAATCTCGATGAGAATTCACAGCACAATACCATTGAAAACTGCCTTTTGTATTCGGCATCGGAGCCCTGGGCGACAGCCGAAGACTGGTTGGCAAATTACTGTGTTGGCGTGTATTGCTACGGCGATTACAACACCATCCGGAATTGTGAACTGAAAAATGTCGATTTCGGATTTTACCTGTACACCGGAGCCGATAATAACACCATTGAGTACAACACCATTGAGAATATTGGTGGAGACGGGATCCAGGCTCGGGGCAGTTACAACGTGTTCCAGTACAACACCATCAAAAACTGCTATAAGGTTGATGATAATCACGACGACGGAATTCAGGTGTACACCATTGGTGATGACGGAAATGTGGGAACCGGTAATTCGGTTGGTGTTGTGATTCGCGGAAATACGATTATCAGCACCACCGACCCGAATCAGAATTTGCAGGGCGATTTCCAGGGAATCGGTTGTTTCGACGGCTTGTTTACCGATTGGGTGGTCGAAAACAATGTGGTTATTTCCGATACCTATCACGGTATTTCGCTCTATGGCGCGATCAATTGTACGGTGGTAAACAACACGGTGATCGATCCGAATACCGTTTCACCCGGTCCTACCTGGATTCAGGTTACTGCCCACAAAGACGGGACTGCCGCCAGTGGCAATTTGATCGCCAATAACCTTTGTACCGCTTTGTCGCTGGATGCCAATGTTGGGACGGTGGCGAATAACCTGGTGATTGCTAACAGCGATTTTTCAAATTATTTTGAAGACACAGAGAATTTTGATTTGCACCTGAAGCCCGGTAATGTGGCCATTGACAACGGGAGCGACGCGGAGGAGATTCCGGAATATGACCTGGAAGGCAATGAGCGCCCGCACGGAAACGGATACGATATTGGTGCTTATGAATTTATGGGAGACAATGTTCCGGTATCAGGGATTGGCCTGACGCCTGAAGAGGTCACCATTGATATTGAAGAGAGCTTTCAACTAAGCGCGGGAATAGTTCCGGAAGATGCCTCAAATCAGCTGGTGAACTGGCTATCGGGCGATACCACGGTTGTTTATGTAGATGATTCCGGTTTGGTTTTGGGGCTTACCGGAGGTTCTGCATACATCAGGGCCACCACCAAAGACGGCGGTTATACGGATTCCTGCCTGGTCATCGTGAATCAGCCAAACGGCGATTACAACCTGGCGCTGATGAAACCGATTACAGCCACTGCTGAAGATCTGCCAGCCAATCCGGCGGTGAATCTGGTCAATGCAAACACGGCAGATGACTCGCGTTGGTCGGCCTCGGGCTACCCGCAATCGGTGGAAATTGACTTGGGCGCAGAATACCTTATTTCGAGCTTCGAGCTTTATACTTATCGCGGACGGGCGTACCAGTACCTGATCGAAACCAAAACCGCGGATGGTGAGTGGGAGCAACGGATTGACCGCTCGGCCAATACGGAGAGTACGCAACCCATAGCCGATGCAGACTCGGTTCAGGCACGCTATGTTCGCCTCACTTGCTCCGGCGCTTCGGGCTACTACGGTTCGTGGATTAGCTTGAATGAATTGCGCGTACTCGGGCATCCGGTTCCTGCTTCGGCTATTGAATTGTCGACAGAAACGCTGGAGTTGGAAGAGTACGAAACCGACAGCTTAAGCGCGGTTGTGTTGCCTGACAATGCGACTTTCCAGTCGGTCATCTGGACTTCAGAAAATGATGAAATAGCCACGATTAATGCCGATGGAATTGTGATGGGCATCGCCGCAGGCAACACCCGTATTTTTGCCACTTCGAAGGACGGG
Organism: Mangrovibacterium diazotrophicum; assembly: GCF_003610535.1. Classification (NCBI taxonomy): domain Bacteria; kingdom Pseudomonadati; phylum Bacteroidota; class Bacteroidia; order Marinilabiliales; family Prolixibacteraceae; genus Mangrovibacterium; species Mangrovibacterium diazotrophicum. The sequence continues at coordinate 214,610 of NZ_RAPN01000002.1, read as the reverse complement.
CAGATGACAGCAATTTGCAATGTAGCGGTGAATAAAATTTACCGGGAATACTTAATCGATGAGAATTTTACAGCCGATATCGGGGACTTCACTCTGGTTTCGGGTGGAGAATGGAACTTCGTAGATGGCGAGTTTGTGCTGACGGCTCCCGGAAACAACAGTGCCGGATTACTGGGGAACCTGGCGATTCACAATACGGTAATCGAAGGTGATTTTGAATTGAGTACACTGCTGAAAATTACCGGTACCTCCAGTGCGTGGAATGACGCGGCAGTGGTTTTCAATTACCAGGATGAACAGAATTTCTACTACATCGCACTGAATGAAAGTAACGACGGAAATACCATGGGTATTTTTAAAGTGGTCGATAATGTTCCCACGGAACTTTACGATCTGGCCTTGTCGGTTGAGGCAGATACATGGTACGAACTGAAAGTGATTCGAATCGGAAGTTCGATTACTGTTTTTCTGGAGGACGAGCAAATCGCCTTCTTAAACGACGACAGCTTTCAAGGCGGGCAAGTGGGCTATGGAAGTAAAAATGATGGAGCAAGCTTCGACGATTTACTCGTAGCGGCCCGCTCGCTAAATTCTTTGTCGCCGGCAACGCCTCACATTAAAATTGATGCGCCCTCACCAACCATGAAAATTTACCCCAACCCCTGTTCCGAGCCGAATATCACTCTGGAAGTTAGCAAGGGAGATCCGGATTCGGATGCGATTATCCGCATATACGATTATTCCGGCCGGGTGCTCGTGGTAGAAAGCTTTCAACTGGAGTACAACGGTTCGATGCTCGTTACGCTGAATGTGGAATCGTTAGATCCTGGTTTCTATATTTTTGTGCTCTACAACGGTCCGTATGTCGACCAGAAAAAATTAGTGATCCAATAGCATTTTCAAAAAAAATCAACTTTCACCATAGGGTAGCGATGCCCTATGGTGTTTTTAGACAAAGCCTGACGAAATGGGGCGAAATAAAATCTAAACTGATATGATGAAGAGAAAGATAATGGCGGTGTTGGTGATCCTGGTTCATGCCTATGCTTGTACAAATACCGAAAAAATACCCGTGGATGTGGCCTTCAAACTGGAGAGTTTAACCCGGCCGGAAGGACGAGGCGATAACTGGTGTATTACCTGGGCTGCCGACGACAGTCAGATTACTTCGATGGATGATGGCAACTGGTTGCAGGACGAGCGAAAAAGTTACCACAACAACCTGTATCGAATTCGTGGCGGCAAAGACGATTTTAGCCGGGATGCCATCCCTGGATATCCCAAGTTCAGCGAGGAAGGCGAAGGCTGGTTTGGATATGGCGTGTGTGCTGTCGATGGAACTTTATATTCCGCGGTTTCCCGGACGCCACGCGAGCGCTGGGGAATTCCCTTTAAAGGATTCAAGTTGCTGAAATCCGAAGACAATGGCCAAAGCTGGTACCGCATCAACAAGGCGGGTGAAGCCCGTAAAGTTGATCCCTGGGACGAGGATGCCAAAGAGGCAGATTCGGCCGAGGATATGTTCTTTCTGGAAGAATATGGCGATACGGTCAACGGTCGTTTTGTGCACCCCTTTACTTTCTGCTCGTTTGCCCAGCAAGGTAAAAACCACAGTGCTTCTACCGATGGCTACATCTACATCTACGGGCCGGGGCTGCGGTCGCATCAATTGCTGATGGCCCGGGTAAAAAGTAATGACATTGACAGCCGGTCAAACTGGGAGTTTTTTGCCGGTTGGAACGGAGACGAAGCCCAATGGACCGGCGAGTTTGAAAAGGCTAAACCAGCTTTTGAGTTTCCTGAAAAGAACGATGCCGGGGAATATTTTGGTTGGTACAGTTGGCTTCCATCGGTGGTATGGAACGAAGGACTGGGCTTGTACATCATGGTAAATGGCGGAACCTACGCCGGAACCGGCTATGCGCCCAATAAAGAAGATTACTTCAAAAGCCCGATGCACTCGAAGTCAGGCAGTTTAGGTTTTTGGTACGCCAAAACGCCTTACGGTCCGTGGACTCAATTTTACTACAACGATTCATGGACTGCCGACGATCCCAATAATTTGACTTATCAACCCAAACTGTCTCCGAAATGGATTAGCAAGGATGGCACGCACATGGTGCTGATTTGGTCTGATGCCATGCGCAACGAAGAAGGCAAAATGCATGAGATGAATTACCGGTGGAACCAGATGGATATAGAAATAAAGCTGGCGGGAGAGCATGAAAATTAATGAGCTAATACTACTGCTTGGCCTGGTCATTCTGTTTTCTGCAGCAATGACCGTGTCAACAAAAAACGATAAGCAAAGTATGTTGGTGAAAACAAAAGACTTTGGCACAACGGGTGATGGTCTAAAAGTACAGGCATTTGTACTGAAAAACTCACAAGGAGTCGAGATCGAAATTATTGAATTTGGCGCAATCGTCCGAAGAATTGTTGCACCCGACCAAAATGGGAAAATGCACGACATCGCTTTGGGTTATGATGATCTGGCGGCTTATGAGAAGGATCCGTATTACTTCGGCGCAACCATTGGCCGCGTTGCCAATCGCATCGGAACGGCGGCGGTTACGATCAACGATTCCGTTTACAATCTGGCGAAAAATACCTTGCCCGACTTTGGGCCAAACCATCTGCATGGAGGACTGAAAGGATTCAACAAAGTCGTTTGGTCCGGTAAAAGCTTTGAAGAGGATGATTTGGTGGGCGTGAAGTTGACTTATTTGAGTGCGGACGGGGAAGAAGGCTATCCCGGCAATCTGAGTTGTGAAGTCGTTTACACGCTAAATGAAGCGAATGAGCTGGGAATTCAATACCGGGCAACGTCCGACAAAGTAACGATTGTCAACTTTACACATCACAGTTATTTTAACCTCGCCGGCGCCGGAAACGCAACGGTCCTGGATCAATTGGTACAGATCAACGCTGAAAAATATACGCCAGCTGATGAAGAACTCATTCCCACGGGAGAAATTAAGCAGCTTGACGGAAGTGCGGTCGATTTCAGGAAACAACGATCCATCGGCTCCCGACTTGCCGAAATGGCGTCAGCAAAATATACAGGCTACGATCTCAATTACGTATTGCCTTCGTCGGGGAAAGGGCAGTTGGTGTTGGCTGCAACAGCGCTGGACCCCGTGAGCGGTCTTGGGCTGGAAGTCTGGACGACACAGCCCTGCGTGCATTTTTATACCGGTAATTTTTTAGATGATGTTGCCGGAAAGGAGGATAAAATCTACACGAAATACGGGGCATTCTGTTTTGAACCCCAGGGATATCCCGATGCTCCGAACAAAGCCAATTTTCAGTCGATAGAACTGAAGCCCGGACAAACCTACAAGCAACGAATTGTATACAAACTTCTTACAAACTAAACGATGCCGATAACTGACTTAGAAATAAAACTAAACCTACCTGCCGGAAGTGCGCTGCCGGAGCAGGAATACCGAAATTTTCTGGCGGAGTCGTTCATGCTGATGAATGAATTTCCGCAGTATATGTGTGGGGGAGAGGGAATGGAGACGATCGAGCTGGCGCACCTGATTCCGTCTGTGTCAGAAACAATTCTGGCCATTTATATCGGGATTAACGATGCGGTGTGTAACAAAGGGCTGGTCACGCCTTTTTTACCGCGGCATGCGCATAACAATGTGTTCGTTTTTGATCCAATCGTTTATTCGGGGGGCCACGATGTGCCAATGGGAACCATTGATGCAAGTTCGGTGATCAATGGATTTCTTCCACCCAACGCAAGTTGGAGCAAGGACTGGACCTATGTGATGATTTCGGGTCCTGCGCGAACCCCGGATAGCCTCTGGCTTGAACGCGGCTACATTGATATGATTCCAGCTAAGTTTGAAGATTTTACCATGCTTACCGACTCGAAGCACAGCCGGGTATGCACCTATATCGATCCGGAGGCTTTCAACCATCCGGTGAATCAGCAACGAAGCTATTTAAAAGATGCCCGGATCAGAGGCGAACGAATGGCCGATGAGTTTTATATTCCTGAAGCGCTGACAGGAGAAAACAAAGGTTTGGTGCCGGTAATTTTGGAGCGTGGCGAGAAGTTGTACGTGGCTCGTCCCGACTTTCTGCCATGCGACCATTGTTGGACCAATATCCATCCGGGCAATAAACAGTGGGCTGTGGTTAACGAAAATTCCGCTGTACCCTTAGACCTGATTACACGAAAACCGCCTGTACCTGCCGAGTATCGCAAGATACTTACACCCCCGGCAGGAAGTGCGGATTCCACTACCGATTGGTTTTTTCGCGCCGGATCAATCTATCGAAACCCCGTCAAACCCGGGCACATCCAGGGATAAAATTAGCCTATGAAACGCACCTTAATTTATTCGGCTGTAGTGGCAGCCCTGGGAGGCCTATTGTTTGGTTTCGACACGGCAGTGATCTCCGGAACTACCGGCTGGCTCGAGTTGGTTTTTCAACTGACGCCCGCACAACTGGGCTTTACAGTCGCGAGCGCCTTAATCGGAACTATCATCGGAGCTTTGTTTGTCGGAAAACCGACCGATCGCTACGGCCGGCGCTTTATGCTTTTTATTTTGGCGCTGCTGTATTTTATATCAGCGCTGGGATCGTCGCTGGCCTGGGATTGGTACAGCTTCCTGTTGTTCCGACTCATTGGAGGGCTGGGCGTTGGCGGAGCCTCGGTGGTCTCGCCCATGTACATTGCCGAAATTTCGCCTGCGCAATACCGCGGGCGGATGGTGGCTGTGGCACAGCTGAATATTGTATTTGGCATGTTGCTGGCCTATTTCTCGAATTACCTGATTGTGACGCTGGACATTGGGCCAGCTGAGTGGCGCTGGATGTTCGGTGTGGAAGCAATCCCGGCAGCGTTGTTCTTCATTTTTTTGTTTACCACACCGCGAAGCCCTCGCTGGCTTGTTGCCCGTGGTTTGGAAGGGGAAGCCCGACAGGTGATTGAAATGTGTGGCTCCGATTCCGGCAGTGTTTCCAACGAAATAGCAATTATAAAGTGCTCACTGCATCTGGAAAACCAGCAGCAAACAGAGCCTTTCTTTACCCGCAAATATCGCTTTCCCATCTACCTGGCCGTCATGCTTGCCTTGTTCAACCAGTTGTCGGGCATTAATGCGGTGCTGTACTATGCGCCGGTCATTTTCGATATGGCTGGATTTGAGAAGAGTTCAGCCTTGCTGAATACCATCGGGGTGGGAAGCGTGTTTCTGATTTTTACGCTGGCAGCCATGGCTGTTATTGACCGCATAGGACGAAAAAAACTGATGATTTATGGTTCCATCGGGTACATCCTCAGCTTAAGTGCGACAGCCTGGGCTTTTTTTAGTTTCGATACGGACATCAGCAATTTGGGGAAATGGGTCGTATTGGGAGGATTGTTCCTGTTTATCGCGTCTCACGCATTTGGTCAGGGATCGGTGATTTGGGTTTACCTCAGCGAGATCTTTCCAAATCGCGTGAGAGCACGCGGTCAGGCGCTGGGCACCACAACACATTGGATTGCCGCTGCATTTATCTCCTGGACCTTTCCGTTGATCGCCGATTTCTCCGGTGGCTACGCTTTTACATTTTATGCAATCTGCATGGTTGGGCAGTTGCTGTGGGTGATTTTTTCAATGAAAGAGACCAAAGGAATTTCGCTGGAAGAGATTCAGCATGAGATGGGAATACAATAAGAATGTTAAAAATTTAAAGGATAGAATATGAAAAAAATAGTCGTATTGATTTTGGCCCTGGTACTCGGTGCAAATCTTTATGCGCAGAAGTTTGAAGGTTTGGCGCTGACCCCGCCCATGGGCTGGAACAGTTGGAATTATTTCCGGGATAAGATTAATGAAGATGTTATCAAACAAATTGCCGATGCCATGGTAGCCACCGGGCTTTCAGATGCAGGCTATGAGTATATCAATCTCGACGATTGCTGGCAGATTGGCCGCGATGAAAAAGGCTACATCGTTGTGGACTCCATAAATTTTCCTTCAGGCATGAAGGCCCTGGCGGACTACGTGCATTCGCGCGGGCTGAAATTTGGCCTTTATTCCTGTGCCGGCGAAATGACCTGTATGAAGCGCCCGGGTGGTCGAGGTTACGAATTTCAGGATGCCTGGACCTATGCGCAATGGGGAGTGGACTACCTGAAATATGATTTCTGCTTTCATGGGACACAGGATTCGCGCGCATCCTACAAAACAATGCGCGATGCCCTTTACCGTGCCGGTCGGCCCATCGTGTTCAGTATTTGTGAATGGGGTTCCACCGAGCCCTGGCTGTGGGCCGGAGAAATGGGTCACCTTTACCGCACGACCATCGATATTATGGATTGCGCCGATTGCCGTTTATCAACCGGAGCACGCGGATGGATGAACATCCTGGAAGAACAGGTGCCCATCTGGACCTACAATGGACCGGGACACTGGAATGATCCGGACATGCTGGAAGTGGGCAACGGCGGCTTAAGCATGCTGGAGAATAAATCGCATTTTACTATGTGGTGTATGCTTTCAGCCCCGCTGATCCTTGGAAATGACCTGCGTGCTATGGAAACCGATATTTTGAAGATTCTGGAAAATGAGGATCTGATTGCCATTGATCAGGATCCCATGGGAAAATCGGCTTTCCGTTACATCAAAGATGAAGACATTGATATTTGGTGCAAGCAGCTCACCGGAAACCGATGGGCGGTAGCTATTCTGAACCGAAGCGAATACGAAAGGCCTTACAAGTGCGAATGGAACATACGGGCCATGACGCGCTACTTTGAAGATTGGGAGAACAAAGGCGATTATAAAATATGGAACGTGTGGGATAAAAAGAAAATGGGAACAACAGCCGACGATTTGGAAGGCACCCTCAGTGGACGAGATGTGTTGCTGCTCGTGTTGGAGAGTAATTGATTCGTAAATAGTTTGTTGGTTAGAAGCTCCGCGATTCTGCGGGCTTCTTTTTCTTACACCAGCTTTTGTCAGGCTAATGCCTGAATTGCCTTTTTAGGCTGTTCCCGCGTTTTCAAACCAGTCACTCGTCAAAAAACGAACTATGAAAAAAATTACCTATTGGTTACCCTGGATCATTGTCGTCATGGCCTTTTTCGCAACGGCCCTGAGCTTTCTGGATCGCCAGGTTTTGTCGGTCTCGATTATCCGGATCAAAGAAGATTTTCACATTTCCGATGTGGAATATGGATTTATTAATACCGGTTTTTTAATCAGTTATGCGATCATGTTCACGGTTGGCGGTGTGTTGATCGATCGTTATGGCAGTCGCAAAGGCCTGGGGATATCGGTAGGTATTTGGTCGCTGGCAACTATGTTGCACGGTTGGGCCAACAGTGCTTTCCATTTTGGTGTTTTTCGCTTCATTTTAGGTTTGGGTGAAGGGGGTGCTTTCCCCGGTGCCATCAAAGCGGTGGTCGAGTGGATTCCGAAAGACAAGCAGGCACTGGCCAACGGAATTGCAATTGGCGGTTCGGCCGTCGGTGCTGTTGTTGCTCCGCCTTTGTGTGTCTATCTGATCGATGTCATCGGCTGGCGGGGAGTGTTTATTACAACCAGTGTGATTGGTTTTATTTGGGTGGCAGTTTGGTTTTTACTTCCGAAGAAGGAAAAACGGGCAGAGGTACCTGCTCCGAGTGAAGAAACAAAAACGGAATTCTGGAAGAATTTCTCCCAGATCCTTAAAATTAAGGAAGTTTGGGTGTTCATTTTGATCCGTTTTCTGCTAGACCCAATCTTTTACTTTTACATGTTTTGGATTCCCAAATACCTGAACGAAGCCCGAGGAATCAGCTTATACGAGATTGGAAATTTATTTTGGATTCCGTTTCTGGCCCTTGGGATTTCGAATATGCTCGGAGGCTACATTGCCGATTTTGTACTTCGAAAAACGGGGAGCCTGAACAAGTCCCGCAAAAGCATCATGGGAGTAGCAGCCCTGTTGACGCTGCCCGCGATGTTCGTGCAACTATTGCCTTCAGCCACATGGGTGATAGCCACCATGGCGCTTGTGTTTTTTGCACACGGCTTATGGATTACGAATTACATCACTGCCATTAGCGACTTGTTCGGGAAAAATTTTACCTCCACCGTTATTGGATTTTCGGGCTCGGCCGGAGCCATTTCCTCCCTGGTCATTAATCCGCTCATCGGACTGGTCATTGCCTCTTTTTCCTACGATCCGATGTGGATTTATGCCGGCTGCATGTATCCGGCAGCGTTTATCATATTTTTGGTCTTTGTCCCGAAAATAAAGAGGTTACAGCAGTTTTGAGGGTGAAATAATTACCGCTACAGCATCTTTTGCGTAGTTGATTTTATAGATTTGTAGAATAACGCTGGTTTATGGTCTACTTGAATTCAGAAGTGCATAATAAAAAGAAGTTTGAGGATCTGTATAACAGGTACTTCCATTTCTTTTATCAGGTTGCCATGCAGTTTTTGAACCGCGATGATGAAGCCAAAGGGGTGGTGCAGGAGTCCTTTATAAAGATGTGGGAAAAAGAAATTTACACCCAAACCGAGCAATCGGTTAAAAATTACCTCTTTATTTTGGTGCGCAACGGCTGTCTGAATATTTTACGCCAGCGCAAACGCCGGATGCAGGAAATTGACGAAAGTGAATTGCTGCAGACCTCTGTGAGCTTACACCTGCTGGAAGAAACTTCCGAAGAAATATTGCTTTACAAAGAGCTTTCCGACCGAATTGCGTCGATGATTAACAAGCTCACGCCGCAATGCCGGGAGGTGTTTAAATTGAGCCGATTCAACAATTACACTAACAAAGATATTGCTGAAGAATTGGGAATTAGTGTGAAAGCTGTGGAGGCCAACATGACCCGTGCCTTGAAACAACTACGGCAGGATTTGAAACTTTACCTCGATCAGGAGGATGCATCTAAATTCTCACCGGGAATGCGTTCGGCGCTACTCTCTCTTTTTTAAAATTCTCATCTCATCTGTATAGGGTTTGCCCGCGCCACCGTGTTTTTTTTACGAATGCACTTATCGCGTCATTGAAATCGCTACCCGAAAATTTGCGGTCTTTTGGAAGTATCCTGCGTCAAAGTTGAATGGTTTCCGACAAGCTTTCGGGCAAATCTTTGGACTCAGTCGATCCGTGTTTAAGTGCATTTTCCCTTTAAAACGCATTCTAAATTAATTGCTTAAACATGAGAAATAGAATTTTAGTGGTGATCAGTTTGTTTATGCTGGTTTCGTTGAATGGCTGGTCACAATCCAGTTGGAAAAAAAAGAAAATATCCTTGCAAACCGGGAGTGGCCTGGCCGAATGGAAATTTATCGGACTAGACCCGCAAACTGAAAATGTGAAAATCCCCGATTTGGATGCCGATGGATGGCGAAACATAACAGTACCGGGTGATGTCAATGTGGAGTTGATGAAGCAAGAGGTTATTCCGGATATGCATTTCGATACCCTGGCCCGGGAAGCGTATTGGATCAGCTCCAAAGAATGGTGGTATACAGTTGCGTTTGATGCCGATTTTGTCGACGGAAGAGCGACAAAACTGGTGTTGGACTTTGTGGATGGAAGCTCTGAAATTTGGTTGAACGGACAGAAACTCGGGGCGATGGAAAACTCGTTTTACCCCCATCGGTTTTCGGTGGAGCAGCTCCTGAAGAAAAAAGATAACCGCTTGTTCATTCGCTTTCTGTCGATTGATCAACTGCTCGGCGGGCCACGAACCGACGAACTGCTGGGCTGGAAGGAACGGCGGTCCTTTTTGCGAAAGCCGCAATATAATTTCGGTTGGGACTGGACGCTTCCGGTTCCCGGCATTGGCTTGGCAGGCGATGTGTACATTGAAAATGGGAATGAGTTTGTGCTCGATGAGTTGGGGATTCAAACCTTCATCGACGGCCGGGTGGACTTCAATTTTGAAGTGTCGAAACCTGCGAAAGAAGTAGGATACAAAATTAGTTTGCAGGTGGAAGGTTTCGGAACACAATTCAATGACACCATCGACCGGACCCTCAATAAATCCTACACATCGTACACCAGCGTTTCCATTACTGATCCCCAGTTGTGGTGGCCCAATGGCTATGGCGATGCCAATTTGTACGACTATGAAATCAAGTTGCTGGTTGACGGCGTGGCCGTGGACAGTAAGAAAGGAAAGTTCGGGATTCGCGAAACGGAAACCCGGGAAACACCCTTTACGCCCAGTGCTGGCAGTGGCTATGCCTTTGAGCTTTTGGTGAACAATGAACCGGTATTTTGCAAAGGAACCAATTGGATTCCTCTTGAAATCTGGCCGGGAGCGATTCCGGTGGAGAAATATCGTTTCTATTTGGAGAAAGCAAAAGAAGCCAACTTCAATATGATACGTGTTTGGGGCGGCGGTATTTACGAAAAAGATCTCTTCTACGAAATTTGCGATGAACTGGGGCTGATGGTTTGGCAGGATTTCATGTTTGCCAGCTCCGGCTATCCGGTGCACCACTTGATGGATGAAATCATCACCGAAGCGAACTACCAGTTGTTCCGGTTGCGAAACCATCCGTCTATCGTTATTTGGTGTGGCGGAAATGAAGATTACCAGTCGTGGCGGCACGCCAAAGACTACAAGGCGGCAGACGATGCAGACAGTGATCCGTTCTACGTAAACCGTTTGGAGGACGATCCGATTTTGTACACCATGCTGCTTCGGGGAGTGGTCGATCGGTTTGGGCAGAGCGTCCCTTATGTCGAGTCCAGTCCCATGTCGCGCGAGGATTCCGGCAACCGTCCCAACTCTGGGAACTCGCACATCAGCTCCTGGAAAACGGCCTTATTCTGGTGTGATGGCCATCCATCGCAATGGCGTAAACATTTCGAGCGGGTTTGCTCGTTCGACTCAGAATTTTGTGTGCAAGGGCCAGCCAAATTAAATACCATGCAATCTTTCCTGAGTGAAGAAAATTACTGGCCACCCAATGAAGCCTGGATTTACCACATTCAGCGCGGACATGGTAACCGGCCGCATTACCAGCAGACCCTGTTTATTGCCGGCGATATCATGGGCGAAATTCATTCGTTGGAAGAATACGTGAAACACGGGCAGGCAACGCATCTGGAGATGACCCGTAGCGAATACGAAAGTGCCCGCTACGACCGGCCCAACAATGGGGGAACCATGAGCTGGATGTACAACGATTGCTGGCCTACGGCGAACTGGTCAATCATTGATTACTATTGTCAGCCCAAGCCGGCCTATTATGCGGCAAAGCGCGCCTGCGAACCGGTTTTACCCATCATTTTCGAGCGCGATAGCATTATTCGTTTTGCTGTGGCCAATGAAACCCTGGAAGATCACAAGTTTGAGTTAACTTATGGGCTGGAAACGTTGGCAGGTGAGATTGTTTGGGAGGAATCGCAAACCGTGGATGTGCCCCGTAATTCGACTTCAGAATATTTCAGAATGAATCATAGTGATTTGAGTGGCGACAAAAACAGCTTTTTATTTGTTCGCGCCAATTGTGACGGCAAGGCTTTGAATACGGTCAGCTATTTTGCCGATGGCTGGAAAGACATTCCCTGGGAACAGCCGAAGTTGAAGCTTGAAATGCTTAGTCAGCAGGAAGTAGATGGCCAATGGGAGACAGTTGTTCAGGTTTCGGCCGATACTTTTGCCCGCTTGGTATACCTGTTCGAAAAAGACAAGCTTGAATTGAAAGCAGGAATGCCATTACCCGCAAGCTGGTTTATGGATAATTATTTCGATTTACCCGCTGGTGAAACCCGGGAGGTAGTCATTCAGTCGGATAAAAAAAATCGCTTAAAAGATCTGGCTGTCGGGAGTTGGATGGGAGATTGGGAATAAAAGCTGTCCCGATTGTCAACGAAGCTCATTTTTTTCGAAAAAAGTCGGAATTCGATATAGGGTTGGTGGAGTGAATATTGTTTTTAGCGTATAACACACAGTGTATGGAATGGATTGACAAATTAGTACTAAAGTTTCTAACGCATGAAAGCTCGAAAGATGAGCTCGAAAAAGTTAGTGCGTTAGTCAAAAACAAAGAAGATAGGAAAGAATTATTGGCCTATCAGAAACTTTGGATTTGGTCAGGACAGCTGAATTGGAGAAAGCCGGAGGTTGATTTCGATGAAACCTGGAAAAAGATTGAAGGCCGACAAACGAATTCAGGCCTTGGTCGCATGAGAGTATTGCGCATTGCAGGCATCGCCGCTTCAGTCCTGATCCTTTTAAACATCGGATGGTGGACTTCCTTTTACTTCAACGGAAATGGCGCCCAGGATCAATCCTTCGAGTATGTTGTCAATTCCAATACAAATAACAACACTGTGCTGCATTTGCCGGATAGCACCCTTGTCTATCTGCGTCCCGGATCTGAACTGAAATACGACAGCGAATTCAATAGCAGGCAACGAATTGTTAGTTTGGAAGGAGAAGCCTTTTTTGAGGTTACGAAGAATGCCGCCAAGCCATTTGTGGTTAAAACCGAAAAAGCGGAGGTCACCGTGCTGGGAACCAAGTTTAACGTGTTTGCCGAGAAAGGCGCTTCCACTTACCAAAGCACCTTGGTTGAAGGAAAGGTGATGTTCCGGGCATCCAGTGGCAAGCGATACATTCTGCACCCGGACCAAATGCTGGAGTACAAGGTGAATTCTGATTCCGTAAACATTGTTCGGGTGAATACGCAACTGTACACAAGTTGGAAAGATGGAAAAATCATGTTTCGGGATGAGACGCTGGCCGAGATCACCAGCAAGTTGGAGCGCATTTACCACGTGAAATTTGTGATTAACAACAAGGATCTGGCTGAAAAGTATCGTTTCTCAGGAACCTTTAACCGTGAGACTTCAGTGGCTGAAGTGATAACCATGCTGAAAAAATCGATTCCAATGAAAGCTACCCGGGTCGAACAATTCCCGGAGCCTGATATCATATACCTGGAATGAAAAAAAAAGACGGGTTATACTACCAATATTCCCCGTCTTAATAAGGGACTACCAATCCCTAAGATTTATAATATCTAATCAAGACAAATTTATGAAAAAAAAATCTGTAAACAGCGGGCTGCTGGCTCGTTCTTACTTGAAGAAACTGTGTCTTATGATGCGAATGATTGTTTTTCTTGTTCTGGTTTCTACATTTCTGGCAAATGCGACTACCGGACACTCACAATCGACAAGATTGTCAATTAAAATCGAAAATGAAACATTGACTGATATCCTTGAGAAAATTGAAAGTCAGTCCAATGTAGGATTTTTGGTGCCTTCAGAGTTAACCCGGGACCAACGGGTGTTTAATTTCTCTGTTCAGGATGCTTCAGTTGAAAGTATACTGGATCGGGTATTGCTACCCAACGGATACAACTATGAGTTTGTGGGCAAAAATGTTGTTATTACTTCAACTCCCAAGGTTCAGGATCAACCAACCGACGTTAGGGGAAAGGTGACCGGTGTGGCCGGAGACCCGATCCCTGGTGTATCAATCATGATAGAAGGCACGACAACGGGAACAATTTCAGATTATGATGGTAATTATCAACTACACGATTTACCGGCTAATGCAGTTCTAAAATTCTCCTTTGTTGGGTTTAAAACAGTGGCTTTATCAATCGAAGGAAGGTCAGAATTAAATGTGGTGTTAGAGGAAGAGTCAATTGGCCTGGAAGAAGTTGTTGCGATTGGTTATGGAACCATGAAAAAGAGCGACTTAACGGGTTCTGTTACTTCTGTATCTTCAGACGAATTGGCTGCTTTCCCGGTAGCTGACGCCGTTCAGGCGATACAGGGCCGTGCGTCGGGGGTTCAGGTGACCAGCATTAATGGAGAACCGGGAACCGAAAGTCGGATTCGTGTCCGCGGTGGAACGTCTATCAATGCAGGGAGCGACCCGTTGATTGTTGTCGATGGTTTTCCCGGGGCGAGTATGCCATTTGCAGAGGATATTCAATCAATAGAAATATTAAAAGATGCTTCGGCAACTGCGATTTACGGGTCGCGAGGTGCTAACGGCGTTATATTGATTACCACCAAAAAAGGGAATGTTGGTGATATTAGCGTTGAGGTAAATAGTTCATACAGTTTTGATAAAGTTGGTAATACTCTGGATGTTTTGAATGCAAAAGAGTTTGCTGAATATATGAACCAGGTTGCCGCAAACGATGGAACAACTCCTATGTACGATCCTTCAGAATACGGTGAAGGAACGAATTGGCAAGATGTTATCTTCAGAGACGGATCGATTCAAAAACACCAGGTTTCTGTTTCCGGTGGAACAAAAGGTATTCGTTTTTATAACTCGATCAATTATTTCGACCAGAATGGTGTTGTTATCAATTCGAAATTTAAGCAATACAGCGGTTTGTCAAATATTGATTACACCATTAACGATAAGCTAAAAGCGGGGACCAGTATAACTTATAAAAGAAGCATTCAGGACGGTGTAAAAACGCAGGAGGGATCCGGAGGTGCATCGAATACCGGTGTTATTTCTGCGGCCTTGATTATGGAACCGACCGTAGGTATTTACAATGAAGACGGAAGTTACACGATTTCCAACATTGGTGATCCAAACGATAACCCCTACGCGATTGCAACTGAATATACCGATGAGAAAGTCTATGACCGCTTTCAGGGAAATGGCTACATCGATTGGGAAATTCTGAAAGGGCTGACCTTTAAAACCACTATTGGTGTTGAAATAAATAATAAACGCGAAGGAACCTACTCGCCAAGCACCTTGGTTGCCGGTAGTGCTTACGATGGTGTGGCAAGCATTTCAAGCTACAAGCAAACCAATATCATCAGCGAAAATTACATCAATTACCAAAAAGAAATTGATGACCACAAGTTCAGCGTGTTGGGTGGTTATTCTTATCAGAAATACCGCTCCGAATACATGCAGGCTAATAGCAGGGGCTTCAATACCGATACCTATTTGTACTGGAACTTAAGCACGGGATCAGAGTACCGTCCTGCTTATTCCGCATTGACCGAGTGGGAAATGTTATCCTACTACGGACGCGTAAACTACAACTACAAAAATAAATACCTGCTGACTTTCACCGGACGTTACGACGGTTCATCACGATTGGGAGCCAACAACAAATGGGGTTTCTTTCCATCGGGAGCTTTTGCCTGGAATGTGAAACAAGAACCATTTCTTGAAGGTGCGGAGGCGCTTAGCAATTTGAAATTCAGAGCAAGTGTGGGGGTAACCGGTAACACAGATATCGGCGTTTATAAAACGCTTGCTTTGTTCAGTTCTGTCAATTCAATCGTTGGTGATGAAACCGTAAATGCGGTTATTCCGAGTAGCGTTGAAAATGCTGAATTGGGATGGGAGAGCACGAGACAGACAGACATCGGTATTGATGTAGGCTTATTTGAAAGCAAGGTTAACCTGACCCTCGACTATTACTACATGAAAACCTCTGATCTTCTGTATAACCTTCCCCTACCATATTATTCAGGTTACAGCTCCGCGATATCTAACATTGGAAGTAACATGAATAAGGGGTTCGAAGCTTCGTTAAGTACGATTAATGTGGATCGGAAACTGTTTTGGTCAACCGACTTTAATATATCATCAAACAAAACAGAAATTGAGGAATTATACGGTGGCGAAGTGAAATATGCAGCGCGCCCAACTCACCTGGTTGGAGATGAAACTGCTATTTTGCAGGAAGGTGCGCCCGTTGGTTCATTTTACGGTTATGTGTTCGACGGACTGGATTCCGAAGGAGCCGTTCAATACAAAGACATTGCCGGTGTTGACGAGGATGGAAATGTGGTGATGGAGCCGGACGGAACGGTAAACAGCACCGACAGAAAAATTATTGGTAATCCGCATCCCGATTTTATTTGCGGTTTGAATAACACCTTGTCTTACGGAAACTTCGACCTGAATATCTTCATCCAGGGAGTGTTTGGAAACGACATCATCAACTTTACACGCATGGAGCTGGAGACCGGTTCGGGACGAAACAACCAGCTTACTACGATTAAAAATGCCTGGACTTCATCCAATACCGACACTGATATTCCAAAAGTGTCCGGCTCAAACAACTATACCATGTCATCGCGCTGGGTTGAAGATGGAACTTACGTGAGACTGAAAACTATCTCGCTGGGCTATTCCCTGCCAAAGCGCTGGATTAGCAAGTATGGTGTCGACAAATTTAGATTCTATGTAAGTGCTCAAAACTTATTTACAATAACAGACTATTCCGGATATAATCCAGATGTGAGTTATAACAATTCCAATACAAAATTAGGATTGGACTACGGTAGTTATCCAAATGCAAAATCAGTAACACTTGGATTTAATCTGAATTTTTAATTTGAAAATAAGTAGGATATGAAAAATAATATATTGATCTATTTCTTGGCTATTTTGTTCTCGACCGTGGCTTGTACCGATCTGGAAGAAAATCCAATAGGCGCATTGTCTCCTGAATCTTATTTCCAGACGGAACAGCAGCTCGAAGAAGCTGTGTTGGGAATCTATTACTACATGGCCTACGAAGGTATGTACGGACGAAAACTATATCTGACCATTAACTTGCTGGATGATGTTTCCGATATCGGTAACACCGGTACAAAATCATACCGCGTGGTGATGAACACCTTTAATGTGGATGCCAACAACACGCTGGTGGCTTACGACTGGCTTTATACCTACAAATGTATCAGTGCAGCCAACAGTGCCATAAGTGGTTACGATAAAATTGAAATCACCGATCAGGACTTTGCTGATCAGCTACTTGCAGAAGCAAAAGTAACCCGGGCTATGCTGTATTTTAACCTGGTGCGTTTATTTGGCGATGTGCCATTTATCGACAGTTTTGTGACCGATCCGGAGAGTGTGGCTTCTGTTAGTCGCACTTCTGTTGACGAAATTTACGCGCAGCTAATCGAAGATTGTGAGTTTGGAATCGAGCACCTTCCGGATATGTACTCTTCTGGTGCCATTCGTTGCCGCCCCACCAAAGGAGCTGCAAAAACATTGTTGGCATCCATGTACTTGACGATGGGGGATTACACCAATGCTGCAAAATATGCCAAAGAAGTGATCAGTGAAAAAGCGGACTACGACTATGAGCTCTTGACAGACTATTCCCAATTGTGGTACGCTGATAATGGGGATACAAAAGAACATATTTGGACCGTAGATTTTCTGGCCGGAACCAGCTGGGATTATATCAGCACAATTGTAATGCCGATGAATACCGACGCTGCGGGCTGGAGTGTGATGGTGCCTGCTGACGGTCTGTACGATTTGTACGATGATGCGGATATCCGTAAAGCAGAAACTTTCCTTTCAGAAATTGAAGTTGGAGGCGAAATGACCCCTTACACTTCGTGGAGAATTCCTCGTCGCCACTACGCGAAATTTAGCCATCCTGCGGTAGGTGCAGGTTCCGATGGTTCAAACAGTGGATACAATTATCCTTTGTTCCGCTTTTCTGAAGTTTATCTGATTGCCGCAGAGGCATTGGCTGAGGTAAATGGAGGTCCAACAACTGAGGCTTACGCATATCTGAATGCCGTTCGGAGTCGAGCTCAAATTGCGGATTTGGAAGCTGGATTAAGCAAAGATGATTTCATTGATGCAGTGTTGAATGAGCGAATGCTGGAATTTCCATGTGAAGGAAAAAGATGGTTCGACATTGTTCGCCGTCAGTTAGGATCTGAAGTTTACAGTGGAGATGATGCCCTGGAACAACATGATTTTGATCCATCGAAACACTATTTGTTACCGCTTCCGCAGAGCGAGTTGAACCAAAATGATAATCTCACACAGAATCCTGGTTATTAATCGATAAAATACGAAGCAATTTGTAATCATTACGTTTGATATACATGCTGAGACTTGTACCCCGGTGGAGTTTCTTCATCGGGGTTTTATTTTCTATTTCCAAAAAAATAAATCTATGAGAACAATACTTTTAAGCTTATTTGCTGCCTTGTTTTTCTGTGCTTGTGCGTCAACAAAACCAGAAGAGCCGATGAAAGATGTCATCGATCGGGTAATGAAAGTGGCCGAGCAGCAAACCGTGGCAATGGCCGACAGCCTGCTACCGCAGGAGGGAAGGCTTCCGAGAACGCTAGACCCGAAAACAGGTAAACTACTGACTTCGGATTCCCGGTGGTGGTGCAGCGGATTTTTTCCAGGCACTTTGTGGTATTTGTACGAGTACGATAAAAGTGAAAAAATAAAAGCTCTTGCCGAAGAGTTTACCGATCGGGTGGAGCAGGAAAAATACACCACTTCGAACCACGATGTTGGTTTTATGCTGTACTGCAGCTTTGGAAACGAGCTTCGCTTAACCGGAGACACCGCTTGTAATGACGTGCTTCTAACCGGAAGTAAATCGTTAATTACCCGCTACAACCCAACCATCGGCCTGATTCGTTCCTGGGATTTTAAGAAGGACGTTTGGCAGTATCCGGTGATCATTGATAATATGATGAACCTGGAAATGCTGATGTGGGCCTTTAAATATTCGGGCGATTCAACCTTTTATAAGATTGCCGTTTCTCACACCGATAAAACACTGAAAAATCACTACCGTTCCGATTATAGCTGCTACCACGTGGTTTCATACGACACCATTACGGGTGCTCCAGAAAAGAAACAGACCCAACAAGGGGCTTCCGACGAATCGATTTGGGCAAGAGGACAAGCCTGGGGATTGTACGGTTTCACCATGATGTACCGAGAAACAGGTAAAAAGGAATACCTGGAACAAGCGCAGCACATCGCAAAGCTGATGATCCATCATCCGAATATGCCTGACGATATGATTCCGTATTGGGATTATTTAGCTCCGAACATTCCGAACGAAGAACGCGATGCTTCAACTGCGGCCATCATGGCTTCGGGCTTAATTGAGCTGAGCGACTATGTGCACGATGAACTTTTAGCGCAGGAATATATGGACGTAGCCGAAAAACAGCTTCGGGTGTTGGCATCGCCTGAGTATTTGGCGGAACCGGGAACCAATGGTAACTTCCTTTTGAAACACAATGTAGGCTCAAAACCTCAAGATTCGGAAGTTGATGTGCCACTTACTTATGCCGATTATTATTTCCTGGAAGCCTTAAATCGCTACAACCAGAAATTGAAGTAATTCATCATACTAAAGTCCAGCTACACCCATGATTAAATTGATTCGTTTCTTCCTTTGTGCTTCGATTTCCATCACAAGCTTGCTTAGCTGTGCACAAAGTACAGCAGAGTATCCCGATCATTTGTACAAACTGCACCAAAATATTTGGAATGAGCTACTTGTTCAGGAAATCTCAGCAAACACGCTTTCCGCATGGCTGGATGAAATGGACGAATCAGGAACCTGGAGCGATATAGACTATTCAAGTTTACAACGCGGCGAATGGCCGGTGGCTGATCATTTGAGAAGACTACAGGCGCTGGCGATTGCCTGGCAACAACCGGCTTCGAAATTTTATCAGGAGGATGAGGTTCGAAGCAATATTTTGCTTGCGCTGGATTATTGGTTGGAGCACGATTTTATCTGCCCCAACTGGTGGTATCCGCAAATTGGCGTGCCCCAACTGTTGGGCCCCACTGTGTTATTGATGGAAAAAGAATTGACAGCGGCCCAATTGGATAAAGCGATTGAAATTCTGAGTCGTGCCGAAATCAAACTAACCGGGCAAAACAAAGTTTGGTTGTCCGGTAATGTGCTTTTGAGGGCTCTTTTACAACGCGATGCCGAAACGGTTGCCAAAGCTGCCCGGGCAATTCAGGAAGAACTAAAAGTGGGCGACGGTGAAGGTATACAGCCGGATTGGTCATTTCATCAGCATGGGCCACAGCAACAATTTGGAAATTACGGCTCGGCCTATGCGGTTGGCATGGTCTACTGGATGGGAATTTTGGATGGCACACCTTTCCATTTTACCGAGGATAAAGTAGCCATCTTGCGAAATTACCTGCTGGAAGGAATCCAATGGGTTATTTGGAAAGGACAGATCGACGTTAGTGCATTGGGGCGCCAGTTTTTTGTGGATTATCAGAAAAAGCGTGCGAATGAGATTATGGGGTGTCTGGAAAAATTCGCTAAGATCACCGGTAAGGCCTGGTCTGATGAGGAAATTCCGATGGGTATTCGCTACTTCCGGAATTCGGATTACCTGCTAAAGCGAGAGGAAGATTATTTCTTTTCCCTGAAGATGTGTTCGGATCGGGTAGCCGGAGCCGAATCCTGCAACTCTGAAAACATCAGCGGTTACTACATGGGCGACGGTGCGACTTTTTTGAGCCAGTCACCAGATGAATACCTCAATATTTTTCCTTTTTGGGATTGGCAAAAAATTCCCGGAGTAACGGCGGTTCAGGATACGGCATCATTACCAATCCTGACTTACCAGGGATACTTTCTTGAGAGCGATTTTGTGGGAGGCGTTAGCAACGGAAAAAGAGCCGTAGCGGCTATGGATTACAAACGGGACCAGGTGTTTGCTAAAAAATCCTGGTTCGTACTCGAAGATCAGATGGTTTGTCTGGGCGCCGGAATTCAGTCGGATCGTGAGTTTGAAATGACAACCGGAATTGAGCAGACCTATTTAAGTGGGGAAGTCGTGGTGAAAAACCAAAACGCAAATATGACCGTCAAGGATTCCGTTCATCTTGAAAACCCGGTTTGGGTATTACACAAGGGCGCCGGTTACTTTTTCCCCCAAGGCGGTTCAATTGTGCTGAAAGCTGGAGAGGTGCATGGAAACTGGCATAAGGTTGCCTGGCAATATCCCTCGTCGGTTATGGATACAAGCCTGCTCTGCATGTACTTCGAGCATGGCGTAAAACCCGAACAGGCGAGCTACGCCTATGCATTGGTGCCGGGAGCCGACGTGCAAAAGCTGACGCAAATGGAAACTGCACCTTCTTTCAGAATTCTGCAAAATACAGCTGATGCGCAGGTGGTGCAAGCAGCTGACGACTCCTGGTTTGGAGCGGCTGTTTATTCATCGGAGAACCTGAAATTACCCTTTGGCTTGCATGTCGATCAAGCTTGTTTGATCATGGCAAACTCCAATGGTAAACAACTCGAACTGTCTCTGGCCGATCCTACGCAGAAGCTAAAAGGAATTACAATCAGTTGTGGCCGGTCTTATACCTGTGAAGAGAACGAATTTGTCCGTCAAATTTCTCCCGGGGGATTTTACCTGGACTTTCCTCAAAACGACCGGCTGGGGGATACCCGAACATTCACCTTGCACAAAAACTAATCAGAAAAAGAAAACAACTTATGAAAAAGAAATATTTACAGCGGCTATCGGTCTGCTGTTTGGCCTTGCTCATGGCAGCTTGTAGCGGCAAAAAGGATGTGCCTGTTGCCGACTACCAGAATCCTGCACTGCCGGTTGATCAACGCGTAGAAGACCTGTTGGGGCGAATGACGCTGGAAGAGAAAGCCGACTTTATTGCAGGAAAAGATATGTGGCATTTCAAAGGAATTGAACGCCTGAATGTACCAGCAATTCAAGTTTCCGATTGTGGGCATGGAATCACCATTATTCTGGATGAAAACGGCCAGATGAAGCCCAACGCCACCTGTTTTCCGACGGCCTCGGCGCAGGCGGCTACCTGGAATAAAGCGCTTATCAGGGAACTGGGAGCCGCCATGGGACGTGAAGCCAGAAGTACCGGTTCATCCATCTTGCTGGCTCCAATGGTGAATATTATCCGCACTCCTTTGAATGGCAGAAATTTCGAAACCTTTTCAGAAGACCCGGTTTTGTCGGGCGAGCTAGGGGCGGCTTTCATCAATGGGGTACAGTCTGAAGATGTGGGGTGTGTAATCAAGCACTTTACAGCGAATAACCAGCAGGCCTATCAAAACAACCTGAATGTGTTGGTGGATGAGCGCACGTTGCGGGAGATCTATTTACCGAACTTCAAAATTGCCCTGGAAAAGTCAGATCCGTGGGGGCTGATGACTGCCTACAATGATTTGAATGGTGAGCAAACATCAGCGAACAAACATATTCTGGAAGACATTTTGAAAGGCGAGTGGGCTTATCCGGGATTTGTGGTATCTGACTGGAATGATATTAAAACAGCAGAATCGATAACGACCAAGCTGGATATAGAGATGCCCGGGCCAGGTAAGTTCTTGACAAAGGCCAATGTATTAAAAGCCATTGAGGATGGTTTGCTAAGCGAGGCGGAGCTGAACGACAAAGTAAAGCGCATCCTGCGAGGGATCATCAAAACCAAAGTTGTTGATCTACCTAAAGTTGAATTTGACTATGAATTCAATTCTCCAGGACATCAGGAATTAGCTCGAAAAGTTGCAGAGGACGGCATCGTTTTATTGAAAAACGAACAGGTCCTTCCGTTTAAGTCTGATGTGAAAAAACTGGCTGTGTTGGGCCCCAATGCGGCTCAGGCCCGACTCGGTGGCGGCGGAAGTGCTTCGGTAACACCATTCTATTCGGTGAGCCCATTGCAGGGAATAAAAAACTATTGTGGTGATACGGTTGAGATTCACTACGAAGAAGGTTGTGGATTGAGTGGGAACCTGGAAGTAATAGGCGAGGGGAATTTATTTCACTCCAAAGACGATGCGTTGCAGCCGGGATTGAAAGCCGAGTATTTTTCAAATGATTCGTTAGGAGGCACACCCGATGCGGTGGACATGGAAGCTCGAATTGATTTTTCCTGGGGATGGGCAAGTCCTCACCCCGGCGTTAGTCATATTCAATATTCGGCCCGCTGGACCGGACAAATAAAAGCGCCGGTTAGCGGAGATTACAAGATTGGAGTGTCAGCTGCGGAGTGTGGTTTTCGTCTGTATTTGAACGGCGAACTGAAATTTGATAATTGGAATCAGGGTGCCAACGATACTTTCGAAGAAATGTTTGCTGCAAAAAGTAAGCAGTTGCCTGTGCATTTGGAGGAAGGTGAAATGCTGGATGTCCGGCTCGAGTTTACCAAAAAGCGGAATCGCAATTTTATACGCCTGGAATGGGAGGTTCCGGGAGTGGACCCTGTAGCGCTGGCTGTAAAAGCAGCCAAAGAGTGCGATGCAGCTGTAATTTTTGCGGGTCTGTCGAATTTTTTTGAGGGCGGTGGTAACGACCGGAGCGATCTTCGTTTGCCGGGAGAACAAAATCGACTGATTCGGGAAGTTGCGAAGGTAAATCCTAATACCGTTGTTGTCCTTCAAAACGGGGCTGCCGTTGCTATGCCCTGGATGAATGACGTTCATGCAATTGTGGAAGCCTTTTATCCCGGACAGGAAGGGGGTAATGCCATTGCCAATGTGCTGTTCGGAAAAGTAAATCCTTCGGGTAAATTGGCACAAAGCTTTCCGTTTAAAGTGGAAGACAATCCGTCATTCGGGAACTATCCCGGAACTAACCTAACCGTAAATTATGCCGAAGGAATTTGGGTGGGCTATCGATACTATGAGAACAAGGATATTCCGGTTCTATTCCCATTTGGTTATGGCCTTTCCTACACGCAGTTTGCGTACGAAAATCTTGAAATTACAGAACTGTCAGATAGCATTAACGTGGCATTCGATATCGAAAACACCGGGCAGGTAGCTGGCGCGGAAGTACCACAGCTTTATGTGCACGACGTGGAAGCGTCAGAATCCAGACCGGCGAAGGAACTGAAAGCCTTTGAGAAAGTATACCTGGAGCCGGGTGAAAAACGAAGGGTTTCGATGACCCTGGGAGATGATGCCTTTGCTTTCTTCTCCGCAAAAGAGATTCGATGGATGGTAGAGCCCGGAGAATTCGACTTGTTAGTGGGAAGTTCGTCAGCCGATATTCGTTTACAGGGAAAAATCAAAAAATAGTCAAACGAAATAATTAATAAAAATGAATAAGTTAAAAGTATGGGGCTTGCTGCTATTGGGAGCAGTCATTTTAAGTGCGTGTCAAAAACCGGTAAAAATCGCTTGTGTAGGCGATAGCATCACCGAAGGAGTTGGGACACAAGTGTGGAATAAATCGTCTTACCCGGTGATTTTGGACAGCCTGATGGGGCCTGATTACGTGGTGATGAATTGCGGCCGAAGCGCGGCAACAATGCTCAAAAACAGTGATATGCCCTATTGGAAGTGCAACGAGTTGGATGATGTGTTCATTTACCAACCCGATGTGATTGTGATTAAGCTGGGAACCAACGACTCCAAAGATCATAATTGGAATGCTGCAGCCTATGAGCAGGACTACCAGGCGCTCATCGACACTTTTCAATCGATTCCGACCCATCCGAAAATTTACATGTGTTTACCGGCTCCTGCCTTCGAAAAAAGATGGAATATCAATGATACCACCATTCGCGAGCAGGTGATTCCAATTATTGAGCGATTGGCGTCTGTGAACAGTCTGCCGGTCATTGATGTCTACACCGGTTTGCAAGGGCAGGCGGGGCATTTCCCGGATGGTATTCATCCGGATGAAGCCGGAGCGAAAAAATTAGCTGAAGTTATCGCGGAAGGTCTCCAGGTACAGTAGTCCACCCGTGGTGGAATGTAGAACCGTAAATCGCAACCTATGAATCAATTGAAACTCTTCACTTTACTGTTGTTCGGGCTATTCAGTATTCAATTTACATCGGGTCAACCGATGCAGGGTGAAGCTGAACCCGGAGCAATAGTAAGTTTTGGTAATGCTCGTTTTACGGTTCTCACGCCGGGATTAATCCGAATGGAATGGTCTGAAGCGAAGCAATTCGAAGACCGGCCCTCCCTGGTTTTTATCAATCGGAAAACGGAAGTTCCTCCCTTTGAATCGGACGAGCGCGGTGATGTACTTCGAATAAAAACGTCATTATTGGATTTGACCTTTGAGAAGGGCAAGGGAATTTTCTCGCGGGAAAACCTGAGTATTAAGTTTCGGAATAAGAAAACGGAAGGAGAATGGTATCCCGGCCTCGGGAATAAGGGCAATTTGCAGGGAACCACCCGAACACTGGACGCCTGTGATGGCGATCTGAAAATTGTTTGGGGAGATACGATTCCGGTAAAACTTGATGATGGCTTACTATCCACAGCGGGGTGGACATTGATTGACGATTCAGACAAGCCTCTGTTTGACGATTCGGATTGGGCCTGGGGTGTTTCGCGCGATTCTACTGACAGCTACTGCGACTGGTATTTCTTTGCGTATGGCCGGGATTACAAAGCAGCACTGAAAGATTTTACGACCGTGGCCGGCAAGATTCCGGTTCCTCCCAAATACGCGTTTGGAATTTGGTGGTCTCGCTACTGGGCATACACCGATCTGGAATACCGGGAGTTGGTCCGGGAATACGAAATGCATGATTTGCCTTTGGATGTTCTTGTAATGGATATGGATTGGCATATTACCGATCAGGAAGATTGGTGGGAAAACGGGGTGAAAGTGCGTGATCAGGCGAACCAAAAGCACGGCTGGACCGGCTACACCTGGGAAAAGACCTATTTCCCGCAGCCCTGGGTATTTCTGGACTGGCTGGAAGAAAAAGGAATAAAAACCTGTCTGAATGTGCATCCGGCCTCTGGCGTTCAGCCACACGAAGATGTTTATCCGGTATTTGCGGAAGCGATGGGAGTTGATCCTGCAAGCAAAAACTATGTGCCTTTTGATATTGTCGACAAAACCTATGCGCAAAATTACTTTGATCTGATCATGCATCCGCTGGAGAAGGAGGGGGTTGATTTTTGGTGGCTCGATTGGCAGCAATGGGGAACGACTAAACTGACTGGCGTGAATCCAACCTTTTATTTAAACTATCTTCATTACAGCGACATGCAACGGCAGGGCAAACGCCCAATTATTTTTCATCGCTATGGTGGATTGGGAAATCACCGGTATCAAATCGGGTTTTCGGGCGACACGTTTATTTCCTGGAAATCGCTGGCCTATCAGCCTGAATTTACCGCTACGGCGTCCAATGTTTGTTTTGGCTACTGGAGCCATGATATTGGTGGACATATGCAGGGGGATAAACTTGATCCGGAATTGTTCACAAGGTGGATTCAGTGGGGCGTTTTTAGCCCGATTTTCAGGACGCACGCCACCAAAGATCCCCTGATCGAACGGCGGATGTGGGCCTACGATTCCGAATATTTTGAGGTGATGCGTGAGGCGGTAAAATTGCGCCACCAGCTATTCCCATATCTCTATTCCCAGTCCTTTGAAGCGTACGAAAGTGGCGTTTCCCTGATGCGCCCCATGTACTACGAATATCCTGATCAGCACAATGCTTATGAATTCAATGGCCAGTATCTATTTGGCGAAGATCTGTTGGTGGCTCCAATCACCGATTCCATTCCGGAAGGTAAAATGTATGTCGATAAGAGCGTTTGGCTACCCGAGGGAAAGTGGGTAGAGTGGTACTCCGGAACAATTTTGGATGGAGGAAAAGTTGTGGAACGGCCTTACCTTTTATCGGAAATCCCGCTCTTTGTTCGGGAAGGTGCCCTAATTCCGATGATCGGCGATTCCCAGGCAATCAACGGTCCGATTGAGGATATTTCACTGAAAATTTTTCCCGGCGAATCAGGCCGACTGCACTTGTTCGATGACGATAGCAGCAATGAAGATTACAGAATCGGAAAATTGGCCAGAACGGAAATTCAGTCCAACAGAAGTAAAACGCAGCAAACCGTCGTTGTTGCACCTGTAGGAGGAAACTATGAAGGAATGGCAAGCGAGCGGAAATGGCGCTTGGAATTTCAGTTCACCTATCCGCCGGTTTCTGTGCGAATAAACGGGAAAGAAATTGCGTATGCTGCAAAAAGTGAAACGTCAACCTGGACCTACGACGGGCAGCAATTAGCGACTATCATACAAACGGAACGCTTGCCGGTGACTGACTCGCTGAAAGTTGAAATTGAATGGCCCAAAGAGAATGCTGAGAAACTAAGCGGTTTTCCGGGTGAATTTAAACGGGCCGAGTTGGCTTTCAAACAAGTGAAAAAGGCAGGAGGATTCAAGTTTGGAGATACACGCTTCATGGACTCAGAGCTAGGAAGACTGGCCATGACTGGTTATCGCATGACACTGAATCCGAATATGGCCACGATTGAGGAAGAATTAGCTCAGTTTAACGAAGGTAAAGAGAAATTCATGAAAGCGTTAACAAGTGCCTCGGAAACCAAAGAAGCACTTGCTCCTTTAGTCGATTATTTCAAGATCCTTCAAAAAGACAATCAATGAGTCATGGCGACTCTTTTATCGCCCTAATTTTAAATCGAAAATGAAAAAATCAAGACGAATAAATCAGATCCTTCTCAGTATTTCACTGTTTTTTATCGTAGCAACGGTTCATGCGCAATACGATCCACAAGTCAAGTATGGCAAGGCAATCGACCAATTTGAAAAGGATGATTTGGCATGTCCTCCGGACACGAATGGCATCTTGATGCTGGGCAGCTCGTCGTTCACGAAATGGCGGGACGTGCAGGATTATTTCCCGGATAAAAATATTACCAATCGCGGGTTTGGCGGTTCCCAGATGAGTGACATTCTTTATTTTAAAGAGCGACTGGTGTTGCCATACGAGCCGAGCCAGGTTTGGGTGTTTGTGGGTGGTAATGATATGGCTGCCGGTGAACAGCCAAAGCAGGTTTTTGCTGAAGCCCAGCAACTGGTGAATTGGTTGAAAGAGCAATATCTGGACATCGATATTCTATTCATTTCAATGAAACCGACGCCCAAAAGATGGGCATTGAAAAAGCAATTGCTGAGCTACAACAAAAAGCTGAAACGTTATGCCCGCAAAACAGAAGCAGTCACTTTTGTTGATATTTGGGATGCAATGCTAAATGCCGATGGAGAACCAAATGAAGAATTGTATATCAGTGATATGCTGCACATGAATGCGCAAGGTTATGCTATTTGGAAAGAGGCCTTGTTGCCGTATTTAAAATAGATTTTGATTTTATCGATGGATATTGGAGGTTAATATCAAACGTTATATGCTCAATTCTTTTGACGTAGTAGTGTCCTTCATAATTTTTGATTGATCGAGAGTCGAAATGGACTTTTGATGGAACCTGAGTGAAGGCGTATCATTTTGCGTTCCGGGTACATGTTTTTCAGAAAAGTCCTCGATGTTTTGGCATTTGATGAAGCATTTGGTAGAATTGGAAAACGAGCGTGCCTGGTGAAAGAAAAGATAGTCGCAAAAACGACCGATCTGGGATTCTGTTGATACTTTTGGAGCAAATAAACTTCCAAAAAAAGACTAACTTCAGCGCATTCGTTAAAATTCAAAACATGATAGACAGCTTATTTGATCTTTCGGGCAAAGTTGCTTTGATTACCGGAGGAGGGCACGGCATTGGTATGGCCATCGCAAAGGTGTTGGCGAAAGCTGGGGCCAAGGTTTGTGTTAATGGAACTTCAGAAGAGAAATTGAAGAAATCGAAAGCAGAATTTGCTGAAGATGGTATTGAGGTTTTCACATATGCCTTTGATGTGTCAAGTGAGGAAAGTGTTGATGCCGGGATAGCACAAATCGAAAAGGAAGTCGGTTCTGTCGATATTTTGGTAAACAATGCGGGGATCATTAAGCGCGTTCCGATTTTGGAAATGCCGGTTGATGATTTTAAACAGGTGATCGATATTGACCTGGTTGGACCGCTGGTTGTATCGAAGCGAGTGGCTCCCGGGATGATTCAAAAGCGTGCCGGAAAGATTATCAATATTTGCTCTTTGATGAGTATTTACGGCCGTACATCTGTTTCGGCTTACGCGTCGGCCAAAGGCGGGTTAAAGCTTTTGACAGCGAATATGGCTTGCGAATGGGCGAAATACAATGTTCAGGTGAATGGAATCGGTCCCGGTTATATTGAAACAGCGCAAACGGCTCCAATTCGCGAAGGTTCGCATCCATTCAACGACTTGGTGATGGCACGAACGCCCGCAGGGCGCTGGGGCTTGCCGGAGGATATCGGCTATGCTGCACTTTTCCTGTCGTCGAAAGCCAGTGATTTTGTCAATGGCCACCTGTTGTTTGTCGATGGTGGTATTACGGCCAATTTTGGCTATGTGGCCGGCGAGAATGAGTTGGAATAGATTTTTACAAATAAGCATAACGCAATCAAAAGATTTTAATTCAATGAAAAAGCAAATAGTAGTTAGTGTTCTGGCAGCATTGGTTTTTACGGGCTGTGGAGTCACTGACAAGCATGAAGTGGTTGTCGACAACAATTTGGATTTCGACCGGATAGAAGTTGTGTCGGTTAAATGCGCCGACTTGCAATCCATGTTCGGAGGAAATGATTTGGAGAATGTGTTGGTTTTCGACCCGCAAACGTCCCAGTATTTGGTTTCCCAACTTGTGGATGATGATCAGGACGGAGAGCCTGATGAGTTTCTGTTTCAGGCCCGGGTGAAAGCGCATTCCAGCTCCACTTATCGTTTGGAATCGAAGGAAAATGCTTCTGATTTAAAACAAGTTCCTGCAGTAAAAACCTTTTCTCGTTTTGTGCCCGAACGCATTGGTGATTACGCTTGGGAAAATGACAAAGTTGCTTTTCGTACTTATGGACCTGAGGCGGAACGTTTGGTTAAAGATGGCGAGCCCGGTGGTACACTTTCCAGTGGAATTGACTTGTGGTTAAAGCGCGTCGACTACTCAATCATCGATAAATGGTATTCCGGGAATTTGCAACAACCGGGTTATTATCACAAAGATCATGGTGAGGGCTACGATCCGTATCATGTTGGGAGTAGCAGGGGAACCGGAGGAACCGGGATTTGGGAAAATGATTCGTTGTACATATCAGATAATTTCACGGCCTACCGGACTATTTGCACTGGACCTCTGCGAACAACTTTTGAGTTAGATTATGCACCGTGGAGTCAGTATGAAGTAAAAGAAACGAAGCAAATTTCATTGGACTTGGGATCGAACTTTTCAAAATTTGATATCTCCATTTCCGGAGATATCCCGAATGATAGTTATACCGTTGGGATCACCCTTCATGAGGGAGAGGGATCCGCAGATATTGACAAAGATAACGGGGCTTTTTCCCATTGGGAACTAATTGATGGTGTTCCGATCGGCGAAGGGATTGTCATAGATCCGGCGATGGTGGCCGATGGTTTTACGACAAATTCGAATGTGCCGGATCAAAAGCAGTTATTGGTGACGACGCATGCACGAAGCAAATTGACTTATTATGCCGGCTTTGCCTGGACTAAGAGCGGGCAAGTTGAAGATGAAGCAGATTGGGCTGAGTTGTTGCAGCGTCAAGCGAAGATCATTGCCAATCCATTGGTGGTTCAGGTTCATTAATCTATAAATTGAATACTGGTACAAAAGAGCAGTTCGTAAGAGCTGCTCTTTTGTTTTCTTGTCTTTTTCAAAATTCAAAATGGACTCGTTTGAATATCAAAGGAGAGCAAGCGGACGAGATCAATCGAGCAGATATTATTGGCATTTTCTGATCTGGGTAACACTTATGTTCGATGAACAATAAATGTGGAGTTGGTTTATTGACAGAGTATTACTGTTTTAGATGCAGACATTCAGACCCCAATATTATTTATTTATTACTGCCGGTAAAAACATCCGAATTTAAGGTTGATTTTCTCGCGTTTTTTTAATTTCAACAAAAATTACGATGCTTGTGTGCGCCAATCATGACAGACAATTCAACCCAAAATAGTATTGAGGATTCGGACTTCGAGCTGTTGACTGAAATTAGGGGAGGTAGTTATGCTGCCTTTAAACTATTATTTCAGCGCTACTATAGCCCGTTTTGTCGCTATGCCTGTTATTTTTTGGACGATGAAGTGGCGGCAGAAGACATTGTTCAGGATACTTTCCTGGGGCTCTGGGAGAAGCGCAAATCAATCCAAATCACAGATTCTGTCAAATTTTATCTCTCGCGTTCCATTCGGAACAAATGTCTCAATATTATTAAGCACAGTAAAATTAAAGACGGCTATTCCGCAGCAATAGAGGAGAGGACATCACCGGAAATTGACCAAATAGAATACGAATATTTTGAATTGCGCCTGCAAATCGAAAACTGTATTGAGAAACTGCCTCCCCGTTGCCAGGAAATTTTTCAAAAAAGTCGCTTCGAGCAATTAAAACAAAAAGAAATTGCAGAAGAGATGGATATTTCAATCCGAACGGTTAAAGTTCAAATTAATAAGGCCTTACAGCTTTTGCGAGACTGTGTTAGTGAATTTTTTCCGGACATCCGTGTCTGAATATGATATTTTGATCGAAAAATTTCTCAAAAAATATCAAAATGGGATAGTACCAAATTGATTTTAGATTGTCATTAGATAAAACAGGTTTATTCTATGACAAATCGTATCGATCTATATCGGCAGGTTTTAACCGGTGAAGCTACTCCCGAGGAACAAGAATCCTTTGATCAGTTGATGAATCAACCAGAACTTCAGAAGGAGTTCGGGGAATATGAAGCTATCTGGAAAAATGCTGTCAGAGTACCTCGCAAGAAATCATTCAACGATGTGCTGGCTTTTGCCCGGGTTGACAAGCAGGTTGAATTTCGGAAAACACAGCGCCGCAAATACCTGTTTGCGGCTAGCACCGGTTTGGCCGCCGGGGTTTTGATTGTGTTGGGCCTTTTGGCCGTAACACAAATGATCTTCGGTCACGAATCTGCTCCTGTAGTTGTTAAAACTGATACCGGAAACCGGACCACGATGACACTTCCTGACGGAAGCGAAGTGTGTCTGAATTCAAGTTCTACTATTAGCTACGACGATCATTTCAATGACAAACAACGTCGGGTTGTATTGAATGGCGAAGCCTACTTCGAGGTTACGAAAAGCAAAGTGCCATTTATTGTCGAGGCCAAAGATTTGGAAATTAAAGTTCACGGAACGGAGTTCAATGTGTCAGCTTATGCCGATGACGACGTGATCCGTGCCAGCCTGGAATCCGGGAAAATCAGTGTCCA
Source organism: Mangrovibacterium diazotrophicum (assembly GCF_003610535.1). Taxonomy (NCBI): domain Bacteria; kingdom Pseudomonadati; phylum Bacteroidota; class Bacteroidia; order Marinilabiliales; family Prolixibacteraceae; genus Mangrovibacterium; species Mangrovibacterium diazotrophicum. The sequence goes on along the minus strand of NZ_RAPN01000002.1, from coordinate 182,709 downwards.
AAAGAAAGGGGATCCAACGGAATACTTCCTGAATGTTGGGCAGATGCTTGAGTATAAGGATAATCGGATGGAAATTAAGGAGGTCGAGGTTGAAGAGTATTCAGCCTGGAAGAGTAACAAGCTCTATCTCCACGACGAGTCGCTGCGCAACATTGCAAACTGGCTGGAGCGCCAATACGGCTACCACTTCACAATCAAGCCGGAATCGCTTGGCGAAGAGGTTCATATTTCAGGGAGCTTTGATAATAACAGTTTGGAAGAAATTCTGGATGCAGTGACTTTGGCCAGCGGCGTATCAGTGAAACAGGAGAAAGACGGCTATCTCATTTACAAATAGATCCACAAATCCAAATAATCAAAAAATACAAAATGCCTATGGTGAAAAAGCTTTTTCGGAAGTAAATAACCGTTGAGTGCTGGGAACACTCAACGGCGATCTTTAATCTCCGATGTATTAGAAATTAAAGTGTTTAAAACAACAATGCGAAGTTATGAAAAAAAAAGAACAATTGGGGAAGGTCTGTTCCTCAGTAAAACACCTATTACGAATTATGCGAATTGTCACGTTATTGATTCTGGTCGGAAGTCTGCATTTGTCGGCAGCGGTTTATTCGCAACAAAATAAGATAAACCTGTTTGCAGAAGATGAATCCATTCGGGATGTACTCAAAAAAATTGAGGATCAAACAGATTTCAAGTTCGTTTATCAAAGTGAGCGAGTAGATGTTGACCGCAAGGTTTCTGTCAACTTTAAAGAGCGTTCGATTGAAGATATCCTCAATGAACTTTTAGCAGACGAAGGAATTAGTTACGTCATTACGTCGAAAAACCTGATCGTTATAAACCCGTCAAACAACGGGGAAACGACAGAAAACGGACAGAACGGCGAAAAGGAAGTGAAAGGTCGCATCACAAACGAGAACGGCGAAGCAATCCCCGGTGCGACGATCATGAAAAAAGGAACGACACAGGGGACGATAACTGATTTCGATGGCTACTATTCACTCAAAGGAGTCAAGGAAGGCGAAACACTTGTTTTTTCCTTCGTAGGCATGAAAACACAGGAATCGGTTGTCAGTACTTCGGATGTTGTCAATATTAGTCTGGCTGAAGAAACAATTGGTTTGAACGAAGTGGTTGCTGTGGGATACAGCACGACCAAAAAAGGTGACTTAACCGGATCTGTTTCAACCATTGACGTTGGCGAGATTGAGAATCTACCGGCCAATAATTTGAGCACGGCGCTGAGCGGCCGGATGGCCGGTGTTTCCGTTCAACAGAACGGGGGAAGCCCAACAGCCGGCGTTTCTATTCGTATTCGGGGAACCGGTACACTGAATAACAATGATCCGCTGGTTGTTGTCGACGGGATTATCGGCGCTGACATCAACAATGTGAATCCAAATGATATTGAGTCGATTTCAGTACTGAAAGATGCCGCAGCATCGGCAATCTACGGTTCTCGCGCCGCCAGTGGTGTGATTATCGTAAAAACCAAGCGTGGAAAATTCAACCAGGATTTGAAACTGACTTTCAATGCCTATTACGGTGGTTCCAAAGTGTCGAAAAAAATTGATGTTTTGAGTGCCAGTCAACTGGCAACAATCTATAACGAAGCATCTGATAACGATGGAACAGAACGCTTATCCGATTATTCTGATCCTTCGTCGATGCAAGATCTGACCGATTGGCAGGACGAGGTGTTCCGCACTGCAATCGATCAAAACTATGTGGTTGGTTTGAGCGGGGGAAGTGAGAAATCGTCTTTCAACATGTCTTTCAATTTAAAAGACGCCGAAGGTGTCCTGATTAATACTTACAACAAACGCTATACTTTCCGCCTCAATTCCGACCACCTGGTGGGTAAGAAGTTTACCGTCGGGGAGAGTCTGTCATTGACTTATCAGGATTTTAAAGAGGTGAATACCCGAAGCGATAACTATGGCGCGATACTGGAAACGCTGGCGATGCACACCGATATTCCGGTTTACGATGAAGACGGCGAATATTCGGGTGTACCGTCAAGCAATTACGGCGATGTTGAGAACCCGGTAGGATTGCTGGAACGGAACAAAGGTTACGCACGCAATTACAAGCTGGAGGCGAATGTTTACGGGCAATATGAAATTCTGGACGGTTTGAAAGCCAAATCAAGTTACTCGCTGACTTATTTGGGAACCGATGTGAAGGAATTCGACCCCATTGTGCCGGAGGCAGGACGTCCTTCGTACACCAACATGCTGACTCAATCACGCGATATGACCATTAACTGGTTGTGGGAAAACACGCTGAACTTTGACAAAACCTACGGCGATCACAGCATATCTGCTGTTGCAGGTGTTACCGCGCAGCACTGGGAATACTCAGATTTGGAGGGCCGCCGCACAGATTACCAGGATGAAGATGAGGCGTTTTGGTACCTGGATGCCGGATCGACAACAACCTATGCGAACGGTGGTTTCCAGGAATACGGTTTGTTCTCCTTCCTGTCTCGTGTGAACTATGTGTACGCTAACAAGTACCTGTTCGGAGCAACGCTGCGTGCCGATGGTTCTTCTCGTTTTACCGAAGACAATCGCTGGGGGTATTTCCCTGCTCTCTCCTTAGGATGGAGAATCAGTCAGGAGTCGTTTATGGCCGACGTTGACTGGCTGGACGACCTGAAGCTGCGCAGCAGTTGGGGGATTCTTGGAAACCAGGATGTTGACCTGTATCAAACTTACAGCACCTATGTGATTGACGATCCGAATGCTGCGTACTATTTCGGAATGTCAGGTGAAAATATTTACAACGGTTATTACCGCGGTTCCCTGGCCAACGAAAACCTGAAATGGGAATCGACCAACCAGTTGAACTTGGGGCTGGACGCAACGCTTTTTGATCAGCGGGTGGTTGTTGGCCTCGATTACTTCAACAAAAAGACGACAGATATTTTGGTTAACCCACCGGTGTTGGGAGTTTATGGAACAACGAGTGCACCCTACACGAATGGTGGAGAAGTTTCGAACAAAGGGTTTGAAGCTGTTGTGACCTACCGTGGAGGCAAACAGAATTCGGATGGATTCCGCTATGAAGTTACCGGAAATTTGTCGACCTATAAAAACGAAGTTCTTTCGTTGGGAAACAGTAACCAAGCGATTTACGGACCAACCTTCCGCGATAACTTTACTATTACCCGTACTCAGGTCGGCGACCCGATTGCGTCTTTCTTCGGCTATAAAACCGATGGTGTTTTTGCTGATGATGCAGCTGTAAGTGCGTATGTAAATGACCAGGGTGATTTGGTACAACCCGATGCACAGGCCGGAGATTTCAAATTTGTGGATGTCAATGGCGATGGAACCATCTCATCGGAAGACCGCACAACATTGGGAAGCGCCGTTCCTGATTTCTCGTATGGCCTGAATTTCTCGGCGTGGTTCAAGAATTTCGATTTCAGCATGTTCTTTCAAGGCGTTCAGGGAAATGAAACCTGGTATGCGTTGCGCTATCAATTGGGCTTTGCCGGTTTGAAATACAACTATCTGCAGGAAATTTACGATCGCTGGACACCTGAAAATACCAATGCTTCTGTACCCCGCGTAACCTGGTCGGATCCGAACAACAACAAGCGACCTTCTGATTATTATGTGGAAGACGGTTCTTATTTGAAGCTGAAAAATGTAACCATCGGTTATTCGTTGCCTGAAACCTGGACTTCAAAACTGGGCATAGCTCAGCTTCGGATGTATGTGAGTGGTCAAAACCTGTTCACCGTTACCAAGTATCCCGGATACGATCCGGAACTGGGATTGGAGAGCGGCAGCAACGACCTTGAAGCCGGTGTTGATCGCGGTCAATATCCGCAGTCACGCTCATTCTACTTTGGGCTGAATCTTTCATTTTAACACTTAAAACTAGTATTATGAGAATTCACATAACACCAACATATTTAGTCCTGGCAACCGTTTTCCTGTTTAGTTCCTGTAACGGTTTGCTCGAAACGGCCCCCCAGGCTACTGTAAGTTCTGAAAATTTCTGGACCTCGGAGAGTTACGCTCAAAGTGCGCTGGCTTCGGCTTATGCTGTACCGCTTGACGAATATTACTACGGTCACAACGAGCATATTTGGGATTGCATTAGCGATGACCTTTACTGTGCCGGCGACTGGACCGACGATGCCTTGATTGAAATTTTATCTGTAAATGCTGACAACTCGAATATTTCAGCGCTCTGGAAACGCAAATATGAAGCGATTAGCCGGGCCAATGACATCATCAAGAATGTTCCCGGTATCGAGTCGATTAGTGACGAAACGAAAGCTGAAATTCTGGGACAGGCCTATTTCCTGAGAGCCTGGAATTATTTCCGACTGGTTATTATTCACGGTGGTGTTCCGTTGATTGACGAGAATATTGCCAGCGACGACTACAACCAGCCTCGTGCGACAGCTGCCGAAACATATGCATTCATCGAGAGCGATTTGATAAAATCTGCCGATTACCTGGAGAATGTTATCAGCTGGGATAGCGAAAACCTGGGTCGGGTGAACTGGGGAGCTGCCATGGGGATGCTTGCCAAAGTGTATTTGTACCAGGAAAAATGGGCTGAAGCAGAAGAAGCATCCGCAGCTGTTTTGGCTCAGTCGGAATACTACCTGGCGGACGATTACTCGGCCAGCTTTACACCTGAAACACGAAACAATCCCGAGGTTTTGTTTGCCCTGCAGTTTACGCCCGAATCCAATAATGGCGGCGGAAGCATGATGGCTTGGTACATGTACCCGGGCTCGTTTGGCGGCTGGAACTTCTTCCACCCGGAGCAACCGTTGGTTGATGAGTTTGAAAATGTAGATGGTTCGGCAACCCGGGCTTTCTCGTACAGCGCAACAACCGGCCTGTTTACTTACGATGACGACGGAACAGAAGTTGTGATGGACGACGTTTTTGCAGAACGCGATCCGCGTCTTCGGGCAACGGTAATTTCGGTTGGAGAGACCTATCGGATTGATGGTGAGGATTACGAATTCTTATCCGGTAATACCAAAACCGGTTACGCCTGTATGAAATATTTTGATGGTAACGGTGTCGCAGAGAATAATTCGTCGTACCCGGTACTTCGCTTGTCTGAAGTTTACCTGATCCATGCGGAAGCCTTGTTACAGCAGGGTGATTCGGGCGACGATGATATTAATGCGGTTCGTGCTCGCGTTGGTTTACCGGCAAAATCGAACTGTACTATGGATGATTTGATTCATGAGCGTCGCTGCGAGTTAGGAACAGAAGGCAATCGCCATTTCGACTTATTGCGCTGGGGATTGGCAGCAGATGTTTATGCCAGCTACACCAGCCCGATCGGTCAGCCAAACTTTGAAGTTGGCGTCAGCGAATTGATGCCGATTCCGCAAACAGAGATCGACCTAAGTGAAGGCGTGTTGACTCAAAATCCGGGTTATTAATTCGGACACATATTGATAATGAATAATTAATAGGAAATAAAGGGTGTTGGGCTAAATTCCCGACACCCTTCAAACTTGATTAACCGAATGAATTTGGTATCTCGAAATATGCTCGCGTTAATTGGTTCAATTTTTTTGTTGGGCTTGTTTAGTAACGAACGTTCTTTTGCACAAACTTCCGGTAATGCAGCTTGGGTGAACCCGTTTATCGGCACGGCCGATTCGGATACAAAAACAAACTGGGGAACTGCCGGAGGAACTTATCCCGGAGCTGTTTATCCGTGGGGGCGTGTGCAGCTAACGCCCGAAACCGGTATCGGAGCCAACAGGGGATACCATTATACCGATTCGGTAATCTACCAATTTAGCTGCGTAAACCATTACAGCGGGTACCCGGAAGGTTCGGGAGGAAACGTCTTTTTTATGCCCTCCAATTCGAGTTTGCCAGGAGACAGCATGGGCTTGGTAGGACGTCCTTTTTCTCATAAAAACGAGCAAGCCACACCGGGATTTTATCGGGTAGTGTTGGATGATGATGGAACAGAATTGGAAATGACGACAAATGCCCGCTCCGGGATGGTTCGTTTTCGCTTTCCTGAAGGCGTTGCACCCAAAATCTACATCGGCGGTGCCGGTAAAATCAATGTAGAAGGAACTGAAGTGAAAGCCGAGGCCTGGAATTCCTTGTTCCGGTTTCTGCAGAAAATAGCTTCGAGTGAATCGGTTTCGGATGGTGTTCTGGTCAGTTTCAAAGCTTCCAAAAAATCGGAAACGATTATTGAAATGAAATACTGTTGCTCTTCCGTCAGTTGGGAGGGAGCAAACAAAAATATGGAGAGCGAACTGCCAGGATGGGATTTTGAGCAGTTTCGGTTGAATGCTGAAAAAGCATGGAATGAGAGCTTGTCGGTGGTGCAGGTTGATGATGAAAGGAAAACAGAAAAAACGATTTTTTACACGGCACTTTATCATTCGCTGCTGATGCCGTGGATTATTTCAGATATTGATGGCTTCTACCGTGGAGCAGATGGAAAAGTTTACCAAACGAAAGGTAGCAACCAGTATGGTGCTTTTTCACCCTGGGACACTTACCGGAGTCTTCACCCGCTGCTTTGCTTGCTTTGCCCGCAGGTGCAGCAGGACATCGTCCGGTCGATGTTGGATGTGTACCAACAAGCAGGGCATTTGCCTTCCGATCCGATGACCGGAAATCACGCGATTGCGGTTTTGGCCGATTCGTATGCCAAGGGGATTGATTCGGTTGATCCGGCAGAAGCCTTGGTTGCGATTGAAAAGACACTGGACTACTTTGCGGCCCGAACACCCGACTTTCAGTTTTATCGCGAAAGGGGCTATGTGTCGGCTGACTTTCCTGAGTCCGTCACCCGAACCGTTGAGTATACATACGACGATTGGGCAGCCGGTCACTTTTTGAGTACCGTTTATCCGGATTCGACAAACAACCGCTTTTCGAATGCAGCTGAAAATTATAGAAACCTGATCGACCTGGAGAGCCTTTTCATCTTGCCCCGAAAAGGAGAGGATTTTATCAAACATCCTGGCAATCAAGGATACAAGGAAGGAGACAAGTGGGTGTACAGCTACGGCGTTCAACAGGATCCCTGGGGACTGATTAATTACCTTGGAGGCAGCGAATTTTTTGTAACGCGATTGGATTCGGCCTTGAGTGCCGGGCAAATTCTTTTCGATAACGAAACGATGCTGCACATTCCGTACTACTTCAATTACACGCCTTATCCGGAAAAAACGCAATATCTGGTTAATCGCATTCGGAATGAGCGATATTTGAATACGCCGGGTGGAATTCCCGGAAACGATGACCTGGGCTCGATGTCGAGTTGGTATGTGTTCAGCGCTTTGGGCTTTTATCCTTTTTGCCCTGGCGAGCCGAACTACAGCGTGGTGGCTCCGCTGTTTGCAAAAGCAATTGTGCATTTGCCAAACGGGAAAACGCTGACCATTCGGAAAGAGGGAAAAGATATTGATAACTGCTACCTGGTTGAAGTGTTGCTTAACGGTGATCAGCAAACAGTACCACAGTTGTCGCATGCGCAGTTGGTTGCTGGTGGCGAGTTGACATTCAAATGTTCAGCTGAGCCAGTGAATGCTTTCTCAGATTTATTGTACCGCGATAAAAGTCCGGAGTTCAAAATCCATGCGGCATCTGTTTCCAAACGACAGGTAAGTCCTGACGAAGAATTTTGGTTACGCTACGGGCTTTCAAATTCAGGGTCATCAGGCACTAAATTTTTCTACTTGCAGCTGAATGGAAATCCTCTTAAATCGGGACACGCTTTCATACCTGCAAATAGTGTTGTTGCGGATTCCATCGCAATTCGCCTCTATAAACCCGGAAAGGTTTCGTTGACGATTGACGGCGAATTTACGCAGTCCGTTGAGGTTTTAAAAGACAAATCAATTCCTGAAAATCCCTATCGAATCTCTGAATTGCAATCGAACGTTTTAGTTCCGGTGGGGGATTCGTTGAGTTTTAGCTTTCAGGTTCAAAATATAACGGGCCAATTGCAAAGTAAGCCGATTGAAGTTTCTGCAGATTGCCGTGTCGTGACGCAGATTTCGGTCAAATTGGAACCGGGAGAAATCACTAAACTATCGGCGAAAATTAAACCGGAAGCGGTTGGCATTCATCATCTGCAGATCGGCAATCAGCAAGTCGCTTTCAAGCAAGTTGAAAAAGTAACTGAAGCGCTGGTTTTGGAGTTGGATGCGACAAAAAAAGGTGGCGAAGAAGTAACCGATCTCTCCGGTTTTTCAAACACGGTACTTCACCCCGGTATCGGTGTTGATGCAGATTTTTTTCAGGTGGGAACGCAATCGCATTTGGAAATACCTGCTTCTAAAAGTATGCAAGTCGAAGATAAGTCGATGACGATGAGTGTTTGGGTTTATCCTGAAAATCACGATCAACAATCACAGGATATTTTCTGCCAGGCCGATTTCAATGTGCTGCAGATTCAGGGTGGCGCTTACCTGAATTTCTTCGCCGGAGGCTGGGGGAGAGGTGAGTGCCGCGCAGCGCTAACCGAGAACTGGGTTGGCAAGTGGCATCACCTTGTTGGCGTTTGCGACGATGAGGAACTTCGTTTGTATGTGGATGGACAATTGGTCGCCAGTCAGAAAGTTGCGCATGTGCCCTCGCTTGCCGATGAAAGTAACTGGACGGTTGGGCGAAATGTTGAGTTTCCCGGAACACGAATCTTCTCTGGTAAAGTGGACTTGGTTAGACTTTACCAGGCGCCGTTAAGCGCGGAGGATATTCAGCAGCAGTTTGCCAACGATCGGGAACGGTTTCAAATGAACAAATAAGTATATCAACTATAAAATATTTAGTATGGAGTCAAGACGCAATTTTTTCAAGAAAGCAGCTTTTGTAGCGGGTGCGGCGGCCATGCCGGTTTCTACCGCCTGGGCTGATGAACAAGTCAAGTCGAAGGCGGCTACAACGGGGAATACTTCGTTTAAGAATACCTACATCAAAAACCTGTTCGTAACGGAAAACCAGTACCGGATGGGAAAAGGTGCGATTGTAAAGTCGCCGGGTTTTGAAAAGGCGAAGACGATCTTGCCTTCACCGATTTGGAAAAACCACGACGAGCAAATCGGCATGTACTGGAAGGCTTGGGAAATGGCTTTCAACAACATTAAAGACCCGTCTGAAGGCTCCGGTTTTATCAGTTCCTATATCGATACAGCTTATAACGGCAACATTTTTATGTGGGATTCAAGCTTTATCACCATGTTTGCCCGTTACGGAACTCGTGCGTATCCTTTTCAAAATACACTGGATAATTTCTATGCCAAGCAGCACCCGGATGGCTTCATTTGCCGCGAAATCTGGGGCGATTCGGGCGAAGATGCGTTCGAGCGCTTCGACCCGACCAGTACCGGACCTAACTTGCTTCCCTGGAGCGAGATGGTTTTCTTTCAGCATTTTGGCGACATGGATCGTATTCAGAACGTATTTCCGGCTCTGGCTGCATACTACCAGTGGTGGATGCTTAACCGTACCTGGAAAGATGGCTCGTACTGGACCAGCGGCTGGGGAAGCGGGATGGATAATCAGCCACGGTTGGAACCGGAATACAACCCGATTTTCTCGAATGGGCACATGACCTGGATTGATGCTTGCCTGCAGCAGCTTTTTGTTGGAAAGATTCTCGTGCAGATGGGATTCTACATCGAACGCTGGCAGGAAATTGAAAACATTGAAGACAGTTTGAAGACCTTGAAGAAGTTTATCCGCGAGCAGCTTTGGGATTCGGAAAGTGCTTTCCTGTACGACCAGTATAAAGACGGAACTTTGGGAACAACCAAGGGAATTGGCGCGTTTTGGGCACTTTGGACCGAAGTGTTGGAGCCCGATGAGCTGGACGCTTTCGTGAATCACCTCAAAAACAAGGATACTTTCAATCGGCTGCATCCGATTCCTTCGATTCCGGCCAATCACGAGAAATACCAGGCTGATGGTCGTTACTGGCAAGGTGGCGTTTGGGCTCCGACCAATTACATGATTATTCGCGGGCTTCAGGATAAAGGCTACACCGATTTGGCATTTGATTTGGCTTCACGCCACTACGACCAGGTGTTTAAGGTTTATCAGAAAACCGGCACCTTCTGGGAATATTATGCGCCGGAATTGACTGAGCCCGGCATGCTGGCCAGACCCGATTTTGTGGGTTGGACCGGTTTGGTGCCTATCTCCGTTTTGTTTGAGTCGATTTTTGGATTGCTGCCCAATGCCACGGATCGCGAGCTGATTTGGGAAGTCTCGTTGACGGATGAGCACGGTGTTGACCGCTACCCTTTCGGGGCGGAAGGCTTACTAAAACTGCATTGCGACGCACGGAGTTCAACAAGCGCAAAACCTTCGATAACGATTGAATCCAACACCAGTTTCAAATTGAAAGTGAAATGGGGAAACAAGCAGGAAGCGACGCTCGCTGTGACCTCCGGAACCAATCGATTTTAATTACTAATGAAAGCCTGTTGCGGGTTTTATGAATTTCAAACAACATGACTAAAAAGAATCTTCTGATTGGATTGATATTCCTGATTTTCTTCTGTATATCATTTTTAACCAACATACTGGGGGCGATCAACCCCGACGTTAGTGCCAGTTTTAGCCTTAGCGGCGCAATGACGGGGATGTTACCGTTTTCGTTTTTTATCGCGTATGCCGTCATGTCAATTCCTTCGGGATTTATGGTGCAAAAATACGGCGAGAAAAAAAGCATGCTCCTGGCCTGGATTTTGGCAGGGAGCGGCGCCCTGTTGTTTTCATGCTTTCCCGGGTTTCCGGTATTTCTTTGCTCTCTGTTCCTGATTGGTACAGGGATGGCCATTTTACAGGTGGCAATCAACCCCTTGTTGCGTGTGGTTGGCGGCGAACAGCAATTTGCTTTTCTGTCGGTTTCGGCACAATTGGTTTTTGGTGGCGCTTCCTTTTTAAGTCCCTTTGTCTACTCTTACCTGTCGACAAACTTACCGAAAGGAGATGGTGTGAATGGCTTTGTAAGTCTGTTGCAGTCTTTGACGCCGGAACAGTTGCCCCGGGTTTCCCTGTACTGGATTTTTGCGTTTGTCGCTTTGGCAATGTTGGTGCTGATTGGATTTGCAGCGCTGCCGAAAGTGGAACGCAAAGATGATGAGGTTGTTGGAGCTTGGGAAACACACCTTCTGTTGTTTAAGGATCGCACAACCTGGTTGTTCTTTTTCGGAATTGCGGCTTATGTTGGTTCCGAGCAGGGAATTGCCAACTGGATCTCCGAGTTTTTGAAAACCTATCATGGTCTTGACCCGCAGGTTGAAGGAGCTAAAGCAGTGGGCTGGTTTTGGGGATTGTTGACTTTGGGCTGTCTGTTGGGAATGGTCTTGCTGAAATTTCTGTCGAGCAAAGTGGTGTTGCGCATGTTCACTGTCGCCGCTTTGGTGGTTCTGTTCGTCGCTTTATTCGGCGATGCAACCATGGCCCTTTACGGCTTCCCGGCGCTGGGCTTTTGCCTTTCGGTCATGTGGTCAATTGTTTTTGCATTGGCATTGAATAGCATCCCTAAATATCACGGAACTTTCTCGGGTATCCTTTGTACGGGGATTGCCGGTGGTGCCATTGTGCCGCTGATCATTGGACAGCTGAAAGACTTGATTGGACTTCGGTTCGGGATGCTCTTTTTGCTGGTCACGCTGGGCTACATTTTAAGCATCAGCTTTTGGGCCAAGCCTCTTGTCTCTAACCTAAAACAGGACTAAACATGAAAAATAAACAAGCAATTCTGGGCATTGATATGGGAGGAACCAGTATCAAGGCCGGATTGATAACAGATGGCGTGATTGCTGAATACAAAAGCGTTTCGACTCCGGCTTCTGCACCCAAAGAAGAGGTGCTGGAAGCGGTGCTGAATTTGATTCGAGAGTTCGATTTGACCGGCGTTGCGGCAATCGGCATCGGCGTTCCGACGGTTGTCGACGTGAAAGCAGGTATCGTTTACAATGCAACAAACATCAAATCGTGGGATGAGGTGCACTTGAAAGACTACCTCGAAGAACGCTTGAAAATTTCAACGTTAGTGAATAACGATGCGAACTGCTTTGCCGTTGCCGAAAAATATTACGGGAAAGCGCAAGGGGTTGAAAACATTGTCGGCATCGTGATGGGTACCGGTTTGGGGGTTGGTCTGGTCATCAACAACAAACTGTTTGAAGGTCGCAATTGTGGTGCCGGTGAACTTGGTAATTTAAGTTACCGGGAGCACAACTTCGAATATTACTGCAGTGGGCAGTTCTTTCAGGATGAGCACAACGGCAGAGGAGAAGAGTTTATGAAACAGGCAGCTGCGGGAGACCCGGCTGCCCTCGAAATATTCCGGGAATTAGGATTCCACATCGGTCAGTTTTTGCAAGCCGTTTTGTATGCCTACGATCCGGAGTGTATTGTTTTGGGCGGTTCGGTTACAAACGCTTTTCCTCTTTTTGAGGAGGCTATGCGCACGTCGCTGGCTGACGGCTTTTTGTTCCCGAATTCCTTGAAAAGCCTCGATATTCAGTGTTCCGAATTGCAGCATAGCGGCATCTACGGCGCTGCATCGCTCTACAACAACCAAAACAGCTGATATGTAGCTTGGAATTTTACGAAAAAACGAACTGACCCCAAGGTGTTGAATCACCGCTTTCGCTGATTTGGAGCGGCTTTTGTCGTTTTCTAATGACTTCTTGATTCGGCTTTAATATGAAGCCTTTTTCTTTGCTTCCTTAACCTAAATCGGAAAGAATTATGCGCTCAAAGTACCTCGTATTATTTCTTTTGCTCTATGGCGTTTCAGTATTGGACAAGGTGTTCGGTTCTGAAGCGATCTATTTTGAAAATTTCACTGTAGAGGATGGATTAGCAAGCAATACGGTGTTGGATGCTGCCGAAGATTCCTGCGGGAGAATTTGGTTTGCGACCTACAACGGGCTGAGTTATTTTGACGGTCATTATTATCACAGTTTGTCCGATCTCAACTTTTTGAAAGAGGAATGCCCTGCCAATTTGAAACCCGAGCAGCTGGAGGTAGATGGACGCGGTGATATTTGGGTGCTCTTTGAAGGAGGAACATTGGCGCGCCTGTTAAACCTGAAGGGAGACTGTCAGCTTTATCCCGAATTGGAGTTTATGAAAGGGCCGCCAATCCGGATGGAAGTTAACAAGGAGGGAACTCTGCTAATAGCAGATAGCATAAAAGCCTGGCGTTACGAAGCTGAGCGTGACCGGTTTCAGACTGAATCTGTATATCCTGAGTTTCCCGGGAGAGAGCGTCTGGAGGAGATTCAACAACATTTTCACGCTGTCGCTCCTGAAATTGAGGTGCATGCCGTTTGGGAACCTGGCAACGAATTGTGGATCTCGACCATCAACAGTGGCATTTTCAAACTCAACCCCAAAGATCTTTCCATTCTTGCGCACTACGTTGCATCTGACACGGAGAGTAATGCATTAGCAGGGAACGAAGTGTATAGCTTGTTGGTGGATCGCAGTGGATGCCTATGGGTGGGGACGAAAGATCATGGTTTGAGCCGCGGTTACCGGTTCTCTCAGAATTTCACAAATATTGGTTCTGAAAAGTTGGAACTGAAGAATGCGGCAGTTCGGGCAATTGTGCGCGACGACCGCGGTGAACTCTGGTTGGGAACTTATAATTCCGGTTTACGTCGCTTGAAGGATGGTGCGTTGAAAACGGTTAATTTTCCAAACTCTGAATTCGCCCGCTGGAACTGGATTCGGAGTTTGCATATCGATTCCTCCGATCAGGTTTGGGTAGGCACTTATGCCGGTTTAGTACGTCTGAATCCTAAGAATTCGGCTGTCGACTATTTTCCGTCGAAGGTAAATGGCAAAGGAATTTTATCGGCATCGCGAATTTACGGAATTGCAGAAGATCGTTCCGGCAAATTCTTCGTCGGCGAATGGGGTGCATTGGACTATTTCGATCCTAAAGTAGGCACTATTCAACGGTTGGATGTTGGTACCGATTTGGAGGGAAAGAACATTCGCAAGCTTTTGCTCGATCGGCAAAACCGTTTGTGGATCGGTACCGAGTCGGATGGCGTTTTTGTGATGAATACAAGTACTTTTCAGATCGAGAAAAATTTTCGCTTCCACCCATCCGAAAAACATAGTTTGGCCAGTAACAGTATTTTCGAGCTTTGTGAATCTGCTGACGGAGGCATGTGGATCGGTACTTTCGGAGGCTTGAATCGCATTGAACCCGATGGGCAGGTAACCAGCTATGAAACCTTGAATAAGGAACTGCCATCAACAGTTATCTACCGGATTTTTGAGGATGACGGTCGTTTGTGGTGCAGTAGCTTGAAAGGTATTGTTCAGGTTGATGTGAGAGATCAGAGTTTACGGTCTTACGATCGAACCGATGGTGTTAACAATCCGGAATTCTCGGAAGGTGCCGGATTGATGGCTTCCGATGGTCGGATGTATTTTGGAGGGGTTTCGGGCATCACATCTTTTTTCCCCGATTCCATCCCGGTCAACCCCAATGTACCTCTGGTGAACATGAGCGGTTTAATTGTAAACGGCGAAAACCAAACGTTGTCGAACGTTGCCGCCAATGAAAATGCCCCGGTATATTCTTTTTGGCAAAACGATCTGCAGATCGACCTTCAAACGATTCTCCCCAACAGCCCTTTCCGCCATCAACTGGCATGGCGGCTGGATCCGGTTGACGATGATTTTCAACAAACTTACGGCTCCAAAAGCAATTTGAATTATGCGCAACTACCACCCGGGGATTATAATTTATGGGTAAAAGCGGCTAATTCGGATGGGGTCTGGTCAGACGCGCGCATGCTTTATCGTTTTTCCATTGAGAAGCCGTTTTGGCAAGAGCCCTATTATTGGCTGGGAGCTTTAATCCTGGTGATTTTGCTAGGGGTATTCCTGTTTCAGCGGCGATATACCAAAATCCGTCGTGATAACCTTCGTTTGGAAGAGTTGGTCAATCAACGAACCGAAAAAATTGAAAAGCAGAAATCTGCATTGGAAGATGCCAACTTGGCGTTGGAAGAACAAAACCGAAAAGTACAGTTGCAAAAAGATCATATCTTGGCGCAGCGTGACCATCTGTTGGAAATGTATGATCGCCAGGAGGAGTCGAACCGACAGAAAGAAATTTTCTTCACCAACATTTCGCACGATATCCGTACACCGCTTTCGCTCATTTACGGGCCGGCTGTTGAAATGATGAATGATCCCAAAACGACTCATTTTTCGCGGAACAAAGTCCAATCGATTTATAACAATGCGGAATATATTATGCAGCTGATCGACCAGGTGCTTGATCGCAATAAGCTGGAATCGGCCGGCCAAAAACTCGTTTTGACCAATGGCAGACTGCTGGATCATTGCCGAAGTGTGGTCGAGTCTTTTCAAGGTCGAGCTTCAGAAACCGGGGTCAATTTGGATTTTGCAGGCAGCGGAGAGGATTTCGATTACCGATTCGACTACGGAAAGTTGAAGCAGGTTATTTACAATATCCTGGCTAACTCGCTAAAATTTACTCAAACGGGCGGACAGATTAATTGCCGCGCGAGTGTGGAACAGCATAATTTCATATTAACCGTTGAAGACACCGGTATTGGTATTCCTGCCGACCGCATCCCGTTTATTTTTGAACGTTATTACCAGATTGGTAAGTCGGAAACAAATGGTAAAAAAGGAAATGGGATCGGCCTCTCGCTCGTGAAAGACTACGTGAATTTGCTTGGCGGCACCATTCAGGTCGAGAGTGAAGAAGGAAAGGGAAGTAAATTTAAACTGGAGTTTCCATTAGAACGGGAAGTCCATCCTGAGTTTTCGTTACCAGATTTGTTGGGCGTAACTGAAGGTGAAAAAGATTTTGAACAAACGGACGAAACCGATCAGGTGGAAGTATTGCTTGTTGAGGACAATCCGACGCTGCAAGCATATTTGAAAGAGATTATCGGTCAAAACTACCGGCTGCAGGTTTGCAATAATGGCCGCGAAGGTTTGGAATATCTGAAAAAGCATCCGCATGTAAAAGCAGTGGTGACCGACTGGATCATGCCCGAAATGGATGGTATTGAAATGGTTCGAGAGATTCGACGCAAGAGCAGATTCCGGCATTTACCCATTGTCATGCTCACGGCGATGAGCGAACTCCGAAATGTGAAGGAGGGATACCTGACAGGTGTGAACGAGTTTATTGCAAAACCATTCGACCCGGAATTGCTTCTGTTGAAAATAAACCGACTGTTGGAGCAGGCCGACTATAAAAATCGTCAGGCAGTGATCGAGCCGATTGTTGAACCAAACCAACCTCAACTGGAAAGTCACGACGAAAAAATGATCCGAAAGCTGATGGATGTGATGGAAACCGAGATGATGAACGACGACCTGGATCCGCAACAGCTGGCTGACGCCTGTGGGGTAAGTTCCATGCAACTCTACCGAAAGTTAAAGGAGTTGATGCAACTAACGCCAACCGAGTTTATTCGTTCAACCCGAATAAAGCGTGCGCGCCAACTGCTGTCTGATGATGGAATTCAGATTAACGAGGTCAGTCATCTGGTTGGATTTTCAGATCCGAAATATTTTAGTCGCTGTTTTCAGAAGGAAACCGGGCTAACGCCGTCAAAATTTCAAGCGAAAATACGGCGAGGGGAGCAAATATCTCGTTAAAGAATAATCAGCTGGGGGTTAAGCAATTATTAAAGTCAGATTTGTCCACCATTTCTGCTCAAAATATGCCCCTATTGCAAGTTTTGTCTCCCCATTCGCAAGAATATTCACCCTCGTTTGAGGCCTGGACCGCCTAATTTTATCCTAACCGAACCGAAAAGGTTTGCCCTTTTGAGCCTAAAATTTCGGTTTAAAGTCCAAATCAAAATTTAGTTTAAGTATGAAAAATCTATGTTTTTTTGTTTTGCTGCATTTATTCCCCTTGTGGATGTTTGCTCAAACCAATCTATCGGGGGTGGTTCTTGACGAAGGCAACCAGCCACTAATTGGAGCAAGTGTCGCTATTAAAGGTACCACTATCGGTACGGTGACGGATCTGGATGGAAAGTTTTCTCTTTCTGTGCCGGAGGGATCAATTTTGACAGTTTCGTTTATCGGTTATCAGCCGCTAGAGGTTGTTGCTGACAAACCATACCTGCAGATCATTCTGAAAGAAGACAACCAGGTTATTAATGACGTAGTTGTTTTGGGTTACGGAACAAGTTCTCGTAAACAAGACTTGTCTGCATCAGTTGGTGTGATTGATAATACGGAGCAGTTGGTTAAACGCCCGGTAGCTTCTACTGAAAGTATGCTTCAGGGACAGCTTGCCGGTGTTACGGTTAGTGCAACCAGTGGTGACCCAACATCAACTCCTTCTATTGTTATTCGTGGACAAGGATCACAGGGGGGTGATAACGTATTGTGGGTAGTCGATGGAATTCCGGGAGCTCCTTTGGCTTCAATGGATGATATTGCTTCAATTGTTGTTTTAAAGGATGCCGCGTCGGCTGCAATCTATGGTGCACACTCCGGAGCCGGTGGTGTAATCTTGGTGACAACCAAGAAAGCCGAAAAAGGTGAACCTACAGTTACATACGATGCAGTATTCGGTGCACGCACTGCAACAAACCTGCCTCAGGGGTTGAATGCGGAACAAGAAATCGCAATGCGTACACAATCTTATGCGAATGCGGGCTTGTCTCTTCCTACTGGTTGGGATACAGATGTTAACCCATGGATTGCAACAACCCGTACCGACTGGATGGATGCCATCTTCCGTACGGCGACTTACCAACGTCATAACGTTGCCTTGAATGTGGGAACGGATAGCTTTAAACATCGCTTGTCTTTTGCCTACAGTGATGACAACGGTACTTTGATCAATACCTTCAATAAAAATCTGACAACCCGCTATAATAGTAGTTTCAAACTGAATAAGTGGGTAACCATTACAGAGGATTTTGTGTGGGCAAACAAACAAAGTCGCGGAACAGATACCGAGAGTGCATACTCGGGTGTAATTTTGTCGGCTCTTTATATGCCTCGCAGTGCAACAGTTTACAATCCGCTGGATGGTTCTTATGGTGGAACAACAACTGAAGATCCGGATTACATTGCCCAATATGGTTCTAACTATTCGGATATTCACGGCGACGTGGTAAACCCGGTTCGTACATTGAAAGCTGACAACAACTACAATAAGATCAGCAACGCCTGGACAACTACCAGCCTTGAAATCAAAGATGTTGTTCAGGGATTGAAGTTTGCGAGCCGGTTCTCCTATAACTTAGAAACACAGTATTACAAAAATTTTACGCCAATACGTGATGAAGTTGGTAAACCTGATACCTCAAACAGTTTGACAGAATCGACTTATCGTACTGATGCCTTGAAAACAGAGAACACTTTGACTTATGATGGTGTTTTTGGTGAGCACAACCTGAGTGCTTTGATCTCAACAACAGCTGATCATTACGAACCACGTGGAATGACTGTGACGGGTACTGGGTTTGCAGACGAATCGGAAATACTTCAATATCTGGCTTACGCTAACTCTATTAGTGCGTCTGATTACTTAGAAGACGCTGATGGCAGCGGCCCTGATGCGAACGTATCACTTATTTCCCGTTTGGCATATTCGTACAACGATCGCTATTTTGTAACAGCTTCATGGCGTCGTGACTATGCTGGACGTTTGGACCAAGACTATAACTACGGTGATTTTCCGGCAGCAACTGTTGGTTGGAAAATCTCAAATGAAAAATTCTTCAAGAAAAGCGATTTAATTTCACTGCTTAAATTCCGTGGTTCATGGGGGCGTGTTGGAAACCTTGGATCAATTACTCACAACTACAGCTCGCCTGTTCTTGGAACGCAGGAGAATACCTGGAGTGAATCAGGTCAATATGGTGTTACAGCCGGTGAGATCTGGGGAACAGGTGTATACAACTATAAGGCGCTTAACCCGGAGCTGACTTGGGAAACATCGGAACAAACGGATTTAGGTGTGGATGTAGACATGTTCAGAAATCGTCTTTCTTTGTCGTTAGACTATTTTGACAAACGTACATTTAACCTCATCCAAACACAAACTTTTGAATTCCCGTCTACGATAGGTCTAGATGCTCCGTATGTAAACCAAGGTGAGGTTCGTAACCGTGGAGTTGAGTTACAGTTCAACTGGAGCGATAAGATTAATGACGATTTCAGCTACTTCGTATCCGGTAACTTCGCTACTCTGAAAAACTGGGTGTCGGATACTGGTATCAAGAACTCGGATGGCACTGCTGCAGTTTGGACCGGAGATGGCTCCTGGAGATTCCTGCCATACATGTATCGAACAGGACAAGGAGAACCTTTGAATTCTTACTACCTGGTTAAAACCGACGGGATTTTCCAATCGGATGAAGAGGCTGCTGCTTATGTAAATGCAGATGGAGAGCGTATTCAGCCGGATGCTGTTGCCGGTGACTTGAAATTTGTAGACTACGATGGCGATGGTGAAATCAATACGACGAATGACCGCCAGTATATGGGCAACGCTACTCCCGACTTGACTTATGCACTGACTTTGGGCGCCACTTACAAAAACCTATCTGTAAGCGCAATGTTACAAGGTGTTTCAGGAGCTCAATCTTTATATGTAGCGAAAGGTATGATCTTAAGTGATGTGGAAGGAAACTTCAACCGTTCAACTGAAATTCTGAATGCCTGGAGTCCAACCAACACTTCTTCTGATATTCCACGTCTTTCGAAATCCGATCCAAACGGAAACTTCTCAACTCCTTCTGATTGGTACCTGGAGGATGCGTCTTACTTGCGTATCAAAAACGTAACTGTTTCTTACGACCTGACCAGCTTGATTACGAAAGTGCCTCATTTGAGTCAACGAAGTAGTAAAATGTCCGTTTATTTCAGTGGTGAAAACCTGGCTACCTTTACAAAATACTCGGGAATGGATCCGGAAAATGGCGGTTATGATACAATGACTTATCCTGTATCACGTGTACTTTCCTTCGGTTTGAAACTTACATATTAATCAACGAAGACAACAATCAGAATTAAAATTGAAAATCATGAAAATGTATAAATATATAGTCGCTGTTGGTTTACTGGCTTCTGTGCTCAGTTCGTGCAGCGAGTTTCTGGATGTGCAGCCCGAAGGGAATGCGACAATATCGAATTATTTCCAGAACGATCAGCAAGCCATTGACGCGGTTACAGCCTTGTATCAACCATTGCATAAAGAAACCTCTTACGGCCGTGACCTGTTTTGGGAGCAAGGCGGAGCCTGTGATATCGTGTGGGGACGTACCCGTAGTTACAATACGCTGGCGACACTGAATTACACTGGTGACGAAAGTCCGTTGAGCAACAATTTCAATTTGTTTTACGAGTTAATGGCTAAAGCCAACTGGGTAATCGAGCAGCTTTTGGACAAGCAAACAGCATCGGGATTGACCGATATTGAAACACGCAGTTTGGGCGAAGCATATTTCATGCGGGGAATGGCTCATTTCATTATTGCCTACCGTTACGGAACTACCGATCAAGGTGTACCTTTTGTTCGTTACGAGGATTTTGCAGATGGATACGATAACTCGATTCCTCCACAACAAGCATCGGTAGTCGACAACTACGAGTATATCATTGAAGATATGGACAACGCAATTGCCTATCTTCCTGCCTTCGAGGATTATGAGGCTGCTGATCAGGGGCGTGCTCATCAGGCTGCTGCTGTTGCTTACAAAGCAAAGGTTTACGCCTACTGGGCTACTTGGGACGAGTCTCAGTGGACCAATGTAATCAGCATGGTTAACTCGCTTGAAACGACATATGGACGCGACCTGGCCTCGAGCTTAGACGAAGTATTCTCATCTGATTTCGATAATTTTTGGAATGAAGAATACATCTGGTCAATTCCGTCAACCGGTGGTTCTAACGGTGGTGGTAGCGAATTCCCGGGTGTTATTCTCGAAAACAAAGGTTGGGGATATTACAACGGTTGGGGACAAAACAAACCATCGTATGACATTTATGAAGAAATGTTGAAAGATGGTGAAGGTAACGATCGTTTGGTTCGCTCGATCTTGGAATATAACCAGGAATTTGAGTTCTGGGGAGAAACCCGCAACTTCTACTCTACATCGGATGTTGAAGCAGGGTTCATGATTAATAAATACATGGATCCGTTTAAATATGCCGATGCTGATGAAGCAGGTTATGTGAATACCAACGGTGACTGGCCAACTGCCCGTATCAATTTTCCTTTGATTCGTTTTGCCGACATGTTGCTGTTCCGTGCTGAAGCTTATTTGATGACGGGTGATGCCGCAAGTGCAAAAACGGATTTGGACAGAATTCGTAACCGCTCGAATATTGCATCACTGGATCACACGCCCACAATGGCCGATCTTTACCACGAGCGTCGTTGCGAATTGGCATTTGAATTTACAGACCACCTTTTCGACCTGAAACGTTGGAACCGTTCTTCCGATGCGACTATCAAAGCATTAGCAAATGCTGAATTAAATGCACACCCACGAGTTCGTCAGTACGAAGATCGTTCAGATCCGGAATCTGCTTTCGTCATTGCCGACTATGGAGATTACCAAAATAAGGCAACTTACCAGGATTACATGATGGTATTCCCTTATCCATCAAATCAGATTACGAAATCTAACGGAGCGTTGACTCAAAATGCCGGTTATTAATATTGATCGGGATTGTTGGGTAACCCGGAATTAAGTTGAATTAGTTCATTAACATATGGCAGTTGTTGTTTTATCAACAACTGCCTAAATGTTTTCCATATGATAAAAAATAGAATCATCGTTTGCTTATTTCTTTTGGTTTCGGTTCAGGCATTCGCCCAGGATCTGGTTTTCAAAGGAGGTCATGCGCATAACGATTACTGGAATAAACGCCCCTTGCTGGACGCGTTGGACGCGGGAATGGTCGGTGTTGAGGCAGATGTTTTTCTGCGTGACGGCGTATTGCTGGTCGGACACAGTTTGGATGAGCTGAAGCCGGAGCGTACGCTGAGTTCACTGTATTTGGATCCCCTGAAAAAGATAATTGAAGAAAAAGGAGCAGATTTCAGCCCGATCGTTTTGATGATTGACATAAAAGATCACGGGCTTGAAACTTACAGGGAACTACAAAAAGTATTGCCGCAGTATCAGTCAATGCTCACCGAAATCAAGGGGAAGCAGATAAATCAGAAAGCTGTAACCATTATCCTGTCGGGAGATCGGCCGATTGAAGCGGTTGCCGCGGAGAAACAGCGATATTGTTTTATTGATGGTCGTCTGGATGAAGAGTCATTTGCCGCCAAGCAGAGTTTGATTCCATTGTTGAGCGATGATTGGACAAACTTTTTTCAATGGGATGGAACTGCAGAAATATCCGCAGCAGAGCTGACAAAACTGAAAAGCTTTGTTGACCATTGCCATCGGGAGCATAAAATAATTCGTTTTTGGGGATACCCGAATAAACCGGCAGAGATTCGTAATCGTGTTTGGCAAACGCTAAAAGACGCCGGTGTTGATCTAATCGGGTGTGATGATCCGGCAGAGCTTGGAAAATTCGAATCCCGCAAGTAAACAAGAAAAAGAAAATTAGAATGAGAAAAGATATAGTTCGGTATAGTTTGTCAATACTATGCCTGGGAGGAGTATTGGCCTGTTCGAACCCGGGCAGTGATGAAGAAGCTAGGTTCAACAAGCGTATAGTTGAGCTCGAGTCGACCTATTGGTCACATAGTGCAACGTCGCAGATCCTTTTGAACCGACTTCAAAGTCAGCAGAGTCAGGTGTTGTGGAGTACGAACTTTCATACAGCAGCACCGGTTCCGGTTGGCGCGGTAGGCCCGTCGAAATACCTGAATAAATTGAACGGCATTGTACACAACGACTCAATTGGTCGGGTTGTGAAAGAAGCCGTTGCTGACGGTGTGAACGTGATTTATGTGATCGGTGACGGCATGGGAAACATGCATATGGCACTGCCAATTTATATGCGCCGGGCTACCGGTAATCAGGAACCAACAATGTTTGAACGAATCATGCGGGAAGGTGCTTGCGGTTTCAACTATACCTGTACATCCGAGGGGATTGTGACGGGCTCGGCAGCTTCCGGCACGGCTTTGGCATGCGGTGAAAAGACACGCATGAACATGGTTGGGATGAACCGGGATGGAGAGCCGATGGAAAGTGCCATGGCTTTGGCCAAAAAGAATCACTTTAAAACAGCGGTTGTTTCTGATGCCGGCATTACCGATGCCACACCTGCAGCATTCTACGCGCATAGCCTGAATCGGGATTTGGAAAGTGACATTGCCCGACAACTGTTTGAGGGAAAAGTGGCGGATGTGGTTCTTGGTGGCGGAGGCTCGCAGTTCATTCCGGCAGGGCAGGAGGTTAGCCAGCTGTTCGATACCGATGGTGTTACGTACACTTCAGCCCGAAATGATTCACTGAACTTATTTGCGGCATTTGCTGCCGATCAGTATAACCTGTGCTTTACGAAGGAACAAATGCAAAATGCTCCGAAAGATGGGAAACTCATTGGCCTGTTTGGTGGCGGTGGTTTGCCGCCGGTAATCGACCGCGGGCCAAATAATGCTAAAGTTCCGATGGTTGAGGATATGGCGCAACAGGCTTTGGAGATGATTTCGATGGATGATCATTCTTACATGGTGATGATCGAATGTGCCCGCATCGATTGGGAAGCCCATGACAATGATTTGGGAGCTGTTTACCAGGCTGTTGAGGATATGAATCGTGTGTTGGAAACGGCTTATGCTTTCTATGCCAGAAATCCGGAAAAGACACTGCTGGTTTTCACAGCAGATCACGAAACCGGAGGATTAGAAATTGCTTACAAAAAGATGCCGAAGGAACAGGAAGATCGGGTGGAACTTCCGGCTGGAGGTACCTGGACAAATATCACCAATCCACTTTCATTTAAAGACTATCAGACTGAGTTGACTCGTCAAACCAAATCGCTTTCCGGTATTCTGACTGAATCGAAGACGGTTGAATCGCTTCAGGAAAACCTGCAGAAATAC
This sequence comes from Mangrovibacterium diazotrophicum, assembly GCF_003610535.1. Taxonomy (NCBI): domain Bacteria; kingdom Pseudomonadati; phylum Bacteroidota; class Bacteroidia; order Marinilabiliales; family Prolixibacteraceae; genus Mangrovibacterium; species Mangrovibacterium diazotrophicum. Next base: position 158,649 of record NZ_RAPN01000002.1, on the reverse strand, counting down.
ATGGGCGTTTCGATCTCGGCCGAGGATGCCGCAATGGTCTTGGAGTCACGAAATAGCTATAAACGATATAAAGATGAATAAACAGAAAACGATACAAACCTTCCTTTTTAGTTTTCTGATTGTTTTCCTGGCGCCTTTTACTGGGGTTCAGGCGAAAACGAAAAAGGCAGAAGTAAAATTGAATTTCCGGGAAGACGGCACCTATAAAATCGTTCAGTTTACAGATATCCACTGGGAGCCGGGCATGCCAGCCAATGGGCTTACCTTGCAAACCATGTCGGTGATTTTGGATAAAGAAAAACCGGATTTGGTGGTTCTGACCGGTGACATTGTAACGGCGGGTGATCCGGTTCGCGGGTGGAAGGAAGTGATTCAACCCATGGTTGACCGAAAATTAGCGTGGATTTCAACTTACGGAAACCACGATTCGGAGGGAGACACACCTCGCAGCGAAATCAACGAGATTGTTGAGAGCTTGCCTTATAACATCAACAAGGAAGTGCCCGGACTTTCGGGAGAAGGCAATTTCTCGCTTCCTGTTTACACGAAAGACCAGAGCATTGGCTCGGTTCTTTATTTTTTCGACTCTCACGCCTATTGCAGTTCGTACATGCCGGGTAGTTACAATTGGGTCAAAACGGATCAAATTGAATGGTATCGCAAGCAGTCGGATGAATATAGGAAGTTGCACAGCGATCTGCCGGTGCCATCGTACGCGTTCCTGCATATTCCGCTGATGGAATATCGGGAGGTTGCGAAAAGCTCCGAATTGCTTGGCCACAAAGGAGAAGGTGTCGCATCTCCTGAGCTTAACTCTGGTTTGTTCGCTGCTTTTGTTGAACAGCAGGATGTGATCGGCACTTTTTGTGGCCACGATCACAACAACGATTACGTTGGCGTTTACCAGGATGTGGCTTTGGCTTATGGCCGTTGCACCGGAACTTACGCGTACGGAGACTTGAGAAACGGGGCACGGGTGATCGAACTGCATGCCAATGATTTTCATTTTAAAAGCTGGATTTCAACGCCGCGCGAAGAAGATCTGTTTTTCGTCTATCCTAATGATGGTAATCAGCAAGCCTTGGAAGAAGCACCTCTGCCTGCAATTGAATTGGACAAGGCAACGCTGAAACAGGGACTGGAATATCGCTACTACGAAGGGCCGGTTGAGACCGTGAACGAAATTGAAAAATTACCACTGATTGAAACTGGTACCACAAATAATTTTTCACTGGAAAAAGCGAAGCAAAAGGATCATTTTGCCTTCAAGTTTGAAGGTTATATTGAAGTGCCGGAAACACAAACTTACCGGTTCTATCTGCTTTCAGATGATGGCGCAACCTTGTCGATTGATGATCAGCTAATCGTTGACAACGATGGCGGACACAGTGCGCGCTTGCGAAAAGGGGCCGCGAACCTTTCGAAAGGGTTTCATAAAATAACGCTACTCTATTTCGAAGATTATATGGGTGAGGAGTTGGAAGTCGGTTTGTCGAGTCTGAGAATTCGCCAAGGTGATTTGTCCGATACCATGTTGTACTACTCCCCTAAGTGATTGGATCGTGTCGGAGTCATGGGTTAGTGACTCCGCTTTTTCATTGTCGAGTGGTGGTAAGCTATTATTTTACAGTGTTTTTATGCTGAAATATTAATTCTTGATTGAACGACGGCGGAAAAATTGACGAATTTTTTGAGGATAATCGATATTCAGTAAATTAGGGTATGGAATACAGTTTTTCGTTGAAGAACACGAGATATTTGTTTGATAATTTGAGAGTGCTGATGGCGAAAGCGACCTTGTTTCGCAGCGGGGATGCTTTGGCTAAAATCGCTGCAAGCACCAACGAAGAACGTGTTGCCGCACAGTATGCGCTCAGCGAAGTGCCCCTGGCAAATTTTCTGAATGAAGATTTGATTCCCTACGAAAAAGATGAAATCACAAGGTTGATCATCGACGACCACGATAAAGAAGCGTTTGAGCCGATATCGGATCTTACCGTGGGCGAATTTCGGGATTGGCTTTTATCCGATTATGCGACAACAGCTACCCTGACCCGCTTAGGTCCCGGGTTAACCCCGGAAATGGTAGCCGCGGTTTCCAAAATAATGCGAAACCAGGACCTCATCAAGGTGGCACACAAATGTGAAGTGATCAGCCGGTTTCGAACGACGGTCGGCCTAAAAGGAACGCTTTCTGTTCGCTTGCAACCGAACAACCCGGTTGATAACAAAACCGGAATTGCAGCCAGCATTGTCGATGGTTTAATGTACGGTTGCGGTGATGCCGTTATCGGAATTAACCCGGCAACAGATAGCCCTCAAATTGTGGCAGATCTGCTCAGGATGGTCGATGATATTCGGCTTCAATACGAAATCCCAACCCAATCGTGTGTGCTCAGTCATGTCACCACAACTTTAGACATCATCCATAAAGCGCCCGTCGATTTGGTTTTTCAGTCGATTGGCGGCTCCGAATTGACCAACTCTTCCTTTGGTGTTAATTTATCGATCTTGCAGGAAGCCGAAGATGCGGCAACCAGTTTAAATCGCGGCACGGTGGGCAACCAGGTCATGTACTTTGAAACTGGCCAGGGATCGGCTCTTTCCGCGAATGCCCACTGGGGAGTCGATCAGCAAACCTGCGAAACCCGTGCCTATGCAGTGGCCCGCAAATTCAATCCTTTCCTGGTGAATACGGTTGTTGGTTTTATTGGTCCGGAGTATTTGTACGATGGTAAGCAAATTATTCGGGCGGCTTTGGAGGACCATTTTTGCGGTAAGTTGATGGGCTTGCCAATGGGTGTTGACGTGTGTTATACCAATCATACCAATGCCGACCAGGACGATATGGATAACCTGATGACTCTGCTTGGTGTTGCCGGCGTCAATTTCATTATTGGTGTTCCCGGTTCGGACGATATTATGCTGAATTACCAATCTGCTTCTTTTCATGATGCCATGTATCTGCGCAGTGTTCTGGATCGAAAGCCATCTCCTGAGTTTGAACAGTGGTTGCAGACGATGGGAATTTTTGACGGCAGAGGTAACAGGCAAATTATGAACGGCACAAATAAATTGTTGGAGAATCTTTAGTTATGGAGAAATTGCCTCTAAACGGAAAACGATCGGTTGTGCTGGAAGATTCATGGAGCGAATTGAAGGTTCACAGTAAGGCTCGGATTGCCTTGGGGCACGTTGGCGGAAGTTTGCCTTTGCGCGAAGTGCTGGCCTTTCGGTTGGCCTGCGCCGAAGCCAAAGATGCCATCTATTCGGAACTCCAAACCGACCAGCTTTGCGAGGCGATTGCATCGCTGGATGTTCCGGTATTTAAATTGTCGAGCAAAATCAGGAGCAGGGATGAGTACCTGGTTCGCCCGGATCTCGGAAGAAGACTGCGCGAGTCGGATATTGATTTGCTGCAATCGATTAAGCAGACTTGTGATATCGTTTTTGTAGTAACGGATGGTCTTTCGGCGGATGCGGTCAACAAGAGTTCAATTGAGCTTATAACGCAGATTATTCCTGTGCTCAAATCCAGGTTCGATATAGCAGTTGCCGTTGTTGAGCAGGGACGGGTTGCCATTGGTGACGAGATTGGTGAATTACTTCAAGCGCATTTTTCAGTTGTTCTTGTTGGTGAGCGCCCTGGTTTATCGGTTCCCGATAGTATGGGCATCTACACAACTTACAACCCTCGCCTGGGATTGACAGATGAAAGACGAAACTGCATATCGAATATTCATGCAAGTGGTTTGAGCGCGAAAGGCGCAGCTACCATTTTGAATTATTTAATCGAACAATCATTTGAGAAAAGAATCAGCGGTGTTGCACTGAAGATGTCGCTTGATTTACGCACCGGTAATCCGGAGGGAGAGGCGTTGAAATAGTCTTCTTTCAGAATCGCATTCGTCGCTGCAGGTGGAAGAACTTGCGGAGGCATGTAATGTTTTGTTGAAATGTCGTTTTTAAGAAATTATTGAAATGAAAAAAGTATTGTTTATTGATAGAGATGGAACGTTGATTCACGAAACACATGATGAATTAGTTGACTCGTTCGAAAAACTGGAGTTTCTGCCGAAGGTTTTTCGGAATATGCACAAGATCAAGCAGAATTTAGACTACGAGTTGGTGATTGTCACTAATCAGGATGGCTTGGGAACTCCCGTGTTCCCGGAAGAGAAATTTTGGCCGGTGCATCATTGGATGCTTCGTGCTTTCTCAAATGAAGGGGTTGATTTTGATGAAATCTTCATCGACCGGCATTATCCGGAAGACAACTCAACTACACGCAAGCCCGGAACCGGCATGCTTACAAAATATATGAATGGTGGTTACGACCTGGCAAATAGCTATGTGATTGGTGATCGGGTTACTGACATGATGCTTGCTCGAAATTTGGGAACCAAAGGGATCCTGATTAACGATGGTTCATTGAAAGGTGAAATTAATGAGAATGACCTCGACGCGTTTTGTGTTTCAATTACGAATGATTGGGACGAGATTTATAAGGTGGTCTCGCGATCCTGATCGTCAATTAGACTTGTTTTTATTGGCAAGCTGATTAAAAAACTGCCATATTTCCCAAAAGCCAGCAAATAACTTTTCGAAGGTTGCTGGCTTTTTTTATTTCCACTGATTATTGTACTCTGGTTTTTGTTTTCATGATTGAATATTGACTCCAGCTCGCTTTTACAGGCTGTCTGACAGTCAATCTGTACCATATGCACTTTCCTTATCGGGCGTGCCCGAAATTATTTATACTCTCTTGCTGTTTCGGCAAAATAGCGGCTGCCTCACTAAGGAAACGGCCGAAGCACGTTTTAATTCTCTCCTGATTCGTGAATCAGATTCGACCTCCGAAATGCACGAGTATACTTGAAAGAATATTTTGTTTAGATGCAGATCTTGTCTGTTAATAAGCAATGTTATGGTGAATATTATAAAAAGACAATTCTGATCTCTTTAATGTGTTCCGATCATTTTAAATTCTGATTACAACATAAGCTCAATAGCTCTTTTTGACTTCCTATTTTAAGAAAGAAAATCAGATGAATGTGTTTACAATAAGTAAACATTTATTTATGCTTCCCGAAATAAACCTATCGGATATAATCGCTATAATCGTTTGTTTAATGGTTAATTAATGAATGTTCAATTCGCTTGTAATTCGATAATAATTCCTTTGAGAGAGAAATTAGTAAAAAATGTTTACTAATAGTAAACTTCTACCAGGTCGCATAAACTTGGAAACTCTGACCAAAACGCAACCAGAAACCTAGGCTTTGGGGTGACCCAGCTTATTACTTTTTGCCGGAATATTTGACATGTACAATTACTAAATAACCATTCATGAAATCTCTGATGTTAAAAAAGATGACCGTTCTAGTCATGCTTATGTTTCCTTTTTTGGGAGGCGCATTTGCAGAAGAAGGACAAACGAAGAAAGTGCGTGAAGGAACGACTTTGCCCGAGTTTCATTTTTCGCACTATCAGGATCCCGATACCTCTTCGATTGATAAGGCGCTCGTATCGCCCCATTTCCTGGGAGAAGACGTTTCTGTTTTATACTACATTTTTCGCCAAACCTACGTCGCCGATAAAAATGACAAGGTCGGCGGTGGTTCCTTTCAGGAGGTTCAAAAGCCTGTCATTTACAATTCGGTTCTTCAAATTAATAAACTGCTGAAAAAGGCCGTGAAAGAAGGAACCTACACCCGCGAAGAGGCTGCCGAAGTAATGAAAGATTGTTTGCGAAAGTCGTATTCTATCTTTTTTGTCGACACCAAAGAGTTTGAAGCGCAATTGTCTGATATAGACGGACTGGAGCAGTACCTCGCTCTGTACCGGAATATTTCGTTTGAATAAACATTGACACGAACGATATGAAATTTTATTCCAAATCCTATCTGAAAACACTTCTTGTTATGACTGTCTTTCAGCTGGCTGGCACCATTAGCTCAAAGGCTCAACAGGCAGTTGTTATGGACAGCACAAGCTGGACTAACCGGAGCGGGCTCGAGAATGTATTGCAAGGTAAGGTGTCCGGCTTAAACATCAAAAGCTGGACCGGTACACCAGGCATGCAATCGATTATGAACCTGCGCGGTTTAAGCATCGACCCAACCGACGAGTCGACCATGCCCCTTGTTATGATTGATGGTGTTCCGATTATTTCGAGCCCCTCAGAGATCACCGCGATTAACCCCCTGTCGTACTTTTCGCCGGAGCAGGTTGAACGGATTGAAATCATCAAGGACATTGACCGATTGGCTGCTCTCGGCGTTCAAGCGCCTAACGGTGCTATCAATATTGTAATGAAAGCCGGAAAAACCGGACCGTTACATGTGTTGGCTTCCGGCTTTGCCGGCGTCAATTTCACGGGTGACTTCGACTATAAAAAGGATGCTTTTTATGGTTTCAACACGATGGCTCGCCGCGAAGTGTACAAGCAATCGTTACTTCACGAGCAAAACCTTTTAATTGACGGTGGCGGTAGCTACGGGTCGTATTTGTTTGGTGTAAATAGCCATCACGATGAAGGTATAATTGACGATACCAAATCCGAGCGGCAATCCTTGTTTTTGAATGCCAAATACAATATCACCGACAAATTCACGACCAAGTTTTATAATAACTTGACTTTGGCGGGGCGCGACGGCCGGTATGCCGGAGAGTATAACCGCGAGCTGGATTTACCGGTTATCGATAGCGAACGTTTTTTTATGGATAAAAAGCGGAATGTGGCGCTGTTGTCATCGCTCGATTTAAACTACCGGTTTAGCTCAGCTTTAAGCCTGAAATCGCTGGTTGGTGTGTCGTATGAAAGCGCTCGCCGCGATTTATATATTCCGTCGAACATACTGGATGGAAGCATTTTTGCTTACAGCGCCGCTTACAAACGACAGCTGATGACGATTAACACCAGCTTAAATTACCAAATAGATCTTGGAAATAGCAGCGAACTAGACATGACGATTGGTAACGAAATTCGTACGGTGGATAATCGTCTGACCTCGGTTGACGGACAGCGAAGCATGGAAGACGGCGGTTCCGATTTCGTGAAGGTCGTAACCGGTTACAATGCTTCCCAAACCGATGCTTTCTCGGAACATGTGCAGAACCGTTTGGTTTCGTACTACGGTACCTGGAATCTGAAGGCTTTTGAAGACCTGAACGCGCGTTTGGTTTTACGTGCCGACGGAAGTTCTTTGTATGATTCGAAATGGGCACTGTACCCGGCTTTGGGGATCGACTACCAGTTGAATCATTCACTCGGACTGCCGCTGAAAGTGAATTTGGCAGTTGGAAAGACCGGAGCGTTAGCTTCTGAAGAAGTCTACCAGGGCGAATTGGCCGCTTACGGCGATTATTATGGTGGCACCGAATTGGGTGTGGGAACATTGTATCGACCGTTTAAGGATGCCAAAAGCGTTGATATTACCCAGTTTGATGCTGGTTTAACCTACGAAGTAGCTCGTGCGCTTTCGGTTTCGGTTAAATATTTCAGCAAAAACTACCAGGATTTTACCTACCTGCGCTACTTGCCAAACATCAGCGGGGTAGACTATCAATATGAGACAGGCGCAGAGCTTGGCCTTTCCGGCATCGAATTCGACTTGCAGGCGAAACTGGTTAATTCCGATTCGTTTGGATGGGATCTGAACCTGAACCTGACGTCGTCGAAGAATAAAGTCATCGGTTTGCCGGATGATATTGAAAGAACCAGTTTGAGTCAATACAGTCAGCTGGAGAATGACGATGCGTTGACCTCCTTTATTGCCCTTGAAAACGGACAACCTGTTAAAATTGGCGACAGTGCTCCCGATGTTTGGGGAGGATTCGCGAATACGTTTCGCTACAAACAGCTTTCGGCCAGCGTGCTGTTTACCTATTCACTGGGAGCTGATGTCGTGGCCGAGTCGTTCGACAGCCGCTACAGCGAAGATTTGATTGGAGATGATTTTCCGGTTAAAGAAGCTGAAACACCCTACTATTTTACTGAAACGGATGACGACGGCAACGTGACCTATCAAGGCATCAAGTCGATTGAAGATGCAAGCTACCTGCGTTTGAGCAGTGCGACGGTCGCTTACGATTTTAGCTCGTTGTTCGAAAACAGCATGGTGATCTCGTCGATGAAGGTGTTTGTGCGGGGTGACAATTTGGTCACGCTAACCAAATACAGCGGCTCTAATCCGGATGAAAATATCACTGGCATTCGTCGGTATAACCTGGCCTACACAGGTACACCGCTTCCGTTGTCGGTTGTGCTAGGCTTAAAAGTTCAGTTTTAAAAACAAGCGAGATGAAAAAAACAAACTTTTCAAAAATAGTGAGCCTCGCATTTTTAGTGCTGGTATTGGCATCGTGCGATAATTACCTCACATTCGATGATCCGGATGACAAAACTGTACCCGGTGAATACTACACTTCTGCGGAGGAAATTGAACAAGGGATTATTGGTGCATATGTGGATTTGCGCCGCGCTCTTGTAACCAACCATGCATGGCTGATGTATGGAGAGGCGAGGACCGGGGAATTAACGGTTGATGTTGATTTCTACGACGATGTTGTTTCGCAGGACCTGAAGGCTGACAACTACGATTTGCAACAGGTAACCGATTGGGGTTACTTCTACGATGCGATCAACGATGCCAACGAAATGCTTGAAGTCGTTGAAAATGCTGATAGTGATATCCTTTCAACCTACCAATACAAACTGTTTAAAGGCGAAGCTTTGGCTGTGAAGTCGATGAGCTATTTCTATTTGGCGCGTATCTGGGGCAATATTCTTTCTGCAGAATCGGCCAGTTTCGGATCGGCGTTGAGTGAGACCGAAGCAGTTGAGTTAGCAGTCGGATTTGCCAGCGCCGCGCAGGATTTGCTTCCATGGAAGTTGTTGAATAGCGATGGCATTGAAAGTACGGCTTTGACTGCAGTTCGATTTAGTAAAACTTCGGCAATCACGTTGTTGGCGCAGGAGGATCTGTGGCTTGGAAATTCAGATGAAGCCTACACTGCTTTGATAGCTACTACAGCAGAGGAATTGAGCGATAGTCTTTCAACCTTCGGTTTGTCGACCGGAAACGATCGTCGGACAGATGTTGACGAAGATCCGCTGGATGGCAGCATGGTCTGGATATCGCTCACGGAACTTAACCAAATTTACCCCGAAGGAGACAGTCGTCGGGATAACATGTTTTCCATTTCGGAAGATGATGAACTGGCAACCCTAAAAGTTAGTGACGAATCTGTTTTGCCACTGTTTAGCACGGCAAATATTCAATTGATGTTGGCTGAGGCTGCCTGGAAGAATAATGATTTGGTAGAGGCAATAAGTTTCCTGCAAGCTGCTGCTGACGGAGCTACCGAGGATTATTCAGGTTTGGATGAGGACAGTTTCGCGGATGCTTTGCTTTTGGAACGTCAGCGCCTGCTGATGGGAACCGGACAGCGATTCTTCGATTTAATCCGCTTCGGAAAAGTGGCCGATGTGGTGACTGTTTTCACGACACAGGATGTCGCAAACGGCGCTGCTTACTGGCCTCTTTCGCAAGAAACGATGAGCGGTAACTCTCTGAATCAAAATATATATTGGTCAAACTAAGCTCCGGGAATTATTTCCGTGGAGTAAACAGATGACAAAACGATACAGAAAAATTAAAACAAATGAAGACAGTAATAATACGAGCTTGTTTTCTTCTTGCCCTGTTTGTGCTTCCGTTTGTTGCGGGAGCGCAAGAGCTTGTGAGCGGTAAGGTTACCGACGGCAGCGGAGAGCCGCTGATTGGAGCGACGGTGGTGAGGAAGGGAACAACGCAGGGCACAGTCACCGATGCGTTCGGGGCTTTTAAACTAAAACTTGCCCCCGGCGACGTGTTGATTTGCTCGTTCATCGGCTATCAACCGCTGGAGGTGACATATAAAAATGAACAGCCACTCATCATTAAATTGTCGGAAGATAATCAGAAGATTGACGATGTTGTTGTGGTTGGTTACGGAACCCAGATTAAGCGCGAAGTTACCGGCTCGGTTTCGAGCGTGAAGATGGATGAGATGACGGAGACTCAGGCCTCGGAATCTTTTGAGTCGATGTTGCAGGGTAAAATCGCCGGGGTTAACATCCAAATCAACTCCGGAGAGCCTGGTGCTACCCCCACGGTAATCATTCGTGGTTTGGCAGCTGTAAGTCGCGACGATGGTTCTGCTGTGTCTGATCCCTTGTATGTGGTCGATGGTGTTCCGATTATTTCGCGCACCAGCGACGATTTCGCAATCACAAGTACTAACGTGCTCGCCGACCTCGATCCGAATGATATTGAAGATATCGTTGTGTTGAAAGATGCTTCGGCCGCTGCAATTTACGGTTCACGTGCAGCAAACGGGGTAATCCTGGTGACCACGAAGAAAGGAAAAAGGGGCCGGCCGCAGATTAACTTCAACATGCGCTACGGGATCAACTTTGTTCCGCAGTTGCAGGATGTTGCCGGTGGGGTGAAGGAACGCGAGCAGGTGGCCCGTTTGTACGAGCTTTATGCTCCGTATGGCATCTACATGCCAAGTATGTACACCGATGTAACAAACCCTTTTTATAACAATTCGTCCGACTGGCAAGGTTATTTGTACAATACGTCAATCACACAGGACTACAACGGTTCGGTGCGTGGTGCAGGCGATTTTGGTCAGTATAGTGTGAGTATGGGTTATATGGATAGCAAAGGGATTTTGTTTAACACCGGTTTCAAACGCTATAACCTGATGACCAACACCAGCTTTAATGCCTTGAACAAAGCACTGGTCGTAAACAATACTTTAGCTGTGTCGCGCACCGATCAAAGTAAAAACCCCGATGCTCTATCGACCAGTTATTCATCCTTGCTGCCATTGCCGGATGATCCGATTGTAGAGGGAACAGATGTCTACGGTGTTGGTAGCGATTCGAACCTGAATGACCGGATTCGCTTCAGTTCGGATGCAACACTTAATTTTCTGAAGAGTATGGCTTATAATGTTAGTGTGAGTTTGGAATATACTCGTGCCATGCGCGACTATTACAGTGAATCTCGCCGTACGCTTTATGCTTCAAATAGCAGTGATGTGGGTGAATCGAAAAACGTCCTGCTTCAAAATACATTGACTTACACACCGATGTTGGGTGAAAATCATAATCTGCAGGTGTTGTTGGGACAGAGTGCCGAAAAAACGGAAAGTTCGGTGACTAGCGTCAGCAGTGTTTCGGATGCTCCGTCACTTTCTGAAACAGTTGATTGGCCGACGGATAACAATATCGGTACCAGTGATTATACTGCCAGCACCATCTTGTCGTACTTCAGTCGCGTAAACTATTCTTTCAAACAAAAATACATGGTTGGTGCATCCATCCGTGCTGATGGATCGTCGAAATTCGGAAAGGCCAATCGCTGGGGGATTTTCCCTTCGGTTTCGGGCGGTTGGAACTTTTCGAGTGAGAAACTCTTTTCAGGTCTCGACTGGTTAACCAGCGGTAAATTGCGTGTTAGTTACGGAATCTCCGGAACAACCTGGAATAACGACTACCTCGCTTTGGGAGTAATGGACGGAGGTTCGCTCGATATTTATAATTCTTTATTGGAGGTTTCCTACGGTGGAGTTGGCGGCTACACGCCAACCTGGTATGATGGTTTCAAAAACGAAGACCTTACCTGGGTAAAGAGTGAAATGACAAACGTTGGTTTGGATTTGTCACTTTTCGATAGCAAAGTTGAATTCATATTTGATGCCTACGAGAAGCTAACCAAGGGTCTTCTGTTGACGACTTCTTTGCCAACAACATCGGGTTACAACGAGGTGTATCGCAACGCTGCCGATGTGTTGAACCGAGGTTTGGAGTTTACCTTAAATACCAACTTGAAGCTGAGTGGTAACCTCCATTGGTCGATGGGCTTGAACTTTGCCTATAACAAAAACCGCGTGGTTGCTTTGCCCGACGGAAACGCCGACATCATTAAAACTAGTACGTCGGGAACTGATTTCGGATCGATTATTCGCGTGGGAAATCCACTGAACGGTTTCTTCTTTTATGAATCAGAAGGAATCTACCAGACCGAGAATGAAATCCCGGTTGATCCCAAAACGGGGGCTAGTCTGGTTGGTTTGCAGGATAAAGTTTTGGCTGTGGGCGACCGGAAATTTAAGGATCAGAACAACGACTACCAGATTGATGTTGACGACCGGATTTATGCCGGCGATCCAAACCCGAAATGGACGGGTGGTTGGACAAACGACTTTTCGTACAAAGGATTCAGCCTGAGTGTGGTATCAACCTTTGTGATTGGCCGCGATATTGTCAATACAGAATTGTTGGATCGTTTGAGTCTTGATAAAGATTTTGCCGGGTCGACTTCATTGCCAAATTTCGATAATTACTCCATTTGGGAAAAAAGTGGTGACAATGCGAAGTATCCGACTTTGAATCCGTGGAGTGATGTGAATCAGATTATTACGCAAGACTCAGAGTATATTGAAGACGGCTCCTATTTTAAAATCAAAACAGCTACGCTGTCCTATAACTTCAATAAAGGTCTGTTGAAACACCTGCCGTTTCAGTCGGCTCGGGTGTATTGCACGCTCGATAATGTTGTCACTTTCCAAAAGTACAGCGGTCCCGATGCGGAGTTGATCACTGTTGACGGCTTCGACGATTCGGATGGTTATCCCATGCGACGGATGCTGCTCTTCGGAGTTTCTTTAGGACTGTAATTGATCTTAAGCATGATGAAAATGAAACACAACATGAAAAACAAATTGATATTGATGGGACTGCTAACACTGGCAATTCTGACTCAAAGTTGTCAGGATTGGTTGGATGAACAGCCTATTAACACAGTAACGGAGGATCAGGCCTGGCAAAACGGAAGTGACGCGGAAGGGGCTGTTGCCGCCGGATATGCGATTTTTCGCCGGGCGCTTGCCGGTTTGACGAAAGAGGACACACCCTCTACAACGCGTAACGGTGCCTGGGGTGACCACTACTTTTGGGGTGACGCTCGTTCGGGCGATTGGATTACGCCGAATAACGACGGAGACTGGGAGGCTTGTATGGAAAACCACCTGATAGAGCGCTCTCAATTGGAGCCGATGACAAACTGGCGTCTTTTCTATCGCGTTATCGAGCAGTGTAACCTGGTGTTGGAAGAGGTTCCGAACATCACGGAGGACCTGACGGATGAGCGTAAAGCAGAACTACTGGCTGATGCCCGTTTTCTGCGTGCGATGGCTCACTTCTATGCTGCTCGAATTTGGGGAGATATTCCAATTAACTTAACACCTCGTAATGTTGAACCGCTTGGTCGCGAATCGATTGACTCGGTGATGACGCTGGTTGTTCAGGAAGCAGAAACTGCCGCAGCCGACTTGCCTTGGTCGAACGATGGAACGATTAAAGAGTCGATGTCGCGCGGAACGCGCGGCGCTGCTCTGGCGCTGGAAGCCCATGCTTACATGTGGCTGGGAGAATACCAAAAAGCATCGGATGCACTTCAAAAAATTATTGATTCCAACGTTTTTAAATTGGCGTCGGTAGACGATTTCCGCGATTTGTTTGACGAGGGGGAATCAGAAGAGGTAGTGTTTGAAATTTTTTACGACGCTGATCTGGGAGAATACTCCGGTTACTATGGTCACATTATGACTTACTATTTGACTAATCCCTACACATCCCGTTCTAATTTATCGCTGGCAGTACCGAAATCGAAAATTTTGGAGATCTATCCAGATTACGAAACCGATGGTTCTGATAAACGGGTTGCCGCATTCTTTCAAAGTATCGATTTTTCGGTGAGCAGTAGTGAATTACGGCCGATCTTTTCAGATCCGCTTCAAAATGGGGAGCGCGAAATAATGTTTGCCAAATTCCGAAAGACAAAGGATATGAGTTATAATCAAATGGATGCCCCAATCCCTGTTTTTCGCTATGGAGGCTTATTGTTGCTGAAAGCGGAAGCTGATGCTCGTTTGAATAACCTCAGCGAATGTTTGGTCAATCTGAATAAAATCAGGGCTCGTGCCGGTGTTCCTGAATATACCAAGGAGGATCAGTCGATGTTGATTGAGCAGGTTTTGGAAGAACGCCGCCGGGAGTTGATTGGGGAGTATCATCGTGTTTACGACTTGGTTCGTTTGGGGCGCTTGCATGAGTTTAACGAAAATATCTCTGCAACAGACGAGGCGCAAGGTGCTGGATTTTATCCGGTTGCTGATGAAGCCTTTGAAAATAACCCGAACATGACTCAAACTTATTACTGGCAGTTTAACCAATAGCCTTCGGGGTATTTGAGTTGAATTGGAACAACAATGAACAGTTGAAAAACGAAAAAGATTAAATATGAAATCAATCATAGGTGTCTCATTTGTAATTCTGCTCTTCGCGTTTGGCTGTAGCGATGACTATTATGCCGATGGGGGAGTACTGGATGACAACGTAGGCGAGTTGGGCGTTTCTACCATGGAGTATTTGCAAGAAAACGCAGCACAATTCGACACGCTTGTTTCTCTGATCGAGATTTGTGGTTTGGAAGACGAGGTTAACGCATCGGGAAATACATTCCTGGCTCCGCGCGATTATTCTATTCACAACTATTTCGAGCTGATTTTTGCCGATTTAGATGAATGGCCCGCGACGTTGAATGACATTGATGCAGATGAAATGGCTAAAATTTCGGTCATCCTGCAGAACTACATTCTTCCCAGCCAGGAAATCCTGCGCGAAGATTTAACGACCCAATACAGTTATGCTACGACGCTGACCGGAAACAGTGCTCGCTTCAACTTGCAGCAGGATGATTATCTGGGCAATGTGAATCAAGGGGCACAGCATATTGTGTTTTCGCTCGATGTCAGCGGCGATTCTCAATACCAGTCAGTTACGGTGGTTTCTTCAGACTTGAAGTCTACCAATGGTGTTGTCCATGTTCTGGATTCAGATACACACATTTTTGGATTCAACTAAAATGAAAGAAATGAAATTACTTAATATTCAAATCAAAAACACGGGCTTCGTTCTGGCACTGCTTGCTACGGGAATCTCGTTGTTTAGCTGCACCAGTATTCCGGAACCGGGTAGCCTTGCGCCGGATATCAATTACAAAAACCGGAAACAATATGCGATTTCCGGCATGGAGCAAACGATTGGCGATTTTGAGGTATCAACTTCAACCTTGCCGCTGACCTTCGAAATAGTGAATATCAGCGAGACCAGCGGTCAGGATGTTTCATCGCTAACTCAGTCAGTTCCCGTTGTTCGTTACACCGAACCGATCGATGGAAATGAATCGGCGGAAGAATTGGCGCTGAAAACAGATACGGTCGAGCTGCCTGCTGTGTCGGTCAATGAAAACACCGGAAAGATCGAGATTCAGCAAGGAAATGATATTCCGGCCGGTGAATACCATTTCGATATTCAGGTTTCGAATACTTCGGGAAGTAAGATTCTGGAAGATGCGATCATCATTGAATTTACCGAATATGAACTGGTATCCTGGTCGTCGGGCATGGCGCAGGAACCGGAAATAGAGCGCGTGGCCGATTCCCCCAACGAGGTGTTGTTTGTGGGCTACCTGGATGGTGTTGCTCTTCCGGGCGAACGGATTGACTTCACGAAGAACCGGGCATCGGGCTTTGCCGGAACTTTTGTGAATGATACAGAAGAAGGGGAGATCTGGAGTGTTGATTTCCCGGTGGAAGAGTCGGAAACCTACTGTACCTGGGCGGTTGAAAATACAACCGATGGTACGGAGAGTTACGATTACGAGAGCGAGAGCTTCACGTTTGTCCTGGGCCGTCCGGGTAGTTATGTAATCCGCTTATACAAGTGAACATGAAGAATTTATTGAAATACTTATATGCACTGATGTCGTTTGCAATTTTAACGCATCAGGCTTCGGTTGTTACCGCTGCCGACACGAAGATATTGGTTGTTGGCGTTGACGGGATTATTAACACGGCCATCGACTATGCTTCGACGCCGGGAATTGATAAACTGATTGACAACGCCAGTTATAACATGGCGGGTTATGGTGGCCTTCCTGCCTATTCAACCAGTGGATGGGCAACAATGCTTACCGGTGTACAGTCCGATAAACATGGAGTAACCAGTGCTGATTCCTTCACCGGAAACCAGTTCGATACTTACCCATCGGTTGTTAGTCGTATCAAATCGCTGAGTTCAGCAACTGTGATTGCTTCGGTTGTTCGTGATGCTGATATCAATACAGAGTTGAATGCCGACGCCGATTATAAGTTTAATTACGCGTCGGACGATGAGGTGCTGCAGAAATCATTGGAGTTGCTTGGGCAATCGGATTTGGATGTTGAATTCGTTCAGTTTAGCGGCCCTCAGGATGCTGGTGCGGAAGTAGGTTATCAATTGCGAAAAGCCCAGTATGTGCTGGCAGTGCAGCAAATCGACGACTATATACAGCAATTGCAGGCCGCAATTGAGAGTCGCGACAGCTATGCCGATGAGAGCTGGGCAATTTTCCTGGTGTCGACTCACGGAGGAACTGAATCCGGCGTTGCAACCAATAATAGTCTGGAAGAAATGAACGTCCCGATTATTTTGTCGGGGAGTGATTTGGATAATAAAAAATTGGACGCCGCTAGCATGGATGCCATTGCGAACGCCGATAATATTTTGAAACTCAACAAAGGGACGAGCTATACTTACGTTCGGGTTCCGATTGACGGCACCGCGCTGCAGGGAATGGATAAATTCACTATTGAATTGTGGATTAAGGCCAACACCGATAACTCGAGCGACCCTTCCATTATTGGTGATAAGGATTGGGACTCGGGTGGTAATCCGGGCTTCACAATTTGCCGCAGTGGTACTTCCTGGAAAATCAACATTGCCAACACCAAACGCGAACGCTACGATATCGGCTCCGGAAAGTCGATTGAAGATGAAACATGGCACCATTTGGCTGTCAGTTTTGATAAAACAAATGAGTGTAATGTTTACCAGGACGGCGAGTTAATGACAAGCTCCAAATTGACCTACAAGGCCACCGATGATATGACTTCACCCTATAATTACATCTGTCTAGCGCAGGATGGTACAGAAACCTACGGTGGTGGCAGTCCAAACTGGTCGGGATCGTTCAACGAAGTTCGTATTTGGACGGATGTTCTCTCGCAGGAAACGATTCAGGAATACATGTATCTGCGAAACATTGAGAGTTCGGATCATCCGAATCTTGCGTCGTTGGATCTTTACCTGAAGCTGGATGAAGTGCGCGGGACGACAATAACAGATTACAGCGGAAACGGACATGACGGCGAATTGGTTGGCTCTGCTACCGAGCGTCACCCATACTACCCAGTGAAGTTGACTGATGTTTCGGTAAACGTGCTCAGCTTGCTCGGTTTAAGCATCGACAGCAGCTGGGGATTGGAAGGAAATGCGCTGAAATCGAATGTGCCATACCGTCTGTTTAAAGTAAACTAAAAAGAGGACCGATGAGAACAATATTGAAGTTTAGAATTATCATTCCAATACTTTTCGCAACGCTGATGGTATTGAGTTCTTGTAAGGAAAATCCGATTTCAACGACTGAACTGGATGATGTTCAGCTTGTGGCAGGTCGCATTGACGGGACTTGGGGTGACCCCTCGGGTATTGAAACTCCGGATGATCTTCCAACCGAAATTTTCGGCGATATGCGCTTGGTTTTTACCACTGACAACGACGGTTATCCGGCCCGGTTCGTAGCAAAGGATTGTCCGATTGTTTTCAGTTCGTCTGCAAGTACCTGGTCAGTTTCAGGTACCGAAAGCAGTGCAACAGTCAGCTTAACGGACGTTTCGCCGGTTGACGAAATCGCGGTTGTTGTAACCGGAACTACAATGACAATTTCATTTTACATGGGGTGGGAGAACACCGAAACCGGTGAAACCGGACAGGGAGACTTTCGTGTAACGCTTACCCGCTTATAAAAACAATTTAACCAAATATGCCCGATAAATAAGATGATTATGAAAAAATCGAACTTGAAATATTGGCTTGGGGGAGTTGCCCTTGTTGGCTTAACTTCCTACAGCCTGGTGTCGTGTCAGGAGGATTACGATCATACCGTCGACGCCTCGAATCCAACGGTTGTAAGTTTCAACCCGGTTTCCGGCGTCGAAGATGTTGCCGTGAAAAGCAACTTGGTGCTCACTTTTGACGAGTACATCCAGAAAGGAGAAGGTGATATTGTGATTGCCTGTGAGGTTGATACGCAGACGATCGCTGTGACTTCCAGCGCCGTTCAAATTGGTGATGACGGTCGGGTTTTAACGATTGATCCGGAAGATTTATCAGCGAATGAAACCTATGTGGTAACACTTGAGCGCGGCTTTGTTACCGACTTGGTTGGCAACGAATTTTTAGGTTTGGGTGCTGGTCAAAGCTGGACTTTTGTGACTGCCGGCGAGAGCGGTCCAACCGTTGCTTCTTTGTCTCCGGAGGACGACAGTGAAGATGCGTCGTTGTTCGAACTGGCAGTTACCTTTAGTGCAAAAGTAGCAAAGGGCGAGGGAAATATCACGATTTACAGCGCCGGTGGTACTGTTGTTGAAGAATTTTCGGTAGCTAGTTCGTCGATAGTTGTTGACAATGAAACTGTAACGATTAGCTTGAGTGAGCCTTTTGAGTTTGCAACAGCCTATTATGTAACAATCGATGCCGGTTCATTTGTGGATGCCGACAGTAAGCCGTTTAAAGGATTTACAAACGATACATCCTGGAATTTCACAACGACTTCAGGCAGCGGTAGCGACCTGGTTGTTTACCTGCCAATGGACGCAGACTTGGCTGATGCCAGCGGTAACCACTTCGACGCCGTTTTGGGCGAGGATGCCACAGCTGAAGTAACATTTGTAACTGATGCAACGCGTGGTCAGGTGGCTATGTTTAACGCCGGCTCCTACGCTGTGCTGCCGAAACATGATTTGTTGAGACCTGCCTTGTCTCAGGATTTCAGCTTCAATATCTGGCTCAAATTGGAAGGAATTGGGTCCGACCCGGCCATCTTCTCCAATAAAGACTGGGATAGCGGCGGCAACCCTGGAGTTTTGCTGTGTACCAATGGCGCCGACTCTTATGTGCCCGGTGGCAGCGGAACCGGTTGGCAAGTAAACATTGCGGGTGATCCAAAAGCTGACGGAAACCGGATGGACTGGAAGGCCGGAAAAACAACGCCTCAGGCTCCTGCGCTTTCGGATAACGAGTGGCACATGGTTTCGGTGGTGTTCGATCAAACCAACAAACTGTTGCATGTTTATATCGATGCAGTTGAATACACGCAGCCGGAGAATACGGCCAGCTTCGACCTGAATACGTTAACAGGCCCAATCTGGGATAACACAAATGATTATCCGTTCACGATTTGGGAAGACGGTACCGGACACTACAACTCAGGAAGCGATACCCGCAAAAACCTTGAAGGTATGGTTGACGAGCTGAGGTTCTACAACAAAGCCCTGAGCGCTACGGAAATTTCAGATTTGTTCAATAACTAAAAAAGATGGTCGGCTATCAATTGCTTGATAGCCGACCACCGAATTTAAAACCAGATTTTGATGAAACGTTTTATTTATTTTTTAGCCCTGGTTGGGGTTATGGGCTCACTGGTTGTTTCGTGTAATTGTGAGTACAAACCGAAAGGTATAAAAAGAGTGGTTGTGATTGGCTTCGACGGCATGTCGGTTGGTGGAGTAATGAAAGCCAGTACGCCGAATTTTGACGAGTATAATGCCAATGGCGCTTACAGCTTCCACTGCCGGAATATTTTGCCGACTGTGAGTAGTCCGAATTGGGCAGCCATGTTAACCGGCTCGGATGCCGCGCAAACGGGCGTAACTTCGAATGCCTGGCAGGTCGACGACTACCAGTTGCCTCCGGTATTGACAACAGAAAACGGACGTTACCCGGATATTTTCTATGTTTTGAAGAAGAACAAACCCAGCCTGAAAACTGCGTCAGTTTATGATTGGGGTGATTTTGGGCGCCTGTACGATAATTCGTTTGTGGATGTGGATATTCATCCCGAAGGAGCGCTGAAAACGGCAGAAACTGCGTCGAAGGTGATTAAAGAGGATAAACCGGATTTTCTGTTTATTCATTTCGATCATGTAGACCATGCCGGGCATGCCGATGGTCATATGACTCCGGCGTATTTGAAAGCGGTTGAATTGGCCGACTCGCTGGCAGCGGTTGTTGTAAATGCAACAAAAGAGGCTGGAACTTATGACGAAACCCTTTTTATCATCACGGCCGACCATGGCGGTGTTGGCCACGGACATGGCGATATGACGGTTCAAGGAAATGAAGTTCCCTTCTTTTTGTTCGGCAATCATACAAAAAGCGGTTATGAACTGCCTGTTGAGGTTAACCTGATGGATTTGGCCGCAACAGTTGCTTATGTGTTTGATGTGCCACGCCCGCAAGCATGGATTGGTCGCCCGGTAGTTTGTGCGTTCAAAGATGCGCCCGAGCCGGATCCTGCCACGTTGGTTGGGGATTTTTTATCGGCCTACAGAAACACACCGGTGATTTTGCCTCAGGATGCCGATGGAAAGTCGGGAGGATTTTATGTTGGCGAAAAGGCGTTGGTGACGATCCTGACGGAAGGCAAAGACGGTAAGATTCGCTATACAACTGATGGATCAATTCCCACAAAAAATTCGACGGTTTACTCAGAACCGTTCGAATTGGCTAACTCAGGTACTGTTCGCGCTGCCTATTTCGGTAACGATGGTCGTCATTCAACCTACTCGGAAGCCTTTTACCGGGTTGTTGAGAAGGTTGACGAAAATACCGGTGTGAACTATAAAATCTATCAAGGTGAAAATCTCGGTAAAATTCCTGCCTTTTCGTTTCTGAAAAAAGTAGCATCGGGAAAGGCTTATGAGATTAGTACAGATCAAATTGCGGATAAGCTGGGGGAGAATGTGGCTGTGGAATTTGAGGGCTATATTACGATTGAAAAACCAGGGAAATACGAATTCTTCACTGCTTCCGATGATGGTAGTAAGCTGTTTCTGGATGGAAAAGAATTGGTGAACAACGATGGCGATCACGGTACAAAAGAAGAGTCGGGAAGTGTTCAGCTCGAAGTGGGTAAGCACAAAATTCGGGTTGAATATTTTAACGGCGGAGGAGGTGGTTTTTTGGCGACAGGTTTCCGTGGTCCGGGAATACCCAAACAAATTTTATCGCCTGAGTTTTTGAGTGTAAAATAGGAAGAAAGAACTTTTAGTAAGGTTATTTCGAGAAGTAAGTAAAGTTGTGAGATGTAAAAGGGGCCTGAATTTCAGGCCCCTTTTTGTATTTCGCTTAATCTTGTTTTATTAGAAAATCGTGGAAGTGAGCGATGCTATCGAAAAGCCCGTCGTTTTCGTATTGGCTTAATTGTTCGCGGGTGTGTGTGCCGTTGGTAACTCCAAGTGATAATTGGCAGCCGGCATTCTTGCCTTCTCCCAGATCCGATGGTGTGTCGCCAATCTTGATGATCTGACGAACATCGTTCACGTCGCAAAGTTCCATGGCTCTGAAAATCATAAACGGCGACGGGCGTCCTGCCTTTACCTGGTCGCTGCTGATTGAGGCATTGATCAGTCCAGTGCCGGTGTAATTTTTATCCAGCCCCTCGTTCCACCCCAATTTGCTTAGTATAATGTCGGTCACTTTGCGGTAGAACCCTGTGGTCAGTGCTATTTTGACGTCTTTTTTTCTCAGGTAATCAAAAATTTCCAGACTCCCCGGTGTTGGAAGAATTTCGGATTTCAGGTAGTGCGCTTCCAGTGTTTCCCGAAAAATAGCGTAGGAGTCGTCCACCCGCCTGGCAATTTCTTTTTCTGAAGCACCTGTTAATTGTCTGTTCCATAGCGTTTGAAACACGGTCAATTTTGACCATCCCATCATCGAATTGATCTCATCGTTTGTTGCCTGTAATCCGGTTTGGTTGACGGCTTCGAGAAAACAGGACTCTACCTCGTTTTTGTCGACCACGGTAGTCCCGGCCATGTCAAAAACGACCATTTCAAAATTTTTCATTTCCAATTTTTTCTATTTATTGAATAATAGGTATATCACAAGTATTCTGGCTGTTTGTTCCGAATTGTTGATTTTCAGGTGAGGGACGCGTCCGTCAAAAAACAGCGAATCTCCTTCTTCCATCGAAATCGTTTCGTCACCCAGTTTGTATTCGATATTTCCGCTGGCCAGGTAAATGAATTCCATTCCGTCGGTTGTTACCATTTCCCGTTTGGCGTCCGGTTCAAGCAGTAGCAAAACCGCGTTGAATGTGAAATCGCTGAAAGACCGGCTGAAAATTGAGAAATAATTAAATCCGACCGAATCTTCCTTCTCAATCGCTGAATATTCCTCTTTTTTTAATAACATGTAAAACGGCGAATTTGAACCCTGGCCCATCGTTTCGAAAAAGCTGCTGGGGTTCTCGTTTAGCGTTGTTATAATGTTGAACAAAACCGGAAGCGAAGGAATCGTTCGCCCGTTTTCAATGCGAGATAATAAACCTTTACTTATGCCGGATTTTATGGCAAGATCAACCAGTTTCATTTCTTTTTGAAGCCTGATCTCCTTGATCCGTTTTCCGACGTAGTGCACATCTTCGTTATTCATGATGTTTACAAATAGTAAATTTCTTGTTTTAGTTGACATCACAAATTTAAGGAAAAAACAGGTTCTTTGAAAAAGTAGTTAAGTGTTTAATAATTAATTAATAGATGTTAAACCTCGATTTAACTCATGAGGTGTTATTTTAGGCTTCAGTTTAATGGTAAAGTTTAATAATAGTAAACATGGAAGATAAAATACTCCGGGTTGAAGGGGACATCAACCTCACCGAAGGTCGGAAAGTGTGGATGACGGAATTGGCGGATGAGACCGTTGATTTGTTACATCAGGATGCCGGTGCATTTATTCACCAGGCTTTGTCGACACCTTGTCTGGATGTGCTGGACCGGGTTGAGGGCTCTTACCTGATTACCACTTCGGGGAAAAAAATACTGGACTTTCACGGTAATAATTTGCACCAGCTGGGGCATGGTAATCGGGAAGTGGTTGAAGCTGTGTCGAAAATGATGCATAAGCTTCCTTTTTCGCCTCGCCGATATACCAATCGGGTAGCCATTGAATTGGCGGAAAGGTTAACTTCGTTGGCGCCTGGTTTGAACCGGGTTTTGTTTGCTCCGGGAGGATCTGAAGCAAACTCGATGGCATTGAAACTGGCTCGGATTGCAACCGGAAAATTCAAGGTTGTTTCCATGTGGGGTGCTTTTCACGGGGGAGGTCTCGACACGATTTCGGTTGGCGGTGAAGCGCCATTTCGGAAAGGAATCGGGCCGTTGATGACGGGTGTGCAGCATGTTCCGCAGCCCGAGTTTTATCGTCAGCCCTGGAAAGACGATCCGGATCAGAATGTTTATGTAGAGTTGATTCGGCAGGTGTTTGAGAACGAAGGAGATGTCGGTGCGTTGATTGCCGAAACCGTTCGGAATACAGATGTACAGATTCCTTCGAAAAACTTTTGGCAGAAAATTAGGGCTCTTTGCGATGAATATGGAGTTGTATTGATACTAGATGAAATCCCGATTGCGATGGGTAGAACCGGGAAGTTCTTTGCTTTTGAGCACTATGGAATCACACCCGATATTGTCACAATCGGTAAGGCTTTGGGTGGAGGTGTTTTCCCAATGGCCGCGGTGCTGACCAACGATCGTTTCAATGGGGCTGCCGAACATTCGGTGGGCCATTTTACGCACGAGAAATCACCGCTCGGAAGTGCTGCCGGATTGGCTGTTTTGAATTTTATAGAGAAAGAAAGTATTGTGGCCCGCGCGAATGAATTGGGGGCTTTGATGCAAAAGCGCTTGTTGGAAATGAAAGAGCGTTATGAAATAATAGGAGATGTTCGCGGTATTGGATTGTTGTGGGGCGTTGATTTGGTAACGGATCGCGAAACCAAGGAGCGGGCATTTGCCGAAGGCGAGAAAGTGATGTACGATTGCCTGAAAAACGGTTTGAGTTTTAAAGTATCGCAGGGAAGTGTGATCAACCTTTGCCCGCCAATCACAATCTCGCAGGAAGAACTGGAGCAAGCGCTCGGCATCCTGGAAAATGCAATTATAAAAGTGAATAAATAGTGTATGGAAGGAATTAAACTGAAAATTAGCAGTTGGTTGTCGCGACAACCCTCTTGGGTTTTTGCGTTGTATGCGTCGTTTACGGCGTTCTTTGTTTACTCGTGTATGTATGCTTTTCGAAAGCCTTTTACGGTTGGCACCTTCGAAGATTTGAGTCTGTGGGGAGTCGACTACAAGATATGGCTCATCACCTCACAGGTAATTGGGTACACATTAAGTAAGTTTCTGGGCATCAAATATATCTCGGAAATGACCAACAATGCGCGTACCTACTATATTTTGGCGCTTGTTGGTGCTGCAGAGGTCGCATTGTTGCTGTTTTGGGTGGTGCCGCAACCATACAATTTTATTTTCATGTTTTTCAACGGTTTGCCCTTGGGGATGATTTGGGGAGCTGTTTTTAGCTACCTCGAAGGACGCCGGTTAACCGAGTTGCTGGGAGCAGGGTTGTGTGTCAGTTTTATTGTTGCATCCGGAGTTGTCAAAACAGTTGGTGGTCTGGTAATGCTTCATTTTGGGGTAAGCGAATTTGCGATGCCCTTTATTACCGGTTTGATTTTTGCCATCCCCTTGGTTGTTTCGGTTTTCTTCCTCGATGCGGTTCCTCCGCCAACAGCTGAAGACGAACGGCTACGAACCAAACGAGCGCCAATGAACAAGGCTGAGCGCAGAGCATTTTTGGCCAAATTTTCGATCGGTATTTTATTGCTGGTTTTAACCTATGTGTTTCTGACCATCTTCAGGGAATTGCGCGACAATTTTTCTGCAGAAATATGGGATTCGCTCGGGTATGGAAACGATGCATCCATTTTCACTGTGGCCGAATTGCCGGTTGCTGTGTTTACTTTGCTTTCACTGGCTTTGGTAACTTTTGTGCGATCAAATTTCAAAGCTTTCAATATCATTCTGGCTATCATTTTTATCGGTTTTCTGGTTGTCATTGCCTCTACTTTGCTATTCGAAAGGCAATTGATCCAAGGGAAACTGTGGATGATATTGATGGGAATTGGGCTCTATTTGGGCTATGTTCCGTTTAATGCCTTTTTGTACGAGCGGTTAATCTCATCCTTTCGGTACATCAGTAATATTGGATTTTTGATCTATGTGTCCGATGCCTTCGGTTACCTCGGGAGCTTGGGAGTTGTGCTCTACAAAAACTTTTATACGCCAAATATTAGCTGGGTGAAATTCTTTAGTCTCTCCGGGTTTTGGTTTTCGCTCGTGGGACTGGTATTGATGGCGTTGTCGATGGTGTATTTTAACGTCAAATATCGACGTTTCCAAAAGGATGCCATCGGGGCAGAGCAGGAAAAAGATTTGGCGACCGCTCCGGAGTTTTTAATCAACAGAACAAATAAATAAACGAATAAAACGATGGAACTAAATTCATTGCCTGATAATCCTTACTTGTTGTTAACGCCTGGTCCTTTGTCGACCAGCAAAACGGTAAAGGCGGTTATGTTGCGCGACTGGTGTACCTGGGACGACGATTACAACCATAATATTGTACAGGAAATCCGCGGCCGTTTGGTGCAGTTAGCAAGTCGCAATCCGGAAAACTATACTTCTGTGTTGATGCAGGGGAGTGGTAGTTTCGGAGTGGAATCAGTGATTGGTTCGGCTGTACCCGCTGATGGAAAGTTGCTCGTGATTGCCAATGGTGCGTACGGTACCCGAATGGTTCAAATTGCACAAGCGTTGAAAATCAATCACCTGGTTTATGCTTTGTCTGAGGTTAATCCTCCTGAAATCGGAGAACTCAAACGCATGCTGGACGAAAACCCGGATATCACACATCTTGCAGTTGTTCACTGCGAAACCACAACCGGCATTCTGAATCCTGTTCGCGAGGTACTGGCTGAAGCGAAGAGTCGGAATATCGTTTGTATCCTCGATGCCATGAGCAGCTTTGGTGGTATTCCGCTGGATATGAGGGATTGGGGTGCTGATTTTCTGATTAGTTCGCCAAATAAGTGTATTCAGGGAGTGCCTGGTTTTTCATTCATTATCGCCGACAAACATGAGTTGGCGAAATGCGAAGGTCAGGCGCGTTCGTTGTCGCTCGATTTGTACGATCAGTGGAATACGATGGAGAATGGCGGAGGCAAGTGGCGCTTTACATCACCAACGCATGTGGTGCGCGCCTTTTTGCAGGCCTTGTTGGAATTGGAGCAGGAAGGTGGTGTAGAGAAACGCTTTGAGCGATACTGTACGAATCAAAAGACGTTGGTCTCGGGGATGCGGAGTATCGGCTTCGAAACCCTTTTGCCCGATGAATTGCATTCTCCGATCATTACTTCTTTTCGTTCGCCATCATCTGAAAAATATGTGTTCAAGGAATTATATGATCGCCTGAAGGAAAAAGGCTTCGTGATTTACCCCGGAAAAGTGACGCAGGGCGACACTTTCCGTATTGGAAACATCGGCGAAGTTTATCCTTCGGATATGGAAATGCTGGTGCAGACGATCGGTCAGGTTAAATTTTGGTAAGACGAATTCATCCCGCCCGGTTCGGCTGGCATTCAGGTGAAAAGTAATCGGAATGACATTGAAAGATTAAAATATTGCAATTGATTTCCCATTCAGGACGACTATTTTGCGTTGTGACGAAATATGTAGTGTGGGTTATTAAAAACTTATTTTCATGAATATGAAATCCTATTTGTTGGCAGCTCTTGTTTTGGCAATGGGGGCTTGTAAGCCGACAGTTCAAACGGTAAAAGTATTGCAGGTTCCGGGGCGTGATCAGTATTGCAAGATCGATCACGATGGAATAACGGTGTTGCCTTCGGGGCGTTTTGTGACTCCTGTTGGCGAGGTTTTGCCAATAACAAACGATCCGTATGGCATGGCTATTTCGCCCGATGGGAAAAAGGCGGTGACGCTTCACAATGGCGTGATCACAATTGTTGATACCGAAAAGTTGATGGTTCAGCGAGTACCCAGTTACGACGGAAGTGTTCCTTCGCCGTTGGTGAAAGGCTCATATCTGGGGGTGTCGTTTGGTGGCGATTCCCGCTATGTGTACCTCAGCGGAGGCGACAATGGCGATGTTGTAATTTATGATCTTGAAAAGCTCCAAAAGGTGGGTAGCATTTCACTTGATGGAAAATTCAAGGGCGAAGATTTCGAAGATAGTTTTACCTCCGATCTGGTTTATGATCCGGATAAAAACGAGCTTTTGGTGTTGGATCGGGCGAATTTTCGTATGGTTCGGTTAAACCTGGATACGAAAAAAATAACCGGCTCGGTGCGGGTTGGTCGACAGCCTTTTGGTATTGCCATTAGTCCCGATCGAAAGCAGGCATTTGTGGCCAATGTGGGCGTTTATTCTTATCCGCTCATTACCGGGGCAACGCCCGAGAATGTGAAAGATTTGATGATTTCGCATCACCCGTATGGTGAAAATACGCCGGAATCTCGAAACGGCACTTTGGTGGAAGGCAAGCAAATTCCTGGTCTTGGCGATCCCAATAGCCTGGATGCGATGAGCGTTTTCACGATCGACCTTGAACAGGATACGGTGATCAGTAAGTTTAAAACCGGCTACCTGGTTGGTGAAACCGTAGAGGATGCGGAAGTTGTTGGCGGTGCCAGTCCGAACTCAATTGCTGTGGGCCGCGAATATGCCTATGTGACCAATGCTACGAACGATAATGTGGCAATTATTGATTACAGAACACAGGAGCTGGTTGGCCGAATTCCAATTAAAATTGATGATCGGATTGACCATGTGCGCGGGCTACTTCCCTTCGGAATTACTATGTCGAAAGACGAGAAAACACTTTACGTGGCCTTGCTTGGTTTTAATGCTGTTGCGGTAATCGATATCCCTTCCCGGACGACTACTGGATTAATTCCTTCCGGATGGGGACCAACGCGTGTGGAGCTGTCGAATGATGACAAAGATCTTTACATCATTACCTGCCGGGGATGGGGAGCTGGCCCAACGGGCGGACAAGGTTTTGTGGCACCTGTGCAGGGCAGTAATGTGAATCAAATTCAGCTGGGGAGTTTTCAGAAGGTAGCAGTGCCTACGACCGAAAAATTAGCTGAATATACGAAGCAGGCCATTGGCAACACATTCAAAGAAACGGAGGTGGAGGACGATGGAACTAATCCGTTGCCCCCAGTGGCAGGTTTACGTCAAAGTCCGATTAAACACATTGTCTACATAACCAAGGAAAACCGTACCTACGACGAGATTTTCGGACAACTGAAAAATGGCGCTATTGGTGACAGTACCCTGGCTCGCTTCGGCGTAAACAACACTTATACGTTGCCTGATTCGGTGCAGGGATTGTTCCCGAATCTTCGGATTTCTCCGAACCACATCAAGGCCGCTAAGCAGTTTGCTTTTTCCGATAATTATTACTGCGACAGCGATGCTTCGGTGCATGGGCACCACTGGTTGGTTGGCGTCATTCCGAACGAATGGGTGGAAGCCAATGCAGCTACTTCGAAAACGGCCAAGTGGTTCTCCAAAGCTGAAGGCCGGCGTCCGCCACAGACTATTGGAAGTATCGACCCGGAAGATTACGGCGAGATTGGCGGAATGTGGGAAGCTATGGAGCGCCGCGGTGTCGACTTTTACAACTTCGGACAGGCTAACGAGTCGGGGCACGAACGCGAAGAGTGGTACGATACTAATACCGGAGCGGCGCACGCGGTAATGATTCCGATGCCAAAAGCTTTGTTTAAGCGAACCAGTCATAACTATGCCGGTTATAATATGAATATTCCGGATCAGTATCGGATGGATCAGTTTGAAAAAGAGTTTACGGAAAAGTGGATTGACGGGGAATGCGAAATGCCGGCTTTTGTGACCATGATGATTCCGAACGATCACGGAACAGGCCCGCGACCGGAAGATGGTTATCCTTACCGACAATCTTACATGGTTGACAATGATTTGGCAGTGGGACGTGTGCTTCACTTTTTGTCGCGCACCAAATACTGGAAAGACATGCTGGTGATTATCACCGAGGATGATCCGCAGGGTGGAGTTGACCACATCGACGGGCACCGCTCGGTGTTGATGATGGCGGGACCTTACGTGAAGCATGGCTACGTTTCGCACACCCATGCCAATTTTGGTGCTATTCTGAAAACAATCTATAATATCCTGGATGTACCCAATGTCAATCATTTCGATTTGACAGCTTCGTTGTTACAGGACTTCTTTACAGATGAACCGGATTTTACGCCGTACACGTTGGAACGCCATGATAGTCGGATTTTCGATGCTGAGCTTGCAATGAAGAAATACCACAAAACGATTGATTGGACTAAAATTGAACAGGGTCCGGACATGGATGATGTGGATGATGCACGTGAAGACTTTCAGAAAAATTACGATGAGGATTAGCTTGATAGTCAATACAGATTTTCGTTAGGAATACGATAGAAGAGCAGTTCGAAAGAGCTGCTCTTTTTTATTGTCTCAGTTGCCCGCTTCTGAAGGTTTCCCCTGCATTTTTAACTCTGCGTCGTTGGGTGGTTCGTGAAAATTGTAAAAAACAGGGATCGTTCAAATTGAAGAAAAATATTTAAGTTTGCTACTCAAATACGGATTTGGTCGGTTTGCCCAAAAACACAGTTGTCGTTAAACTGCCGCCATTTTGAAAATGTATTGTACAGAATGATTGCATTTTCCGTTTGGGGACGGGACGATAAAAGTAGTTGTTAAACACGGAATAACAGGCTTAATTGTTTAGGGAAAGCAATATCTTGTGAGGGGTGCTCGGTGGAAATTTTATAAAAAGTGAAGCTTAGCTTAACTGAAAATTAATATCAGATTCAAGCATTCGCTCTTTATTGAGGATCATCGGATTAATTCATCTCTAAGTAGTTATTCGACCAATATGCTAATTAGGTATCGTATTTGTAATTTTTTAGTTGTAACATGAATTGAATCATTGATTTGAGGATTTGAAGCTTGTTGGATAAGTTAAGGATACAGAAAGCTTATATGAGTACAGTTGAAGTAAATAAGAGAAAGTATTCAGATTGATGCTCGGAAATCCGATTATATTTGCAAGGATTTATATGTTTATATATTTAAATGTATAAATGAGTACGCGGGCTCGAGTGAATAAATACCTCAAAGACAACTTTAGTTAATTGGAAAATCTGATTTCAAAATATAGACTTTGGTTGGTGGCGATTTTGGTCGTATTTACGGCAGTCGCGGTTACCCAATTTGATCGGTTGAGAATTAATCCCAGCTTCAATGACTACATTCCCGGCGGTGTTGGCAACCATGTCTACATGCAGAAGCTCGACAGCCTGTTTGGAGGTAACGAGAAAATCATGCTGATCCTGACGAACGGTCACGGAATTATTAACCCGGAAACATTTGATCGACTCACAAAACTTACCGATGAATTGGCTGATGTTGACGGTGTAGAGCGTTGCATGTCTATCCGCGATGTTTTGGAGATTAAGCTTGAGGACGGATTTACCTCATTTGATCCGATCATCACAGATATTTCTTCTGATTCTGTTGGGCTGGCAAATCTCGGAAAGCGTTTGCTGACCAACGAAATGGGAAAGCGGTTTGTTTCGAAAGACTTGACAGCTACCGCGATTATTCTTTCGAAATCACCCGATGTTGCTGACAATAAAATTGTACCGGATATTCAACAAGTGATTGATGTGAACCCGGGAGACGATCAAATTTACCTTGGTGGCTTGCCCTACATCCGTCAGTCAATCAAATCGTATATTAAGACAGACTTGCTGACATTGTTACCCGCAGCATTGGTGCTGATGGTACTTATGCTGTATTTTTCGTTTCGGGAATGGAAAGGAGTCGTGTTGCCTTTTGTGGTCGTTATTTTATCGATCGTTTTTTCATTTGGTTTGATGGGCGCACTTGGTTGGGAAATTTCACTGATTTCAGTTTTACTCCCAATTATGTTGATCGCAATTGCCAACGACTATAGTATCCATCTTATCAATTTATACCAGGAAAAGTATCGCGAGGGAAGCGTGACTGGTTTGAAAGAAATTGCTGTGCTGATCAATCGGGAACTCCGAAAGCCAATTGTTATCACGGCTTTAACAACAATCGGCGGTATGTTGGGGCTGCTTTCTCATAAAATGGCTCCAGCGGCACAGTTAGGTATTCTGGCATCATTCGGTATCGGTACGGCGTTGTTGATGAGCCTCTATTTGGTGCCGGTTTTGTTGACCTTTTACCGTAAGCCTAAAGTGAACCGACAAGAAAACGAAGGAAAAATCTCGTTAGTTGACCGGATTTTGAATCGGTTTTCAACCTGGATTTCAAAGGCTCCGAAAACGGTGTTAGGAACTTTTGCCGGGGTTGCGATTTTGAGCGTTGGCGGAATGATGTTGTTGAAAGTTGACACCAACGTAGAAAGCTATTTTACCGGTAAGTCTGATATCAAAAAAGGAATTGAACTGGTCAATCAAAAGTTTGGCGGCTCGCAATATGTTTCTGTCCTTTTTGCCGGAGATGTACTCGCGCCGGAAACATTAAAGCGCATGGATGAGTACACTCAGAAAATGGAAACGGTGAGTGGAATCGGAAACATAATTTCTCCAAGCATTTTCATGCGTGAGCTGAGCAAAGGGCTGAACGAGCCCGGAGAACCGGGTTACGGCCAGTTGCCACAATCGGAGGCAGAGGCCGAGCAATACCTGGAACTGATTTCGATGAGCGGCTACGAAGGGCAGGTTTCGCAGTTTATTGATTACAATTATCAGCACGCCAGGATTCTGGTTAGTTTAACCGACGGAAGTAACCAAACCGGGAAGAAGGTTTTAAAAGCGTTGAAGGACATGACGAAAGGCGATCCGAATGTCGCTTTTATTGCAGGTCCGGGGCTTTCGAAAATCCAAATTGCCGATATGGTCATTCAGGGACAGATATCCTCGATGATCCTGGCATTGCTGATTATCTTTATTTTATTGACAATAATATTCAAATCTTTTGCCGCGGGTACAAAAGGTAGTTTACCTTTGCTCTTATCATCATTGTTCCTTTTTGGACTGATGGGTGTTCTGAATATCCCGCTGGATATTGTTACTGCTTTGTTATCCTCGATTATGATTGGGGTTGGAGTGGATTACACCATCCACTTTCTGTGGCGGTACAAGGCTGAATATATCGTTTGCAAGGACCGAAGCTTAGCTGTGACCAAGACCCTGCAGACCGCAGGGCGTGGAATCGTCTTCAACGCACTGTCAGTGATTGTTGGCTTTTCTGCACTTATTTTTTCAAGTTTTGCTCCCTTGCGCTTCTTTGGTGTTTTGGTGGTCGTGTCAATTTTTGCATGCCTGATTTGCGCGCTGTTGTTGATTCCGGCCATCATTGTTGTTTATAAACCCAAATTCTTAGAATTCTAGAAAATTAGTATACATGAGAAAGTTGATGATTCTTACCGGGCTGATTATTCTAACACTGAAGCTGTTTGCCGGCGAAAGTGTTGAAGCCCGAAAAATATACGAAAGCTCAAAGGAAAAACTGTCGCTCAAAAATGTTCACCTGGTGCTCGATCTGCAAACTTTCGATGCCAAGGGTAATGAGAAGACAAAATCGATGAAAGTTTCGTTCGCTCAGTTTGGTGACGAGAAGAAAGTGATGGTTGAGGTGACAGCTCCTGAAAATATTAACGGTACAAAAATCCTCACCACAGATTCGAAAGATCAACGGGGAATTATTGAGATTTACATGCCGGCTACCGGGAAAATTCAAAAAATTCGCGCAAGTCAGCGAAACTTGAAAATGCTGGGCAGCGAAATCCCAATCAATCAGTTTAGCTCGGTCATCAGTGCCGGAACAAACATGGATATTGTGGGCAAGCAAGAAATAAACGGTGTGCAATGCCACGTCATCAAAATGCATAAAGACGATGAAGATGAGTACGACATGGCATTTGTGTCGGTTGATAAAGAAGAACTGCTGCGCATCGAAACATTCGATTCGAAAGGTAACCTGACAACACAGACGGACCTTTCAGACTACATAAGTGTACGTGGAGCGGAAGCGAAAATGTATCCGCGCGAAATAGAAGTGAAAAATTTTAAAAGTGGTAAGAGTTCCCGTCTGCTTGTTGTTCAGTTGGAATACCTGACCAACGTGAATATCGAGGACTTCAAGCTTGTTTCCGCAAGCTGATTTTCAAAAAAGAACAATACCGGATTTGCCAAGTTAAGATGATATCGCATTCACCTATAGAAACGATTTACTTTATCCTGCCGTTGCTGGGATTT
Organism: Mangrovibacterium diazotrophicum; assembly: GCF_003610535.1. NCBI lineage: Bacteria > Pseudomonadati > Bacteroidota > Bacteroidia > Marinilabiliales > Prolixibacteraceae > Mangrovibacterium > Mangrovibacterium diazotrophicum. Next base: position 125,226 of record NZ_RAPN01000002.1, on the reverse strand, counting down.
ATTATTGGCTTGTTTGGCACGATGCTGGGCGGGGGAGGCGGCTTCTTCTTTTTGCCGATCCTCACGTTGCTTTTGCATGTGCCTACTCAAACAGCAGTAATTACCTCGCTGGTGGCTACTTTGCCGATTGGTTTGGTGGGATCGGCCGGCCATTTTCGGCATCAGAATGTGGATGTGAAAGTGGCACTGATGTTTGCTGCAGTCGGTGTCATCGGCGCTTTTGTTGGGGCTGGTATTACCAGTCGTATAAGTTCGGAGATGTTGAAAACCAGCTTTGGAATCTATTCCATTTTGATGGCTGCGAATATTGTACGCGATACTTATAAAAAGAAGAAAGCCGAAAACAATGGTGAGTGCGTTGAGCTGACCCAAAAAGAGAAAATTGGAAAGACTTCTTTCTTTGGATTTTTTGCAGGAGTGATTACTGGAACATTTGGTACAAGCGGAACGGCGCCGGTTTTGGCCGGATTGTTTTCCCTTCGGATTCCAATTAAACTGGTTATTGGAACGTCATTGCTAATTGTATTGGTGAACACAATTTTTGCCATTGGAGCCCATTTCCTGGTTGGGCAAATCGACTTGACTTTGGTTGGATTTTTAACAGTTGGTTCTGTTGTCGGAGCATTGGCCGGGCCGAAATTGCTTACCAAGTCAAAAGTCAATAAATCGGAAAATAAAGCCAGGTATTGGTACGCTGCCGTCATGGTGGCGCTGGGAGTTTTAATGATTGTTGGATAAGTTTAAAAAAAGAGATGATTCAAACGATTTACATTATCATATTGGTCTACTTTGTGCTGGGAGGAATCGGTTTTTACCTGATTAACCGCAAAAAGGATCCTGCCGTTGCACGGGAAAGTTATACGAAGTTTATTGCCTACTTTTTCATTATCAATATTCTGTTTTTCAGTATTGTACTCAATCCGGTTGTTTTCCGGTACCTGGCGCTTGTTATTGGACTGGTCGGAGTTGTCGAGTTATTTCGCCTGTTTAATCGACGGAATCTGGAGAACAAAGTATTCTTCGGCTTTTCACTGCTTTTGTATTTCGTGCTCACAATCGGCTTTTTCCTGTTCAGTGGTTTGTCGAAAGAATTGATTCTGTTCTCGTTCCTGGTACTTTCGATTTTCGACGCATTCAGCCAGATTAGTGGACAGCTGTTTGGGAAAACGAGAATTCTGCCCGAAATAAGTCCGAATAAGACGTTGGGTGGAGTTGTTGGCGGCGCTTTGTTTGCCGTTGCCAGCGCTTTTGTATTAAAAAGATTGTACGATGGAAGCTGGCTCGAGTCGGTGCTTTTAGCTGCCGGGATCGTTGTTTTCGCCTTCCTGGGCGATATTGCCGCATCGTACTACAAACGAAAATATCAAGTAAAAGACTACAGTAAGTTAATTCCCGGTCACGGTGGTTTTCTCGACCGCTTCGATAGCCTCATTGCGGGTGGAGCCTGGGTTGCTTTCTGTGTTTATGTGTTAAACTTTTAAAGGGATCTGAAACGAAATGGGAAATGTCGTTGTTCTATCGGTTTTATATTTAATAGGAATTGTATTGCTATTGGCATTTAACGAGTTGAATTATCGCAGGTTGAACCTCAAGGGGGAATTCACGCGTAAGTTTGCTCACCTTGTCGCAACCCTAGCAGTCATTCCTTTGCCTTACATATTTCCATCGCACTGGTACATTTTGATATTGGCCTTGCTGTTTTTTGCAGCTTTGTTCATTACCCAGTACAGTAAGCAATTGAAGTCAATTCACGATATCGAGCGTAAATCCATCGGTAGTTACTTGCTTCCTTTGTCGATTTATGTTACCTTTTTGATCTCCAGTTTGCTGGATAATAAGTTGCTGTATATTCTGCCTATGTTAATTCTTGCGGTTTGCGACCCCATGGCTGCCATCCTCGGGATCAATATCAAGAATTACAACGGACGCATTAAAATTTTCGGACATAAGCTGAATAAGACATGGCTCGGTTCAGGAGCCTTCCTGGTGACGAGTTTCATCATTAGCATTATTGCACTTTATTTTCATAAAGAAGTCTTCGATTTCCACACGTTTTGGCTCGCAGCACTGATTGCAGTTGCCAGTACACTCGGAGAATTAATGAGTTGGAGAGGATCGGACAATTTATCGATACCGCTTAGTGTGGTGCTGGTTTTAGTCCTGTTTATGTAAACATTTTGAATGAAATTTGAGTTTAAATGATTAAGATATAATTACAGCCTGAAAACAAACAAGTTAAAAGAAAAAAGCTAAAAATTACTTTCATGAAGAGAATTATAATCAATGGAGCCAACGGCTATGTTGCATCAAACTTTATAGAAGAGTTGTTGCAGCAAAACTACGAGGTTATCGCTTTGGTTCGGGGAAACGATAAGAACCCGGCTGAGAAGCGAATGCAGAAAGCGATGATTGAAATAACGCAAGGTGCGTTTAAGAAGCCGGAGAATCTGAAAATCCTGGATTACTCGCTGCTGGATGAAAACTTCGGTATTGAAGAACAAACGTTGAAGGAACTTTTCGATGGGGAAGTGGATTACTACCATTTTGCAGCCAGTCTCAAATATGATTTCAAAGCAAAAGATGAAATCTTCCAAACCAACATGGACGGTGTTCAAAACTCAGTTCGGGTATTCTCGAAATTTGCAGGCAAAGAGTGTCGTTTCTTCTTTGTAAGTACTGCTTATTCGTGCGGTAAATTTGACGGCATGTTCGAAGAGAAGTTTTACGAAAATGCAGACATCTCTGAGTTTCGTAATTACTATGAACAATCGAAACGCTTTGCCGAAAACCTGATCCGTAAGCACATGGAAAATGAAGGATTGAAAGGTCATATCCTGCGTTTATCACAGGTTGTTGGTAACAGCAAAACCGGTGTAACCGCTACTGACTATGGTATCTTCGATTTTTCTCGACGGATTCAAAGTTTGGCTAATCGCCATGCAAATCTGAAACTGAGGGTAAAAGTTGATCCGGAATCGACTCAGAACCTGATTCCGATTGACACCGTTGTGACTTACCTGATGCAGACGGTGAAGGTGAAAGAACTCCCGGTAATCATGAATATGGTTGCTAAACGTGCAATCAAGAATCAATTTATTTTGAAGACTTTGGGTGAGTTGCTGCCTATTGAGCTGATTCCGCAAATGGATTTGGAGAAAGCGGAAATGGACGCTTACGAGCGGATTATTTCAATCGGTATGTCGTTTACCGCCAGCTACACCGGTACGAATCTTTCATTCGATACCACCAAGCTGGACGAAGGCTTACAGGTTGAGGTTGATAACCTAAGCGATGACTCCGTGCGGTTAATGCTGGAAAATTTCCTTGGGAACGCAACAGACAAGAAAGCGCAAGTCGCTTGTTAATCAAATTGAACAACAGAAAAATGAAACAATTAACAGTTAGAGGGGAGAAGATCCTGAATGTGCCGAATTTTATTAGTTTTTACCGGCTGCTGGCTTTCCCCGTCATATTTTACTTCGCATTAACCGGACAGGAAAAATGGTATGTCATCTTGCTTTGCATTAGCTTGGTAAGTGATGTGCTTGACGGAAATATTGCCCGTTTTTTCAAACTTCAAACGAACTTTGGAGCTGCTCTCGATAACCTGGCCGACATTTGTACTTACGCCATGGCCCTGTTGGGGCTGTTCATCTTTAAGTGGACGGATATTGAACCGCATGCCTGGCTGTTGTACCTATTCCTGACGGTTTTTGTGCTCAGCTATATCGTGGCGTTTACCCGTTTTGGTAAAATACCCGGTTTGCACCTTTATTCGGCTGTTTCGGCCGGCTACATTCAAAGTATATTCTTTTTTATTCTTTTCGTTTTTGGCTTTTACACCTGGATGTATTACCTGGCCGTTGGCTGGGGAGTAATTGCCTATGTCGAAAAGATTTTTGTTCTGCTAAAGCTTGACGATATCCGTATCGGTGTGAAAGGGCTTTACTGGCTTATGAAAAGCGAGAAAAGCAGACAATAAATTCAGCCCAATGTCAAGGATATTTACTATCGCCATTTTTCTGGTCGTTGTAAGTTCCGGGGTTTTCGCACAAGGTATTTCCGGTGTTGTGGTGGATGCTGCAACAAAGGAAGCCATTCCTTTTGCCAACATTTGGATTAAAGGAACGATGCAGGGAACCCAGTCGGATCTGGATGGACGTTTTTCAATAAACGGGCCCAAAGGTGATACGCTAGCGGTTTCGACTGTGGGCTACGTCGAGCAGGAATTTCTTCTCAGTAAAGTTGGGAGGGAACTGCGGGTTGAACTGAAACAGGATGTCAAGCAAATTGACGAGGTGACGGTTAAGTCGGAAGTTCCTTTTGCCCGGGTGGTTTTCAACCTCATTCAGAAGAATAAGAAAGAAAACCGGGATCGGTTGGCAAATGTCAAGAACTACAAGTCGATTGAAAATACGACGGTTTATATTGCTGTGGATACAACAGCGAAGGTGAGCCGCTTCTTCGACAACATGTCCGATATAACGGTCAGTTTGGAAGGACATGACATGCAGTTTTCGCCAATTTACCTGGCAGAGAAAGGCGAAGATGTTTCAGCGGATTCGGTGAAAGTGGCTTATTTGAAGAAGGACGGGATTTTCCCGCGTTCTGAATCGTTCATCGAAAGTTTTGTGTTGAAAAATGTGGCGGTCTCGATGGACTTTTACGACGAGAATATCCAGATCATGGATCGGGGATACGTGTCGCCGATTAGTCGTTCCGCTTTGTTGTACTACAATTACTATTTCAACGATACCATCTATCAGAACGGGCACAAGTTTTACCAGCTGACCTATGCTCCGAAAAACCTGCGCAATCCGCTGTTTTCGGGTAGTTTCACAGTTGATGCAGAAACCTATGCTTTAACGAAGATTGATGCTTACATTTCGGAAAAGGCGAACCTGAACTTTATCAATGGGTTTCGCGGAAGCGTAGTGTATCAAACCGACCAGGAGGGTAATTACTTTTTCGATGAGCAGAAAGTGGACATCAACATGTCGTTGTTTGCCAATAAAGATTCGACGACTAGTTACGCCTCCAAGCGGCTGGAAAGTGTGTCGAGCGGGAACTGGCTGATCAATAAAACAACCAGTTATTCCACTTCACCTCGGCTGGCGGATGTGAAAGCCAAAGATTGGAAAACACAGCCCGAGTTCGCGGTTGACCAGTTGGATGCCGAAACCTATCAAAGTGTTGACAACCTGAAGAAGCAGCCGATTGTCAAGAATGTTGATAAAGTAGGGGGCGTGGCGCTCACGAGTTTCTTCAACATGGGGAAAATTGATGTCGGGCCGGTCTTCGATATTTATTCGACCAACAAGATTGAAGGGAATCGGATTACCATTCCGCTGCGCACGAGCGAGCAAATGTTTGAGCGTTTCTCCGTCGGTGGATTTCTCGGTTACGGAACCGCGAACAAGGAATTTAAGTACGGCGCCAATTTCGACTTTCAACCCGGCGAGACGGATAAATTTTTGTTTCGGTTCAAATACTTTAACGACTATAACCTGATTTCGCAGGATCGCTTTTTGCGTTTCGTCAAGCACAATCCCAACAATAAAGGGAACAGTAACTTCATTGCTGTTTTTACAACAAAGGAAAAGAACCCTTATTTGAAGGAGGAAAAATACCTGGAGGGACGGATTGAATACAACGCGCCAAGCGATATCCATTTGGAGGCATCGCCCTACGTGAACTGGAACTATGCCACGCCTTATGTGTCGTTTACCAAGGATGGGGTTCCGTACAATAAATATACGAACTACGGCGTGCTGGTTGATGCGCGTTTTGCCTTCGGACAGCACTACGACCGTTATTTCTTTGATCGGATTTATTACGTCGACCCGATTCCGGTGATTGATGTCGGAGCAGATATTGGCCGTTTGTCAGTTCCGGGAATGGAGGACGACCTTGGATTTTATGCACGTTTCCATTCTTCTATTCAAGGTCGAATTTTGCTTGGGCAAATGTTTGTCAACTACATGCTGAATGGTGGCTACCTCTTTGGTGATGCACCCTTCGATCAGTTGGATCTGCCGGTTGGATCGATGTCGTTGGGCTATGCCAAGTTCCGTTTCAACCTGTTGCATCATGCTTCATTTGCACACAACGTGTATACCAACTTGCATGCGCACCTGAATGGGGGAGGTGTGTTGCTGAACCGGGTTCCATTGGTTCGGAAACTAAAGTTACGTGAAGTGGTGTCGCTGAAGGTGCATTACGGGAAGCTGACTGATTCATACAAGGGCGTCTTCGATTTACCCGAATATTACGATAACAGTAAAAATGCGCCCTACGCCGAGATTGGTTTTGGTGTAACCAATATTTTTAAGGTGCTTCGCGTAGAATATGTGCGGCAACTGGGAGGAACCTATCGCAATAGTGATTTTACGTATAAAAATGGTATCTTTTTCCGCACAGAAATGAGTTTTTAGTTGCCGGATAAAAAACTAGGAATGAAAAACCTCAAAAATAAAGTTGTTTGGATTACGGGTGCATCTTCGGGAATCGGAGAGGCACTGGCTTACGAATTTGCCCGCGAAGGAGCTTTATTGGTACTGTCGGCCCGCAACCAGGCAAAATTGGAAGAGGTTCGTGAAAAATGCCTTCAGTACACGTCGAAATGTTGGGTGCAGCCTGCTGATTTATCAAAGACGGATGAAATTGCCAATCTGGTAGATTCGGTTATCGCACAAACCGGACGCATTGATTTTCTGATCAACAATGCCGGACGCAGCCAGCGTTCCCTGGCGAAAGACACACCGGTGTCGATTGACCGGCAGGTGATGGAACTGAACTTTTTTAGTATAATTGCTTTATCGAAACAGGTGCTGCAACAAATGCTGCAACAAGGTTCCGGTCATTTGGTGGTAATCAGCAGCATTACCGGTAAATTTGGTTTTCCGTGGCGCACGGCCTACAGCGCGTCCAAGCATGCTTTGCAAGGCTATTTTGAAGCTTTGCGTGCCGAATTGGTGAATGAGCATGTTGATGTGACGATTGTTTCGCCGGGAAGAGTGAATACAAACGTATCGAAAAACGCGATTACGGAAAGCGGAGAGGCCTACAACAAGATGGATGACGGGCAGTCAAACGGTATGCCTGCTGACGAATGTGCTGTTCAAATTGTAAAGGCGATCAAAAAGAACCGGAAAGAAGTGCTTGTGGGAAAGAAAGAGTTGCTGATGGTTCATATCCGTCGTTTTTTGCCGGCCCTGTTCTACAAGATGGTAACTAACATTAAAAATTAGGGCGTAAGCTCGTTTAATACACCCTTTATGAAGAAAAATATTAGCGGCATCCAGCAAGTTGGTGTTGGAGTAGTGAATGCCCGGGAGGCCTGGAAGTGGTACCGAAAGGTGTTTGGCATGGACATTAATGTGTTTGAAGACACCGCGACAGCGAAGTTGATGAAGCACTATACAAATGGTCAGGAGTGTGACCGTTACGCCGCATTGGCCATGAACATGGAAGGTGGAGGTGGTTTCGAGATTTGGCAACATACCCAAATCAGCCCGAAAGCTCCCGTGTTTGATGTGAAGTTGGGCGACACGGGTATCTTCATTGTCAAAATGAAGTGCCACGACGTTGCAAAAGCGTACACTGCTCACAAAGCCGCCGGAGTAGATCTGTTAAGTGAGTTGACGAAGGATCCGCAAGGAAATTCACATTACTACCTGAAAGATCCGTACAACAATATTTTCGAGGTGGTTGAAGATCATCATATTTACATGATGCAAAAATCGCAGACCGGCGGTGTTGCCGGAACCGTGATTGGTGTATCGGATATTGAAGAGGCCCAAAAAGTTTATGCGGATATTTTGGAGTACAGTGAAGTTGTTTACGATAAATCCGGCGTGTTCGACGATTTTGCTGTTCTGCCTGGCGGAAACGAAAAATATCGCCGTGTGTTGTTGAAACACAAACCACGCACCGGACCTTTCAGCAAAATTTTAGGTCCTACCCAAATCGAGTTGGTGCAGGCCCTGGAGCGCAAACCCGATCATATTTTCAGAGACCGTATTTGGGGCGAATTGGGCTACATTCACCTTTGTTTCGATATTCAGGGAATGGAATTGCTGCAAAAGGAATGTGAACAGAAAGGTTTTCCTTTCACCGTCAATAGCGCCGACAGTTTCGACATGGGCGTAGCCGCAGGTCATTTTTCATACATCTCCGATCCGGACGGTACGCCAATCGAGTTTGTTGAAACGCACAAGCTGCCGATTATCGAAAAGCTCGGCTGGTACATGAACCTGAAAGGACGAGACCCGAAAAAATCGCTGCCCGACTGGATGGTCAAAACACTTCGGTTTAACCGCGTAAAAGATTAAAAGATCATCACGATAATATTCAAAAGCATCTCCAATGGAGGTGCTTTTTTTATGATAGCTTTTGGATAAGAAAACTGCTTCAATAACAGCTGCTACTTTTTATAAAGCATAATTGTAATTTTCAAAAAATCTTCTATATTCGTTGTTATCCAACAACAACTGAATAGCGAACAACATTGCACGCAGAGGAAAAAATTACTGACGATGCGCTTGTGAATCAAGTTCGGAATGGAAATCTGCAGGCATTCCATTTATTGTATGATAAATACAGCCTGAGAGTGTACCACTTCTCGAAAAAATATTTGCAGGAAAAGCAGGATGCTGAGGATGTATTGAATGAGGTGTTTTTAAAAATCTGGGAGAACCGGGAAACGCTGAAGACAGACACATCTTTTCAGTCGTACCTGTTTACGATTGCCTACAACAACATCCGGAAACGATATTTGAAGAAATGTCGCGAACAACGCTATTTGCGCGAGTTTGCGACGGAGTATCTGGCAGTGACTGCTAAAAATGAGGAAGAACTCGATTACAAACGTTTTATGCAGAAATTCCGGAAACTAGCCGATGAGTTGCCCGAGCGTCGACGTGAAATCTTCCTGCTTCGCTACCAACACGAATTGAAAAACGGCGAAATAGCCCGACGCTTAAGTTTGTCGGAGCAGTTTGTCAAAAATCAGTTGTCAATCGCCCGCAAGTTTTTACTTTCAGCCATGTCTTCTGATCGCGAAATCACCGAGTTTTATTTCTTCTTCCTGTTTTATCAATAAAATTTTTTGAAAAAAGATTGAATTGAAGAGGTACGTTTTTTCCGCTTGAGGATATAACCGGTAAAACTAAACCTCAAAAATGACTATTGAAAAAAATCGAATAAACCGCCTTTTTCACCAGAAAGGTAGCTTAGCCGACCATCGAAAACTCGGTGAATATTTTGCCGGGTCAGATTCGAATGAGGAAGTAAAAGAGGTTTTTCGGGATCAATGGAGAAACCTGGATGTTCAACCGGAGCAGGAGTTTGACGCCAGCCGGAATTTCTACAAGTTGTTGTCGTTGATATCGGTCTCCGAAACCAACCGGGAGCGTAAAAATCGCCTGCTTTTCCGCGCAAGTCAAGTTGCTGCAATACTGGTCGTTGGGATTTTAATTGCAGGAGCTATCTATTTTTCAGCGGGCCGTTCCGACTCATCTGCCTCACATCCAATCCAATTTTATTCACACAATGGTTTCCGAAGTCAATTTGTTTTGCCCGACGGCACAACAGGTTGGTTGGGATACAATTCCACACTGAAATATTCTACCGAAGATAACTCAGTGCGCACAGTTGAACTGGATGGTCTGGCCTATTTTGATGTGGTTCATCTGGATCGTGATCATCCGTTTCGGGTAGAGACACCGTCGAAACTGGCGATTGAGGTTTTGGGAACACGCTTCAATGTGGCCTCTTATTCCGCCGAAAACACATGTGAGATCGTACTTGAGCAGGGAAGTGTTCAGTTATCGATGAGCGAGAAACCCGTAGAAAAGCTATTGCCCAACGAGCGGATAGTTTACAATATTTCCGAAAACACCATATCTAAATCTGTCGTTAAGGTCGACGATTTTTTGGCCTGGAAAGACGGCCGGCTTGTACTGAAAGATATTCCGCTGGAGGAAGCCTGTGTGAAGTTGAGCCGGTTTTACAATACGGACATTGAATTGGGATCGCCCGAGCTGAAGGATAAGAAGATACGATTGGTTCTGGAGGACGAGACACTCGATGAAGCATTGGCTTTGATTGCAACGCTTTTCCCGGTTAAATACGAGGTTGTTGAACGCAGCCAGTCGGAAAATGACAGTTTCACGAAGAAAAAAATAATACTAAAACTAAAATAGAAAAATGTACGATACGGACTAAAACAGAAAAGCAGGAAAGCACCGCCATGCCGTCCTGCTTCGATTGCAAAATCTATGAGTTTATAAATTTCACTAACAACCAAATTTATGAAAAAAATGAACAGGTGTGAGGTGTGGGATCATCATGCCTTTAAAAAAGTTTTTCTTATGATGCGTATAGCACTTATTTTCATGTTGGTTTGTGTATTCGAATCGTTTGCGCTCGATTCCTACACGCAATCATCAAAAATATCGATTACTCAACAGAATGCGCAGTTGGAAGAAATTCTGATGCAAATTGAAAGTCAAACCATGTATCGGTTTGCGTACAACCGCTCGGAACTTGATTTGACCCGAAAGTACTCGCTGAACACAAATGGGGCAGACATCCGGGAAGCTTTGCAGGATCTGTTTAAAGACGGATCGGTGAATTACACGATCATGGATCGCCAGGTTGTACTATCGCCGGGAAATGTGAAGGGGGGAGTTGCTCAGGATCTCAAAATAACCGGAAAGGTTAAAAGTAGAAGTGGAGAACCGCTTCCCGGTGTAACCATCGTGGTAAAGGGAACCACCAAGGGAACCATTACCGATATTGATGGCGTTTATTCGCTACCGGACGTCCCGGCGAACGCAACTTTACTTTTCTCTTTTATGGGAATGGAGCCTCAGGAAGTGCTGGTTGGTGGACGGACTGTGATCGATGTTGTTATGCAGGAAGGAACGATTGGCCTTGAAGAGGTTGTAGCCGTTGGTTACGGAAGTGTCAAGAAAACGAATTTAACAACGGCCCAGGTCAGTGTGTCGACGGAGCAAATGGAGAAAACTGTGAACACGACGATGGAACAGGCCATTCAGGGTCGGGCAGCCGGTGTTTACGTGACGCAGAACTCAGGGCAACCCGGCGGTGGCATGTCGATGGTTATTCGCGGTGTGAGCACCATCAACGGCTCCACCGAACCTTTGTACGTGATTGACGGATTGCAGGTGGAAGGCTCGTCGGTGAGCTATGGAAACACCAGTTCTTCGAACCCGCTGGCGGGTATCAACCCGTCGGATATCGAGGATGTTCAGATTCTTCAAGGACCGTCGGCAACAGCGGTATATGGTTCCCGAGCAACCAACGGTGTTGTGATAATTACCACCAAACGAGGCAAGCGCGGAACTGCCGACATCGCCTATAATTTCTCGTACTCCGTTCAAATGACACCGCAGCACCTGGATGTGATGAACCTCCGGGAATATGCGCAAATGGTGAAAGAGTTTCATGCCATTGCTGGCGGTACCACTCCGGAAGAATTTCTGGATCCATCGATTTTAGGCGAAGGAACAAATTGGCAAGAAGAGCTTTTCAAGAATGCGCCGATGCAAAAGCACCAGTTAAGCGTAAGTGGTGCGGGCGAGTTTTCAACCTATTATATTTCAGGGGAAATGCTGAACCAGGAAGGTGTGGCAATCGGATCGGAATTTAAGCGCTACAACCTTCGTATCAATACCTCGCAGGAACCTCGTAAGTGGTTGCACCTGAGTGAAACCGCTAACTTCAGACAGATACGGGAAGCTTTGACCACGACTTCAGAAGGGGTTATCAGCAATGCTTTACAAAATACACCGCAAGTTCCGGTGAGAAATATCGACGGCAGCTGGGGCGGCTTTGAAACCAAAGAGGGCTCCAACCAATATGCTCCCGTTAACCCGATCGCGATTGCCAGTTTGAGAACCAACGAGAATGTCCGGCGAGAGCTGAACGGTGGTTTTAGCTTGAATGCTGATATCGTCAAAGGGCTTGTTTTCCGTACTTCGGTAAACGGAAGTTACAACACGCAAAATGCCATTTATTTCAATCCGAAAATGAAAATTGGCTGGTATGTGAATGACCGGGCTTCCTTTAGTGATTTTACAAGCGTAAGTACTTTCTACAGTTGGGAACAACAACTCACCTATGACCGGAAATTTGGGGATCACTCGCTGGATGCTACCGTGCTGCACGAGTACAAGGAAGGTACCTGGAAGCAAAATACCGGTTATCGCGAAGGTTTCCTGACAAACGACATTCTGGATTTGAATGCCGGAGACGAGGCCACTTCTGTAGCAAGCGGCGGAAGCAACTCGTGGGCTATGGAGTCTTATATGTTCCGTCTGCGTTACGACTACGATGAGCGCTACATCCTCCAAGGATCAATCCGGGGTGATGGTTCGTCAAACTTTGGTGCGAACAACCGCTGGGGTTATTTCCCTGCTGGTTCGGTAGCCTGGAGAATCAGCAACGAAAGCTGGTTCAACATTCCGTTTATGAACGAACTGAAGTTTCGTTTCGAAACCGGTTTGACCGGTAACTCGGGCTGGGGATCCGGGATTTATTCACCGATGCAAACAACGGCTACAGAGTGGGGAACTGGTTTCTCGCCAAGCAAGATTGCCAACCCCGATTTGAAATGGGAAGAAACCTTGACCAACAACATCGGTTTCAATATTCACTTGTTTGATAACCGGATTCAAATTGAAGGTGATTTGTACGAAAAAAAAACCAAGAACCTGATTTTTGATGCCAGCCAACCTGGATTCATGGGTGGTTCGGGTAATGGTGGCGCAGGCCCTCCAACCGTTAACTCCGGCGAGATCAAAAACCGGGGATGGGCGTTCAGTCTGACTTCAACGAACATTCAAACACACAATTTCCGATGGGATATGAATTTCAACATTTCGGGTGTAAATACGAAGGTTGAAAGTTTGAACAGTGAGCTTGGATTCTTCGATCGCACATCGTGGTGGATGAACAACTGGACGCAGCGAACAGCTGTTGGACAGTCGCCCTGGATGTTCATGGGCTACAAGTATGATGGACTTTTCCAATCGGTAGATGAAATTTACAACAGTGTAATTCCGACTGATTCCAACGGTAATCGCCTCGATATTAGTGAAGATGGCGTTTGGGTTGGCGACGTGAAATACAAAAACGTTGGTGGCGAAGATGGCGCCGAAGGAGTGGTTGATGTGAACGACCGTACCTACATCGGTAATCCATGGCCGAAGTTCTTCGGTGGTTTCACCAATAACTTTGCCTTTAAAGGATTTGACCTGAGCGTGCTGATCACCTTTAACTACGGGAACGACATTTATAACTACGTCCGCATGGTTAACTCAAATCCATCGCAAATTAATTTGGGACGAAACCTCATGGCCGATGCTGCCGATTATGCTCAGATAGCGACGACTGAAGCTGGTGATGTTTACATCGTAAATGCAGACACCGATCTGCCGCGTATCTCGTACGGACCGAACGGCAACTGGACGCGCTTCTCCAGCCGCTGGGTGGAAGACGGCTCGTTTGTGAAACTTAAAAATATTACCCTCGGGTACACGGTGCCAAAGTCATTCTTGACAAAAGTGAAATACATCCAGAATTGCCGTTTGGCAGTCAGTGCTCAGAACTTGTACACGCTAACCAAGTACACCGGCTACGATCCGGAGGTAGGATCTTATGTGGGAAGCAATGCTTCCAGTGCGAATCAGGCTATTGGAATTGATACGGGACGTTACCCGCTGACTCCTACGTACACCTTTAATTTGATTTTAAACTTTTGATAAGTAAAAATTATGAAGATACTAAGATACAGCTGGCTTATTAGCCTTATAGCACTGTTTGCCTTGACCAATTGTTCCGAAGATTACCTGGTTAGGCCACCCGAAGATTCACTGACTGATGCCGATTTTTATAAAACGGATGAGGAAGTGATGGCCGCAACTGCTCCGCTTTACAGCAGGATGTGGTTCGACTACAACGATAAAGCTTCGTTCAGTATTGGAGACCTGAGAAGCGGAATTATGATGGCTCCCTGGAATAGTCGCGAGTTTGGCGCCTTCAATGCCAATGGTGACAATTCGGAAGTTATTGCCGGGTGGAACGCATTCTTCACGGTGATCCAGCAATCGAACCTGGCGATCCGCAACGTGAATACCTTCGCTACTTCCGATGTTTCGGACGAAGTGAAAAAGATGGCGATTGCCGAAGCGCGCTTCATGAGAGCCTGCGCTTACCGCAATTTGGTGTTGGCCTGGGGGCCTGTCCCAATCATCACCGATAACATCGCCATTATGAATTCAACAGATATCAAGCGAAATACCATTTCGAGTATTTGGGAGTTCCTGACACGCGAGATGCGCGCTGTTGCTGAAGATTTGCCGGAAGAACCTTATGCGACAGGTCGAATTACCAAGTATTCGGCTGAAGGGATGCTGGCGCGTTTCTATTTGTCTCGTGCTGGTGTTGAATCAACAGGCGGCGTACGTAACGAGATGTACCTGGATAGTGCCAAATACTATGCTCAGCACGTGATTGACAACAGTGGCAAATCTCTGATGGACGATTACAGATCATTGTTTTTGTATCCTTACGACAACAACAACGAATCGCTCTTCGAATTGCAATGGGTATATTCCAGCGCGTGGGGCCCAAGTAATTCTGTTCCTGCCTATTTGGCTTACAGTTCCGATATCGGTAATGGCGATGGCTGGGGAGGCGCTTACGGTGCATCATGGTATGTTATTTCTCAATACGAAGGGATTAATCCGATTGGTACGACCGGCGATACAATTCGTGGTGCGACGATTGATACCCGTTTGTACAACACGTTTATGTTGCCGGGTGCAAAATATCCTGAGATTACACAGGATTATACCGCAGACGACGGAACCGTTGCCCAACGCGAATGTATTTACCCGAACAATACCAGCGATGCCAGCTTCGCCTGTACAAAAAAATACATTGTTGGTAAGGCGGTTGATGTGGCAGAAGGAGCATCTTCACAACATTATCCCAATAACACTTATATGTTGCGTTTAGCGGAAATCTACCTGATTTACGCGGAAGCTGCTTTGGGCAATAGCGACGAATCATCGGATGCAACAGCATTGGAGTACGTGAACAAGATTCGCCGCAGAGCTGGTTTGAGTAACCTGCCAAACGAAATGGGAAATGGGGACAAAACGTACTTTACGGCTGATGATGTTTTCAAAGAGCGGACGCTCGAATTTGCGATGGAAAGTATGTTTATGTACGATCTGAGTAACATCTTCTACTACAACAAACCAAGAGCATTGAGCATTCTGAATAACCAGGATCGCGGTTTGTTCGCCGTTTATCCGGATACCTACCCGGATCCAAACTACTGGACTTTTGTGAAAACATCCTGGCATACCGAGCGCTCGATCACCGCAACAGAAGGAAACTTCTATCTGCCTGTTCCTACTGCCGACCTGGGTAGTATGCCAAGCCTGACGGAAGAGCCGGTTGACTATTACCAAAGTAACTAAGCATGAGTCGAATGAAATTTAAACTGAAAAGAATGAAAACGAAATTTCGATACTTATATATCGCACTGATTGCCTTGGTACTGGGGACAGTTTACAGCGCATGCAGTGACGAAGAAACTTCGGGAACACCCCGGATTGACTATATCCGGATCACGGCGCCGGAATCGTCGGATTCGCTGATCGTGAGTGCCGGGCAAGGACAATTAATTGCCATAATCGGTGAGAACCTGGGCGGAGCTGTTGCCATCGAATTCAACCAATTGGCGGCCTCACTCAGCATGCCGTACATTACCAACACTTCAATTTTGGTTCGCGTTCCGTCGGAAGTGCCAACAGAGGTGACCAACCAAATGGTTGTCTATTTTAATGATGGTACCAGCCTGATGCACGACTTCACGGTGTCCATCAACAAACCAAGCGTTACGTCGATGGATTGTGAGTATGTCAACGATGGCGGGCTGGCGGTCATTCATGGTAATTATTTCTACGAGCCACTTATCGTAGTTTTCCCGGGAGAACTGGAAGGAGAAGTTGTTTCGGTAGAAGATGAAACCATTAAAGTGATTGTACCGGCGGGAACGTCTCCGGGACAGATTGCTGTAAAATCGAGTTTTGGAACCGGTTTGTCTTCCTTTAAATTCCGCGACGACCGAAATATCATTATCAACAGCGATCCTTTCGTTGGCTGGGCAGGTTCAAATTATGTGGTTTCCAATCCGGGCGACGGAGATCCGGAACTGATCAACGGAAATTACATCCGTGTCAAACAGCAAATCGGAGCCTGGGGATGGACTGATGTTGTTGCGGGCTCACCATCCGACATGGGTGAGCTCAGCAAAAATATTCCTGACGATGCGATTCTGCATCCTGATTTGTACAGCCTGAAATTTGAGGTCAATACAATCAATCCGTTCAACGGCAGTGGCGTGAGATTCGTTTTAGGATTAAACGGTTACGATCCTGGTTCATATACCTGGAGTCCTCCGTACGACAGCGAAGGAAATTGGGAGACCATTACGATCTCGTTTAAAGAAATGGTTGATGCCTATGTTGCAGCAGGCTCCGAAATGGCAGTTAACATTGATGGCTACTATACACGAATGACCATTTTTGGCGGAACTGCTTTGAACTGCGATATGTGTTTTGACAATTTCAGAATTGTACCGAATCGATATTAAAAATTAGAAACTGACAGAAATGAAAGACTTACTAAATAATAAAATAAAGCATTTCCTGCTCATTCTGATTTTATTTGTGGCAGGTGCAAACATGGTCCTGGTATCATGTAATGATGACGACGATGATGACAACGGCGGTAGCAAAATCGAACTGTTTAGCTATGGTCCGATGCCGATTGCCCGAGGAGCTGAACTCAAGTTTATTGGCGAAAACCTGGACCAGGTAACGTCAATTATTCTCCCGGATAGTATTGTAATTTCGGCAGCCGAATTTACTTCGGTGACTTCAACGCTGTTGACTTTGACAGTGCCGCAGACGGCTGAAGTGGGGTACGTGACATTGAAAACTCCGCAAGGAGATATCGTTACGAAGACACAGATGGGCTATTCGGAACCAATAGCCATTGATGCATTTGCGCCGGAATCGATCAAACCCGGAAGTGAATTGACGATCACCGGTGAATATTTGAATTTAATTGCTGAGGTTATTTTCTCTGACAAGATTAGCGTGGACAGTACCCTGTTTACCAGTCAGTCGCGAAAAGAGCTTAAGCTGATGGTGCCGGCTGAAGCACAAACGGGGCCAATCGCTATTTCCAACGGTGCAGCCGATCCGATTATCATTGTAACGGAAGATACCTTGTTTGTAACGCTGCCCGAAATCGGATCGTTTACGCCAGCCGAGATCAAAGCCGGAGAAACATTAACCCTGAGTGGTACGGATCTGGATTTGGTTAAAGCGGTCGTATTTAGTGGAAACAAGAGTGTTGGCAGTGACCTTTTTGCATCGCAAAGTGCAACTGCAATTGAGGTCCCCGTACCGGTGGATGCGCAGGATGGAACGATCGCGGTGATCACCGCTTCAAATATCAAAATTGAATCAGTTGATGAGTTGACGATGACGGCACCAACGATTACCGCGATTTCTCCAAATCCGGTAAAAACTGCTGCTGTTTTAACCATATCCGGTACTGATCTGGATTTGGTGTCAGCCGTGACGTTTACCGGTGATGTTGATGGTGTGATTGCAAGCCAGTCGGCAACCGAGATTCAGGTAACTGTGCCCAATGAGGCAGTAACCGGGCCGGTAACCGTTTCAACACTTTCCTACAAGAGTGCTGTTAGTGCCGAGCTTAGTTTGATAAAACCAACAATTACGGCCATCAATCCAATGGCTTTGATTGCCGGAAACGATATCAGCATTGCAGGTACGGATCTGGATTTGGTAACAACCGTGATATTCAATAGCAATTTAAGTGTTGAGGTCACGGCCGATTCTGAAACTTCGATAACGGTGACGGTTCCCGAAGCAGCCGAGA
Source organism: Mangrovibacterium diazotrophicum (assembly GCF_003610535.1). Taxonomy (NCBI): domain Bacteria; kingdom Pseudomonadati; phylum Bacteroidota; class Bacteroidia; order Marinilabiliales; family Prolixibacteraceae; genus Mangrovibacterium; species Mangrovibacterium diazotrophicum. The sequence goes on along the minus strand of NZ_RAPN01000002.1, from coordinate 107,211 downwards.
GCGGTACCATCAAATTGGTTACAATCAACGGTGATCAGGTTGAATCCGCAGAATACCTGGATATTACCACACCGAATACGCCCGTTATCACCTCGATCACGAGTGAGGTTTATCCGGGCGATCTAATGGTTATTGAAGGTACGAAGCTGAACTTTGTTGAATCCGTCATCTTCCAGGACGGCATTAAGGCAACGCAGTACGGAACAAGATCGGAAACAATGATCGAAGTTTATGTTCCTGAAAATGCAACAAGTGGAACAGTTACATTGACATTGGTTGCTTTTGATATGACCGAAATAACTTCTCCCGAGTTTAAAATACCGGGAACGGATCCAATTCTGTCCACAACAATCATGATCAACGATTTTGAACAACATGGCGATCACAATGGATGGTGGGATAACAGCTGGTCCGGTATCTCCGAAATTCTTCAGGAAAATGGTAACACTTTCATGCGGATTAGCACTGCCGCTAGCGGCGACGCTTGGATCATTAACTGTAACCACCAGGCCAATGGTGCTTTGGGACCAATTGTGGCTGACATTGAAGACTATGTATTCAAACTGGACATCCGAATAGAAGAGGGTGTAACGGGAGCCGAAAATGCATCAACCATCCAATTTGTTCTTGGCGATAGCTGGAAGTGGTACGGTGCCGGCTTATTCCCGGCATCAACAAACGGACAGTGGATCACGATATCGGTGCCTGCAACTAGTTTAGGTTTGTCGGGAACACTGAATTTGTCCAGCGGAACCAATGGCCTTTACGGGGGACCAATTCCGGCCGGTATTTCATTCGATAACTTTAGACTCGACCTCAAATAAGTAGATTTCATTAATTTTTGGAAAGGCTGTTTAGTCAAATAAGCGGCCTTTCTTTTTTTACAAAGCACAAAAATGAAGATAAAAATACTAATGGCTTTGTCGTTGATTTTGCTATTCGCCTGTTCGGATGGCAGTGAGGAAACGATAAAAGATCCACCTGTCTTTAAAAGCAGCATTCCCGCAGACAAGGAGGAGAATGTCAGCCCGGCGACGCAGATTGTTGTGAATTTTAATGAGGTGGTTTACCTGACAGATAATCACGGTATAACTTTGAATGGTAACGCTGTGGATGTGGAGGAATCGTATACCAAGATCCTGATTAACGCGGTATTGTTGAAAGGAGAGGAGTACGTTGTGAATATTCCCAAGGGAGCGCTAATCAATATGGATGGTGTGTTATTGGCGGAGGCCATTCAGTTTTCTTTTTCAACCGAAGCGTCCGTTTCTGTCAATCTGAAACAAACGCTGGCTGTGGCGAATCCATCCGCACAGGCCGTTAACGTGTTCAACTTTCTTTTACAGAATTACGGAAGCAAGATCGTGTCGGCCGCCATGGCCAATGTGAGTTGGAATACCAACGAAGCAGACTGGGTGTATCAACATACAAGCAAATATCCGGCAATGACTACTTTCGACTACGTGCATCTGCAAAGTTCGCCGGCCAACTGGATTGACTATTCGCAGACAGCAGTGGTGGAAGATTGGTGGAATAACAAAGGGCTGGTTGCGGCTGGCTGGCACTGGAATGTTCCCGTTTCGGAAGGTTCGGAAACCATTTCATTTTATACCGAAAACAACAGCTTTAGCGCTGCCGATGCGGTGGTTTCGGGCACGTGGGAAAATGCTGTTATTGAAGCCGATTTGGCAAAAATGGCCGGCTATCTGAAATTGTTGCAGGCAAAAAATATCCCGGTTATCTGGCGTCCATTGCACGAAGCTGCGGGCAACATCTACGAATACGCGGGCGGAACTGCCTGGTTTTGGTGGGGGGCCGATGGTGCCGAAGCCTACAAAAGCCTTTGGATTTACATGTTCAACTATTTTGAAGCTGAAGGGCTGAACAACCTGATTTGGGTGTGGACAACGCAGACCAAGGATGATGCCTTTTATCCGGGCGATACTTATGTAGATATCGTTGGGCGTGACATTTACAACCAGTCGAGCGCAAGTGTAATAGCGGCCGAGTTTGCTTCCATTCAGGAAACTTACAGCAATAAGATGATTACCTTGAGCGAATGCGGTAGCGTATCAACTATTCCTTCGCAATGGTCAGCCGGAGCGCAATGGTCATATTTTATGCCCTGGTACGACTACAACCGAACCAACGACCCGTCAAGCACCGCCTTTAGCGGTACCGACCACCAGCATGCCAATGCCGCCTGGTGGATTAGTGCGATGGGAAGCAGTACTGTAATAACCCGACAGGATATGCCCAGTTTGAAATAGCATAGAACCCAAATCCCAAATTCTAGTAATAGAACGGTTGCGAGTTCCCGAAAAACCCTTTGCTCGCAACCCCCAATCGAAAGAGTTATGCCTCGTGTATAACTCTTTTGTTTTGTCTCTTTTTGCCGGAAAATTCAGGGAATATCATGATTCTTCCTGTTTGGGAATGAAGTAGCGTGCTTTCAATGTCGTGGAGTTGAGGCTTTTTTACCCCATAAATTGACGATAAAAGTATGCAGTTTTATCGATATGATTTGGAATTGAACAAAAGAAAGTTGTAAATTTAATTATTGAAATTCGTTCGTAACAGGTTGAAGAGTTGAGTAATAGAATCCTCTCGTATTGACGGATGTTTTTTGTTTCCTTTTACTGGTGTGCTTTTTGTACATCGGATGAAAACAAATTAGAGTGGAAACAAGACATCGGATTGAGGAAACGAAATGTGGTTTGTCGAAACAACCTTCCGCTTTTATGATCTTGTAAACAATTAACGCTGCAACGCAATGCTCGGGAATAGGGGAAATGAAAATTAGTAAATAACCCGAAAACAGACAGCTATGATGAATTCAGATGAATTTTTGAAATTGGTTTATGATCTGGAACAAGTTAGAGAAGTGCTTGAAGAAAAAGTCAAGGCACACGAGGAAGAACAGGAACAGCCAATTCGTAATTAACTCAAGTCAAGCAAGCTATGAAACAATCTTTTGAACAACTTTTGAAAACTATTCGCCAGCAAGTAAAAGTCGACGAACCTGTTGTCGCGGAGAGAGAGCATGAAAACAAAACGTACACCGGCTGGCAATACCTTTACGGAGAAAAGGAAACGGTTTCGACCATAACTGGTATTGACAGCGAATTGCTGCCACCAAACGGTGTGCTCAGTAAGAGTCAAGTTGAAATTCTAGCCAACGAACTGGAAAAAATCTTGCAAAAGCATCATTTTGTGCTCGATTTTCCCGTCAACTTTCCGCCGCATCTGCGCTACGATTTTATCATTCGTTTCTGGAGCGAGAAACACCTGGCGTTTTCTGAGGGTGAACATCACATTGACTTTTGCACTTACCATGAGGAGACGGTCTGCCCGTTTACCGGGTACTGCATTGTTTGTTCGGATGTGGAAGTTTATTTGCGGAGCGGACAGAGTCCAGAACAGATTATTAAATATGAGGATGCTCGACGAAAAAGACATCATACACCATCGGTCGAAAAAATTGATGGCTGGGTGAAGCAGCTACAGGCTGCTATTGAAGTGGAGAGTGAAGTTTGTTAAACCAGAGCCTCTCACGGGACTCGAACCCGCGACCTGCTCATTACGAATGAGCTGCTCTACCAGCTGAGCTAAAGAGGCAAAACGATAGCCCGAATTTAATCGATTCGGGCTATCGTTGTTCTTCAGAGACAAAATATTTTTATCGAAAATTACGGCTTTCGGTCAAAAGCGATCTCCACGACTTCTTCAAAATTGTCGACAAAATGAAAGCACTTTGTTCGAACAGATCAGTAGCCTCGGGCTGCTTTCTTCAAACGCAAAACCAAAGTCGGAATACGAACGAATCGACAGTTAAACCTGTCATTTTAATAGTCGTAAAAAGGATTAAAAATGAAAAAAGGACAGTCTGACTTCTGGTTGTAATTCGCCCTGATATTAAGAGATCTAAAAAAATGAGTGGCGCACACACTTTGCTCTGGGTTCGTCCGTATTTTTTGATAGTTTTGAGTCTGTTAAAATGGTTAGGTGTTCTTTGAGGTTAAAATTTAAAATCAATTTTTATGTATTATCGTATCTGTATCGGCTTGTTGCTGATCTGTCAAATTGCTGTTGCTCAAACGAAACAGCCGATTTATAAAGATCCTGCTTACTCGCCGGAAGCAAGAACAAAAGATTTGTTGCAACGAATGACGTTGGATGAAAAAGTTGGACAAGTCCTTTGTTTCATGGGCTGGGAGATGTATGAGATTAAAGGAAATGATGTGCTTGCTTCCAACCAGTTTCAAACCTTGGAAAAAGAGCAGTTAGCCGGCATGTTGTGGGCAACTTTTCGTGCCGATCCATGGACTAAAAAGACACTTGCAAACGGATTGAATCCGGAATTAGCAGCCAAGGCTGCCAATGCATTGCAGCGTTACAGTATCGAACATTCCCGTTTGGGAATCCCGATGTTTTTTGCAGAAGAAGCAGCCCACGGGCACATGGCTATCGGAACAACCGTATTCCCTACAGGACTGGGACAGGCCGCAACTTTCAATACCGAGTTGATCGAAAAGATGGGAAAAGTGATCGGAGAGGAACTGCGTTTGCAGGGCGCCCATATTGCGTACGGACCAATTTTGGATTTGGCCCGCGAACCGCGTTGGTCGCGTGTTGAGGAAACTTATGGCGAAGATCCGATCCTGGTTGCGCGGATGGGAGAAGCGATGGTTGCTGGTTTGGGCGGAGGTGACGTTACCCAACCGGGAAGTGCCATTTCAACCTTGAAACACTTTATTGCTTACGGGGGCCCCGAGTCGGGTGTGAACGGAAATGCTTCGGTGGTGAGCCATCGCGATTTGCTGGAGAATTATTTTCCGCCATTTCGCGATGCGATTGATGCCGGTGCTCTGTCGGTGATGACTTCATATAACTCAATCGATGGTGTTCCATCAACAATGAATAAAGAATACCTGACCGATATTTTGCGCGATGAGTGGAACTTCCAGGGATTTTCGGTTTCCGACTTGTACAGTATCCAGGGAATTATGGGCTCGCACTTTGTGACCAAGACGGTTCAGGATGCAGCGATCAAATCGATTGAAGCGGGAACGAATGTGGATTTAGGCGGGATTGCTTATGCTGAATTGCGTCAGGCCGTGAAGGATGGAAAGCTTCAGGAAAGTGTAATTGATTCGGCGGCTTACAATGTGCTGAGATGGAAATTCGCGATGGGATTGTTTGACAACCCTTATGTTGATCCGAAGAAAGCGAAGAAAGAGGTACACAGCGAAGGCAACATTGCACTGGCGCGCGAGCTTGCTCAGCAATCAACAGTTTTGTTAGAGAATAAAGGTGTTTTGCCATTAAATAAAAAAGGCGTTAAGCTGGCAGTGATTGGCCCCAATGCCGATGTGATGTACAACCAACTGGGAGACTACACTTCGCCGCAACCGGATGAAAATGTGGTAACTGTTTTGGAAGGTATTCAAGCGAAAGTGGGTGCTAAAAATGTGATTTACGCCAAAGGATGCGCGATCCGCGATACAACGCAAACGGATATCGAATCTGCTGTGAAAGCGGCCAAAAGTGCAGATGTTGCTGTTGTGGTTGTTGGTGGTTCCAGTGCCCGCGACTTCAATACCGATTACCTGGCAACCGGTGCTGCCGTGGCCAACAGCAAATTGGTAAGCGATATGGAAAGCGGTGAGGGGAACGACCGCATGACCTTAGATTTGATGGGCGATCAGATGAAACTGTTGAAAGCCATTAAAGCAACCGGAAAGCCGGTGGTAGTCATTTATATTGAAGGTCGCCCGTTGAACATGAACTGGGCATCGGAAAATGCAGATGCTTTGTTGACTGCCTGGTATCCGGGTGAGCAAGGTGGAAACGGTATTGCCGATGTGTTGTTCGGCGATTACAATCCAACTGGTCGTTTGCCGATCTCGGTACCTCGCGGAGTGGGCCAGTTGCCGGTTTATTACGACAAGAAGAACCCGGTTGCTCACAACTACGTGGAGGGAACTTCGGCTCCGTTGTACACTTTTGGTGAAGGTAAAAGTTATTCAAGCTTTAAATATGCGAATCTGAAGATTGAACCAGTGGATGATTTCACCTACACAGTTTCCTTCGACTTAACCAATACGGGCAAGTACGATGGGGCAGAGGTGCCGCAATTGTATTTGCGTGACGAGTACGCGTCGACTGTTCGCCCGATTAAGCAGTTGCAGGCTTTTTCGTATGTTTACCTTAAGAAAGGCGAAACCAAGCAGGTGTCTTTCACACTGAAGAAGGATATGTTTAGCTTGATTGGTGTTGATTACAAGTGGGTGATTGAACCAGGTGACTTTAAAGTGATGATTGGCTCGTCGTCGAAAGAGGCGCAGTTAGAAGGAACGATCACATTGAAAAAAGGATTTCAATATTAAACCGATTTATCGGTTATAGAAATAGCTCAGTCATCCTGAACTCGTTTCAGGATCTTTCAATAGAAATGTCGAGAGATCCCGAAATGAATTCGGGATGACTTTTTTGTTTTCGTTACTCTTGGATTTTCAAATTAGCTCGCTAACCACTGATTAGGGTGTTTGATGAATCAAGCTCCGTTTTTACATTCTGCTAATCAAAAATGAATGATAGGGAGCATAATTTTACTTTTATGATAAATTTTATCTGTCCTCAAGCCGGACTGGCTCTTCCTTTTCCATTCGATGAAAAGCCTGCCTGCCGGTAGACAGGGAAGCAAAAATCTTGTCAAAACGAATCCTCGGCCGGGCTTTTTAACGGCCAACGCACCCACTCTTAGCAACTAATGCGCAATTATGAGTGTTTTCGTCTTAGTTTGGCTTAATGTATTGGCTGTTTTAATTGACTTTAGACTTATAAGTTGCTGATGCTCAAATAGACGAGTAAGAGCAAATCTCACTGAGGCTGGACTTAGCTTTTCGATTGATGGAGCTAGAAGATAAAAATCAGCCTTGATTTTTTTGGTTACTTTTTGGCTTTAGCCAAAAAGTAACTCCCGTCTGGAAGGACGTTGGGACACTTAGAGTACCAGTCACGGAAACAGTAGTGAGAATTTTTTCCGCTTAAGTGGTCTATTTCAATGCAAGTCTCAATTCAAAGCCACAAAAAATCCCGATTGGAAGATCCAACCGGGAATAGCTATGATGTATCGAAAAACTTCGATTAGTAAGCAGTAATGATACCGATGAAGTCTTCAGCTTTCAGTGAAGCACCACCAATCAAACCACCGTCAACGTCTGCGCTGGCGAACAATTCAGGAGCGTTGCTAGCTTTACAGCTACCACCGTAAAGAATTGAAATTTCTTCAGCAACTTCAACACCGTATTTTGCAGCAATAGCTTCACGGATGTCTTTGTGCATTTCCTGAGCTTGCGCTGTTGAAGCAGTTTTACCTGTTCCGATTGCCCAGATTGGTTCGTAAGCGATGATCACTTTTTTGAAGTCTTCAGCGCTCAGATTGAAGATTGTTTCTTCCAATTGGTTGATAACATATGCTTTTTGAGTTCCAGCTTCGCGAATTTCCAAAGCTTCACCGCAGCAGTAGATTGGAGTCAATCCGTTAGCCAATGTCAAAGCCACTTTTTTGTTCAAAATTTCGCTTGTTTCACCGTAGTATTCGCGTCTTTCAGAGTGACCTAAGATTACGTAACCAGCACCTGTTGATTTAACCATCGCAGCAGAAACTTCGCCAGTGTATGCACCAGAAGCTTCAGCAGCACAGTTTTGAGCAGCAACACCAACCAGTGAAGCGTCTACTGATTCAACAACTTTGGTAATATGTGTAAAAGGAGCTCCAAGAACAACGACAACGTCTTTCGCGTCTGCTTTGGCAACCAGTTCGTTTACAGCTTTTGCTAATTCAACACCTTCCTGAACGGTTGTGTTGCATTTCCAGTTACCGGCAACTACTTTCTTTCTCATGTTTTATTTGATTTGTGGATAGAAAATTATTGATTTCAAAAATATCGCCCCAAAAATAACAAAAGGTGGCTAAACCACCTATAAATTGACCGGAAGCTTTCGGGATTTAACCTTTGTTTAAACCCTTTCTAAATCAGAAATTGAGCGTGTGCCAACCTTCTTTTAAATAGTTGGTTAGCGGGACTCCCATCGGGCGTACATCAATATCCAAATCACTTAAATCTTCGGCAACATTGTACATTTTGGCGCAACTGATGCAGGCTTCGACGACTACACCGGCCTCCATCATTTTTTTCACGTCGGCCTGAAGATCTTCATTTTCGGCGAGTAGCTTCGCTGATGGCCCCCACACGATCAGGACAACCTCGTCGAACCAACCTTGCTTTTTGGCATTCAGCGTGTACATGAAACACACCTTTTGGGCAACTTCAGGATCGCCGCTCGTCCAAATAACGGCCAGCTTGTTATTGTTTTCGTTCATTTTTGCTGGATTTTGTGCATTTAAATGCAAACCTGTGCCGGTAATAATTAAGAGGAATATTAAAAGTTTTTTCATCGTGCTTATAGCTTTGAACCGGAAAGTTATCAAGCTTACGATGGATTTCAAAGCAGTAGCAATAATTTATACATTTTTTAGTATTCCATCTGTGTTTTAGCCCTTGTGCAAATCTTTCATTTCCAGTAAGTCGAATTCCGAAAAGTTGAGCTTGTTATCGGCGATAAATTGCTTATTAAGCTGGAATAACTCGCTGTTGAAGCGATCTTGCGGGAAGGTGTTTTCTGCAGAGAAGTCTTCATCGTCAAACTCGGTGAAGTTGAGTTCGCAAGCCGACAATTCCCATTGGTCTTCGTTCATATAAAGTAACGGAAGTCCATGCGTGCGGCAGATAAACGGGCGGTGTTCGTATATCTGGCAAGCGTGATCCTTCAGAAAAACACAGCTACCATCTTTCGATTCCATTGTTTTAACCGGTTTCTCGCTCAATGCCTGTTGCACCGCAAAATATTCAACCGGGAAAATCCGGTAGTTCATGCAGCAGAGGTCGCAGCCTTTTCGGCATTGCATGTGCTTGCTGTGCAGTGATGAAAGTGATTCGGTTAACTTGTCGACGTTGGCGATAAAGCGCTGGTACTTTTCGAAGTTGTAAGTCATTTTACTCTGATTTTGCCACAAAAATAAAGAAAAGCGGGGAAGAAGCTAAATGTGTTGATTCGAGCCGGAGAGGGATGACATCTTTTCGAAAAGATGTCATCCCTAAAGAGTCGAGCTAAATTCATGCTCAACGGATTATTAACATCCAACCGGAATTATTCACAAAAGGCTTCTTTTAAAGGCTTCAGGCTGAATCTTCCTAAGGAATTTTTATCTTTGCAGCGTCTTTCAGACGGCCTTCCTGAGAAGATGATCTACCGGGCTCTGTTTCGGTATTTTAGAATCGATGGCGGACAAATTAAAAATAGGGCAGAAGCCCAAAACATGTCAACTTTATCTTAAAAAGAGATTCAACATGATTTCATTCTTTAAAACTCCTCAAGGCACGGTTCTCGCAGTGCAATCAACAAGTTCTTTTGCTGAGGCAGACATCGAAAAACTGGTTTGGCTTTTTGGCGAAGCAACTTTTGTTGAAGGTGAATCAATCGAAGGCTTTTTTGTTGGGCCACGTCGGGAAATGATTACACCCTGGAGTACCAATGCTGTGGAAATTACCCAAAACATGGGCCTTTCGGGCATTATCCGTATTGAAGAGTTTATGGCCGTTCCGGATGAAAAAGCAGGATTTGACCCGATGCTTCAGCGGATGTACAACGGTTTGAAACAGGATATTTTTACAATCGATAAAAAGCCGGATCCGATTATCGGAATCGAAGACATTGCCGCTTACAACGAGAAAGAAGGTTTGGCTTTGAGTGAAGATGAAATCGCTTACTTGAATGAAGTTTCAGAAAAGCTGGGCCGCAAGTTGACTGACAGCGAAGTGTTCGGTTTCTCACAAGTAAACTCAGAGCACTGCCGTCACAAAATTTTCAATGGTATTTTCGTGATCGACGGGGTTGAAATGGAAAGCTCGCTTTTCAAAATGATTAAGAAAACCTCGGAGACCAATCCTAATAAAATTGTATCGGCTTACAAGGACAACTGCTCATTTGTGCAGGGACCGGTGGTTGAGCAATTCGCTCCGAAGACGCAGGACAAACCCGATTTCTTCGAAGTAAAAGATATTGAGACTGTGCTTTCGCTGAAAGCGGAAACGCACAATTTTCCAACAACGGTTGAACCGTTCAACGGTGCTGCAACCGGTACCGGTGGTGAAATTCGCGACCGTATTGCCGGTGGAAAAGGTGCTTTGCCAATCGCTGGTACTGCTGTTTATATGACTTCGTACCCACGTACCGAAGATGCCCGCAATTGGGAACAAGCAACAGAAGAACGCCCTTGGTTGTATCAAACACCGGACGAGATCCTGATTAAAGCCTCGAACGGTGCCAGCGATTTTGGTAACAAATTTGGTCAACCGCTGATCTGTGGATCGGTGTTGACTTTCGAACACTTCGAGAACTACAAAAAATACGGTTTCGACAAAGTGATCATGTTGGCAGGTGGTATCGGTTTTGGCCGCAAAAAGGACAGTCTGAAAGACTCGCCGACAAAAGGTGATAAAGTTGTTCTGTTGGGTGGTGATAACTACCGCATCGGTATGGGTGGTGGTGCTGTATCGTCGGTAGCAACCGGTGAATTCGAAAACGCAATCGAATTGAACGCTGTACAACGTGCCAACCCGGAAATGCAGAAACGTGCTTACAACGCCATTCGTGCTTTGTCCGAATCGGACAACAACCCGATCATTTCAATTCACGACCATGGTGCCGGTGGTCACCTGAACTGTTTGTCGGAGCTGGTTGAAGAAACCGGTGGTTTGATCGATACCGATAAATTGCCTTGCGGTGACCCGACATTGTCTCAAAAAGAGCTGATCGGTAACGAGTCGCAAGAGCGCATGGGCTTGGTAATGCACGAAAAAGACGTGGATCTGTTGAAGACCATTTCAGATCGCGAACGTGCACCAATGTATGTAATCGGCGAAGCGACTGGCGACATGCAGTTTACTTTCAAAAACTCGAAAACCGGCGAAACACCGATCGACTGGCAATTGGCCTACATGTTTGGTAATCCGCCAAAGACGGTTTTGACTGATACTACTTCGACTGAAAAATTTGAAGAACTGGCTTACGAGCCTGCAAAAATAGAAAGCTACCTGGAAGATGTTCTGCAGCTGGAAGGTGTAGCTTGTAAAGACTGGTTGACCAACAAAGTTGACCGTTCGGTAACCGGCCGTATTGCCAAACAGCAAGGTGCCGGTAAATTGCACTTGCCGTTGAATAACCTCGGTGTGATCACTCTGGATTATCAAGGTAAAGCCGGTTTGGCGACTTCTATCGGCCATGCTCCGGTAGCAGCGATGATCGATCCGGCGAAAGGTTCAATCCTGTCAATTGCCGAATCACTAACGAACATCATTTGGGCACCGATGCCGGATAAAATCCGCAGTGTATCGTTGAGTGCTAACTGGATGTGGCCTGCAAAAAATGCTGGTGAGAACGCTCGCATTTATAGTGCCGTTAAAGCTGCCAGCGATTTTGCTTGTGCTTTGGGTGTGAATATCCCGACTGGTAAGGACTCAATGTCGATGACTCAGAAGTACAAGGATGATGTAGTTTATTCTCCGGGTACGGTGATCGTTTCGGCTTCGGGAGAAGTTACCGATGTGAAAAAAGTAATTGAGCCGGTATTGGAAAACGATGCGAGCAAACCGGTTTATTATATCGACTTCTCATCTACAGCGTTGGCTTTGGGCGGTAGTGCTTTCGGGCAGATCGTGAACAAGATCGGACAAGAAGCACCAACTGTTGCCGATGCGGAATATTTCGTGAAGACATTTAACACCATCCAGGATTTGATCGAAGACGAGTTGATTGTTGCTGGTCACGATGTTGCCTCGGGTGGTTTGATTACCACATTGTTGGAAATGTGTTTCAGCGATAACGAAAGCGGCTTGAAACTGGATCTTTCAGGTTTGGGAGAAACGGACAGCGTGAAAGCGTTCTTCAACGAAAACCCGGCAATTGTTGTTCAGGCGGCTGATGCAGCGGCTTTCGAAAGCAAATTGACTACAGCTGGTGTTCGTTTTGTTAAAATTGGTACTCCTGCAGAAGCTCGCGAGTTCACTGTTGTAAACGGTGCAGCTAGCTTCAATTTAGATATTGACTCATTGCGCGAGTTGTGGTTTAAAACATCATACCTGATGGATCGCAAGCAAAGCGGTGAAAAACTGGCTTTGGAACGTTTCAAAAACTACAAGAAAAACGAGCTGGTTTACGATTTCAAAGACTTTACCGGTAAAGCAGCAGACTACGGCATCGACCTGAAACGTCGTGCTGCCAGTGGTGTAAAAGCAGCTATCATCCGCGAAAAAGGGGTGAACGGCGATCGTGAAATGGCTTACATGTTGTACCTGGCTGGTTTCGATGTGAAAGACGTTCACATGACTGACCTGATCGCCGGACGCGAAACGTTGGAAGATGTGAACCTGATTGTTTATGTTGGTGGTTTCTCAAATTCCGATGTGTTAGGTTCTGCAAAAGGATGGGCCGGTGCATTCAAGTACAACGAGAAGGCGCGCGTGGCTTTGGAGAACTTCTATAAGCGAGAAGACACCTTGAGTTTGGGTGTGTGTAATGGTTGTCAGCTGGCTGTTGAGCTCGGCTTGATTTACCCGGAACACGAACAAATGCCGAAGATGTTGCACAACGAGTCGCACAAATTCGAGTCGAACTTCGTAGGTGTTGAGATCGCCGAAAACAACTCGGTGATGCTGAAAACTATGGCCGGTATGAAGTTGGGTGTTTGGATTGCACACGGTGAGGGAAAGTTCAGCTTCCCGTATGCTGAAAGCGAATACAACATTCCTTTCAAATACGCCAATAAATTCTATCCGGGTAACCCGAACGGTTCAGATTATGACGCAGCGGCAATCTGCTCGAAAGATGGCCGTCACCTGGCGATGATGCCTCACCTGGAACGTGCTTTCCGTCCGTGGTTGTGGCCTTACTATCCGGCTAACCGCAAGAAAGAGGAAGTTGCACCTTGGATCGAAGCCTTCGTCAACGCACGAAATTGGATTATTGAAAAAACAAAATCATAATAATAAAAAGAGCTCTCAATTGAGAGCTCTTTTTTATAGCATATGTTTTCTAAGTTTTCTTACTGAGGTATATTTTATTCCGTTTTTTTTAGATAATTCGATAAAATTGACATCTTTGTGAGAGGCCCAAACACTATGATGACTAAACTGCCATTACTGCTATTAGTTTTTCTTAGTTTCAATCTATTTGCGTCTTCCGGAGTAGATAGTCTTACAAACTTGCTTACAAGCCAGACGGGGGAAGAACGGGCTTTAACATTACAGCATCTTTCCAGCCTAACCACAGATTCGGACACCGCACAATCATTTGCCTATTTTCGGGAGAGTATTTCTATTTACAAAGAGTTGGATGATCTTGGCTCATTGGCAAAAGCTCAGTATGCATACGGAGATTTATTGTTCGACGCCGGTGAATATGCAAGAGCAATACCACAGTACCGCAAAGCAATTGAGCAGTATATTCAGAATGACAGTTTAAGTTCGGTTGGCGAGATTTACAATTCAATCGGCTTGTCCTATTATTTCTTGGGTGAATTTGAGAATGCCATTGCCAGCCAGATTGAAGCCATGAAAGATTTTGAGCGGGCTTCCAGTTTAGAAGATCTCAGTCGGATCTATATTAATATGGGGATGGTTTATAATCGTTTGGGCGATTATAGTTCGTCGATAGAATACTACAGAAAGGCTTACAAAACCTCAAAGATTACGAATGACATAAATCGCATGGGGAGCAGCTGCAACGGTCTGGGGACTGCGCATTATAATGCAAATCGACTCGATTCAGCGAAGGTATATTTCAGAAAAGCCTTGGGGTATTTCAAGCAGATTGATAACGAGGAACGAATGGCGGCCGCGATCAATAATATGGGGAATGTGTATGTTGATGAGGGAGACAGTCTTCAGGTGGCACTTTCGTACTACCAGACGGCCTATAAGATCTATGAAAAAGAGGGTAGCCTGCTGAACCAGGTTTTTGTGAAGGAAGGTTTAGGCTGCGTCTATGGTGAACTTGGTAATTACAAAAAAGCATTGGAAATATTGAGGGAGGGCTTGAAGACCGCTATAGAGAATAAATACGGTTATTATATTATCCAGCTTTACTATGAGGATCTCGCGACCGTTTACGAAAAAATGGGAGAGATTGATCGAGCCTACAGTGCGTATAAAAATTTCAAGACATATTTGGACAGTATGCGGCAGGAGGAACGCCTTTTCCAGGCGGCCGCTATTGAAAAGAAATATGAGTTTACGAAGAACGAGGCGATTATTTCGAGGTTAAATGCCGAGAAGGAAATGACAATGATCCAGTTGGAAAAAGACAAAGCATTCCGAAACCTTGGGGTTTTTGCTATACTTATACTGTTGGTTATTGTTACTTACGTTTCGTTTGGAAACTACAACAGGAAACGTGTCAATAAAGTGCTCACCGAAAAGAATATTAAGATTGAATCGCAGAAGAACGAATTAGAACAGATGAACGCATCTAAAAATAAGTTCTTCTCGATTATTGCTCACGACTTAAAAAACCCATTACATAGTGTGTTGGGGTATTCTTTCCTGTTGAGTCACGAATACGACCGTTTCGAAGACAAAGACAGACGAAAATACGCTCAGGATATTTATAACTCGACAAACAACATTTTCCGTCTACTTCAAAACTTGCTCGACTGGAGTAAGTCCCAAACAGGAAGGCTCCAGTATGAACCGATCATTTTCGAGTTGTCGTCCTTACAGGAGAAGATCTGCAATTTATTGCAGCCCATTGCTGAGCAAAAAAATATTAGCTTGAAATATGATGTACCCGGGAATGTGCACGTCTATGCAACCCCAATGATGATTGAAACTGTTCTGCGCAATATCGTAAGCAATGCAGTCAAGTTTACACCCAATGGAGGAGAAGTTTTCATCAGTTTCAGGCGGTATGAGAGAGACTTGTGTGTATCAGTAAAGGACACCGGCATTGGTATGTCGGAGGACGAGCTGGAACAACTATTTTCGATTGATTCCAAAATCAAGAAAAAAGGCACAAACAATGAGGATGGATCCGGTTTGGGATTGATTCTTTGTAAGGAGTTTATCAAGCTAAATAAAGGCAAGATTTGGGCTGAAAGCCAACCCGGAAATGGAAGTACCTTCCATTTTACGGTTCCGTTGGCCACTGCCGATAACTAAAAGAAAAAGCCAGCTTTCGCTGGCTTCGAATCCTAAAATAGAATTGCTATAAGATCTTTCTGTGTTATTCCGGGATTTCGATAGGTGCACCTTCATCGTCAGTTTCAGTTGTTGACGAACTATCACTTTGTGGTATTTGGATAGTCGCACCGTCGACTGAATCTTTCTTAGGAGGATCTTTTTCCGGAATTTCAATTGGAGCACCTTCAGTGTCGTCTTCATCGGTACAACCTGTAAAAAAGCATGCGGAAAAGCACACAATAACGAATAGCAATTTTAAACGTGTTTTCATAAACTTCAGATATTAAATTAAGTCCTTATCTGAAATTTACGACAATACGCGCAAAATATCACTATTATGTTTGTTATTATTTTGAAAAGAAATTGTTGTGCTCCAGTAAGTTGCCTGTTTTAGCGGCTTACAGAGGGGAACTAAAAAGGATGCTTTTTGAGATTTGATCCGCCTTTTCTTTATTGATCAGTGATTCTACTATTTTTAAAGCAAACTGGATGGCTGTTCCAACTCCTCGGCTGGTAATTATGTTTTGATCTACAACTACTGCGTCGGCATCAACATTTGCACCTGCTAATTCTTTTTCAAAGCCGGGATAACAAGTCGCTTTTTTGCCCTTCAATATATTCAAATGACCAAAGACCAGCGGAGCTGCACAAATGGCGCCCAGCGGCTTATTTTGCTCGTGAAACGCCTGGATTTGCCGGGTTAGTCCATTGTGTACATCCAGGTTCTTGGCACCGGGCAAGCCGCCAGGGAGGATAATCATGTCGATGGTGTTGTAATCAACTTCTTCGAAAAGCACATCTGCTTTAACAGCTATTTCGTGCGATCCGGTCACTAACTCTTCTCCGGTTATCGACACCGTTTGGACATGTAATCCGGCGCGTCGTAAGAGGTCAATAATTGTAATTGCTTCAGTTTCTTCAAACCCGTTGGCCAGGTGTACTGCAATATTTTTCATCGCTTCAATTTTTAGTTTAAAGATAGCTAACCAACCGGGTGGAAACAAAAAATGGCTCGAATATCGAGCCATTTTGAGAATTGAAAATGTTACTATGTCTAAAACTAATTTGCGTAATCTTTTAGAGCTTTTTCAAGCTTTTTGCGAGTAAAGAAGATCCGGCTTTTAACAGTTCCAAGCGGAAGATTCAGATACTCTGCAATTTCCTTGTATTTGTAGCCATCCAAAAACATGGTGAAGGGAACTTTATATTCGTCCTCCAAAGCATTAATATTTTTCAGAATTTCTTTAGAGCTAAAGAATGAATCTGGTGACGGGTAGATTTTGTCCTTCGAAAACTTCAGGTGGAAATCGTTGTTTGAACCGTCGAACGTATTTTTTGCTTTAACGTTTCTGCGATAGTTATTAATAAACGTGTTCTTCATAATCGTGTAAATCCATGCCTTAAAGTTGGTGTTCTGTGTGAATTTATCACGATAGGTCAGCGCTTTCAGGAAAGTTTCTTGTAATAAATCTTGTGCCTTTTCCTGATCGGATGTTAAGCTAAGTGCATAGTAGAGCAGCTTGTCCTGCAGCCCCAGCAGTGCGTTGTTAAATTGAAGTTGTGTCATGGCAGCGTGATTTAACGTTATTGTTTAGAACAAATATAAATAGGATTCGTTGTCTAATAAAAGATTTTGCAGTCTTTTATTATTCGATTTTATTTATTCGCGATAAAAAAAATTGATAGAAGTCATGGTTTTATCTATCACCTAAGTACTTACGCCGAGGAGGCAACTTTGTTTAATCTGAGAGTCCTGTTGTTGAACAAGTTTTGGTTTAAAAAAGATAGGCTAAAAAAGCGAATTATCCTACCAAACTAAGCCCGAAAGTCTTTTACAACGAGCAGATTTATTTACTTTTGCAGCTTTCTGTAAAGAAAAGTTAATCAATGAAAAAGTTATTTAACAAGCACAATCGGGCTGAAGTTCTTTGTTTCAGACGTTGGAATGGACATGGCTATTCATTGTTTCAAGCTATAAAAAGACAAGTGCGTATTGCCTCGCTGGTAGTTGCCTACTTGTATGTTAGCTTGCCGCAAGAAGCCGTAGCCCAAACCGACACGCTGAAGCTGAGTACGGATTACAACCTCGATGAGATTGAGGTTAGTGCCCAGAGAGCGCCTGTGACATATTCGCAGGCTGCACGGATCATCTCCGTGATTGAGCGTGAACAAATTGAGGCGGCTCCCGTCTCCAGTATCCAGGACCTTCTAGAGTATGCCTTAGGAGTAGACATCAGGCAGCGCGGCACCTACGGGGTGCAAGCCGATGTTTCAGTCAGGGGCGGGTCGTTCGACCAAACGCTTATTCTTCTCAATGGGATCAACATCTCTGATCCACAAACCGGTCATCACAATCTGAATGTTCCGGTTAGTTTAAAAAGCATCAAACGTATCGAAATTTTGAATGGACCGTCGGCCCGGGTTTACGGACCGAATGCATTTTCGGGTGCTATTAATATAGTAACCGAACCCGACGATGACGAAGCCCTTCGGATGGATGTTGCTTTCGGGGATCACGGTCTGCGCGATTTGAATGCGTCGGCTAATGTGAAGACCGGAAAGCTGACCAGCTTTATCGCGGCAAGCAATATGGCATCGAATGGCTACATTTCCAATACCGATTTCGATATCTATAATATATTTTACCAGGGAAGGCTGAAAACCGAACCCGGTACCCTCGACTTTCAGGTGGGCTACACCGACAAGGGATTTGGAGCAAATAGTTTTTATACGCCAAAATATCCCAATCAATATGAAGCGACCAAAACCACTTTTGCTTCCGTGAAAATGGAAACCGGCAAGACGCTGCATTTTACACCAGCTGCATATTGGCGTCGCCACCAGGATCGGTTCGAGCTGTTCCGTGATAACCCGGCAAGTTGGTACTCCGGTCACAATTACCATATGACTGATGTGTTTGGTTTAAGTCTGAACAGCTGGTTTCAGTCCGATTTAGGCAAGACAGCGTTCGGTGCCGAGTTCCGATCCGAGAACATTTTAAGTAATGTTTTGGGTGAGGACCTGGACGATTCAATAAAAGTCCCGGGGGAATCCGGCCAATACTTTTATAAAGGGCACTCCAGAACGATCATTTCTTATTTTGCTGAGCATACTTTCTATGTGGGCAATCTGACAGCGTCATTGGGGGCAATGGCGAACTGGATTTCGGATCTTCATAATGAATGGAATGTATACCCTGGTATCGATTTGAGCTACAAGTTTAGCGACCAGTTTAAAGCGTTCGGTTCGTTTAACAAGTCATTGCGCATGCCCACCTTTACCGACTTGTACTACTCGGGACCCACAAACCAGGGTAATCCCGATTTGAAACCGGAACGGTCGACCACTTATGAAGCAGGTTTGAAGTACCGCACACCAGCATTAAACGCAGAAGCTGCGTGGTACCATCGCATCGGGAAGGATATGATTGATTGGGTGCGTCTGACTGATGCGGAATTGTGGCAAACTGCAAACCTGACCGAGATTAAGTCGGATGGGCTGGAGGTGAATGCTGACCTTAATTTTGGAGCAATTGCTGGCCCTTCATTTTTTATCAAGCATTTTGGTGTGAACTACGCCTACAATTCGCTTGATAAAGGCTCAAGCAATTATCTCTCGAATTATGTGCTAGATAACCTGAAACACAAGATCGTATTTAGCCTCGATCATTCTATTTGGCAGAATATTTATGCCGGATGGAAAGTTCGTTTCCAGGACCGCAACGGAAGCTACGCGAAGTATGAGGATACCGTTTATATTGGCGAGTCGGATTACGAGCCGTTTTGGTTGGCCGATTTAAAGGTATACTATAAAAATGAGACAACTCAAGTGTACTTATCGGTGAGTAATTTATTTGACAAGAGTTACATCGATATTGGCAATATTTCGCAACCCGGGCGCTGGATTAGTGCCGGCATTAGTTATCAATTGAATTTTAATAAGTAATCACTATACAGAAAAATCAAAGGCTTCTCATTCGGGAAGCCTTTTTTATACCTTTGGAAAGTATTATCTTCGCGTCCGTAAAAAATTGAAAACAGACTATGTTGAAAGGTATATTATCAATTTCAGGTCAACCAGGACTTTTTAAACTGGTTGCGGAAGCGAAAAGCAGTATCATTGTCGAGTCGCTGTTGACCGGCAAACGCCAACCCGCTTATTCTACTTCTAAAATTAGTTCATTAGAGGACATCGCTATTTTTACCCAAACCGGAGAAGTAGCCTTGAAAGAAGTATTGAAATCAATCGCGGAAAAACAAAACGGTGCCGAAGTTGGAAAACTGGAAGGTAATGCGTTGAAAGCTTATTTTGGCGAAGTATTGCCGGAATACGATCAGGATCGTGTTTACACCTCGGATATGAAAAAGGTGATTCAATGGTACAACCTTCTTTTGAAAAATGATCTGCTGAATTTTGACGAAGAAGCGGAAGTTGAAGAAACAAAAGACGAAGAAAAATAATTCAGAGCCATGCAAAAGCATGGCTTTTTTGTCAAAATAACTTTGGCTGACGAGCATCACCATTGGGCGTACCGTTAATATGCTTGTGCAAAATCAACTCGAATAATTTCACAGTAGCCAAAGCATCTCCTGAAGCTCGGTGCCTGCCATCAATTCCAATGTTCAAATCATCGCAAATTCTTCCCAACGAATAGGATGGATGCCCCGGTAAATATTTACGACTTAATTTTACCGTACACATGGTTTTGCGTTTGTATTCATAGCCCAGTCGTTTGAATTCCTCCTGTATAAATTTGTAGTCGAACGAAACATTGTGCGCCACAAAAATGGTTCCGGCAGTAATCTCTACAAGACGTTTGGCTACTTCATAAAACCGGGGAGCCGAGGCTACCATTTCATTACTGATTCCGGTCAACTCGGTGATGAAGTAGGGGATGTGACATTCCGGATTGATGAGACTGGTAAATGAATCGACAACTTCAATTCCGTTGTGCCGGTAGGCCGCAATTTCAGTAATCTTGCCGTCTTTGTAACTCTGTCCCGTGGTTTCTATGTCGATGATGGTATACAAATCAGTCTGTGATTTTCGGTAAAAATAGGGAAACAACATTGAAGAACGGAAGGAAAAATGATTTTCTCGGAAACTTTTTCGAACATGTTAAACAAATTACCAATCAAATAAAATAATTTAGCGAAATTTTAGTTTTCATTCTAAATAACCAAATTGCCTGTCTATGAAAAGACAACTTCTACTTTTTATTGTTAGTTTACTTGTTTTGTCAGCTTCTGCTCAGACCTCAGACCGGAAATGGGCTGCAGGAGTTGGTTCCGGTATTTACGGCGCGTTGGGTGAGAGCAGCTTGGGCTACATGCCTGAGTTTTATATCAGCCGTTATTTTAATCCTTCGCTCGACTTCTATATCAGTCAAAATTTCGGATTAGCTAACAATAAAATTGAAAGTAATCTGGATGTATCGTTAACGACAATTGCGGTTCGGTATAAATTCTATAATGGAATAATTCTTCCGGAAAGTAGTGTCTTGAAGCCCTATGTTTTCGCGGGCCCCGGATACATTTCGGATAACAACGTAAATAAAATCAACTTCAATTTAGGACTTGGTGCGAAATATCCGATCAAGCGTAATATTTCGTTGTATGCGCAAGTTGGCTACGTGAACGGTGCTAAAGTAAATGAGCATATCGAAACTTGGTCCGATGACAATGTGGTTGTTGATCGTTTGGTGCCAACATACAGAGATAACCTATGGAAAGCAACTGTTGGCATCGAGATCACGATTGGAGGATCGAAAGACTCGGATGGAGACGGTGTTCCGGATAAAAAAGACAAATGTCCAAATACGCCTCGCGATGTTTTTGTTGATGAGAATGGTTGCCCGATTGATACGGATAATGACGGGGTAATTGATCACTTAGATGAATGCCCGACAGAGCCAGGCCCAAGTTCAACAAGTGGCTGCCCGGATGCGGATGGTGATGGTATCCCCGATAAAGACGATGCCTGCCCGGATGTGAAAGGCAAGAAAGAGTTTAACGGCTGTCCGGATCCGAATGCCAAGAAAGAGGATGAGAAGAAAACTGAACCATCCCAAATGACCGCAGCTGAAGCGGTGAAAAGTGGCAACATGAGGGTGCTGGATATTAAAGTGAGACCGGTTTATTTTGTGGTAGACCAGAGTTACCTGACCGATTATACCAAGAACAAGATCGCGAATCTGGTGGATATGCTGCTGAAAAATCCGGCCTACCTTGTACGCTTGTGGGGTTACACCGACGATTTGGCCAGCGCAGACTACAACCAAAAGCTTTCGGAAAAGAGAGCTGAATCGGTGATGCGCTTTATGACTAGTATGGGATTCGACCGCAGCCGGATTGTTTCGACCAACGGTTTGGGCGAGGAGAACCCGGTAGCTCCGAACAACACGGAACAAAACCGCCGTCTGAACCGACGGGTTGAATTTGAAATTTTCGTTGCAGAATAAATTATTTAATCGATAAGAACAAGCCCCGTTAACCGCGGGGCTTTTTTTATGCCTGTCAATCATCGATTAAGGCAGAATCTATTATCTTTGCCCATCCCTAAAAAAATTCAAACATGTTTATTGAACAAATCATAAAAGAGAAAGTAGCGCTGGCCATTCAGCAACTCTACGGACAGGAATTTGACCCTCAAAATGTACAGATTCAGAATACCCGTAAAGATGTTGAAGGCGATTTAACAGTTGTTGTTTTCCCTTTCTTGCGAATCTCGAAAAAGTCGCCGGAACAAACTGCCAATGATTTGGGTGGATTCCTACAGGAGCAAGTTACCGAAGTGGATGCCTACTCAGTTATTAAAGGCTTTTTGAATGTGACGGTTTCAACTTCGTATTGGATCAACCAATTGGCTGATGCTTTTCAGAATCCAACATTCGGTTTTGAACAAGCTACAGAAGATTCGCCTTTGGTAATGGTTGAATACTCGTCGCCAAACACGAATAAGCCACTGCACCTGGGACATATCCGCAATAACCTGCTCGGTTATTCATTGGGTGAACTTCTGAAGGCGAATGGCAAAAACGTGGTGAAAACAAATATTGTGAATGACCGCGGGATTCACATTTGCAAATCGATGTATGCCTGGCAGCAATGGGGTGAAGGTAAAACGCCCGGGAACACAGGCATCAAAGGCGACCACCTGGTAGGCGATTTCTATGTTTTATTCGATAAACATTATAAAGCCGAAATTGAAGAGTTGGTTGCCAAAGGTGCTTCAAAGGAAGAAGCTGAGCAACAGGCTCCGTCAATTGTTGCAGCCCGCGAGTTGTTGCGTAAATGGGAGGCCAAAGATCATGAAACCATTGAATTGTGGAGTATGATGAACCAGTGGGTTTACGATGGTTTCGACGTAACTTACAAAGAAATGGGAGTTGATTTCGATAAAATCTACTACGAATCTGAAACCTACCTTGTGGGCCGCGACGAAGTGTTGCGTGGTTTAAAAGAAGGGACGTTCGTTCAGCGTGAAGACAGCTCTGTTTGGGCTGATCTGACGGAAGAAGGTTTGGACCAGAAGATTCTGTTGCGTAGCGACGGTACTTCAGTTTACATGACTCAGGATATCGGTACAGCAAAGTTGCGTTTTGACGACTTCAAAATTGACAAGATGGTTTATGTGGTGGGTAACGAACAAGACTATCACTTCAAGGTTTTGTCGATTTTGCTGGACAAACTGGGATACAGCTGGGGAAAAGGATTGCACCACTTCTCGTACGGAATGGTTGAATTGCCTCACGGTAAAATGAAATCCCGCGAGGGAACTGTTGTGGATGCCGATGATTTGATGGCCGAAATGATTGAAGTTGCCCGCAAAACATCGGAAGAATTGGGTAAACTGGATGGCTACACCGAAGAAGAAGCCATTGAAACCTATAAAACAATCGCTCTCGGTGCTTTGAAATATTTCATTCTGAAGGTTGACCCGAAAAAGAACATGTTGTTCAATCCGGAAGAATCGATTGACTTCAATGGTAACACAGGGCCGTTTATTCAATACACATATGCACGTATTCGCTCGGTCCTGCGTAAAGCAGCCGAGAAAGGAATCGAGCCAGCGGTTAACTTCGACTCGTCATTGACGATTTCGGAAAAAGAAACTGAGCTGATTAAAACAATCTCGCTTTACCCGGCTACCGTGAGCGAAGCAGCCGAGGCGTACAGCCCGGCAGTTATTGCTAATTACGTTTACAACCTGGTAAAAGAATTCAATCAATTCTATCACGATCATTCAATCCTGAATGAAGAGGACGAGAATGTTCGGAAATTCCGCTTGGTACTTTCAGCCAACGTTGCCAAAATCGTAAAATCGGGTATGGGCTTGATGGGAATTTCAGTTCCTGAACGTATGTAATTTGATATAATTTGAAAATGAAGGACGACTAAATTTAAGGTCGTTCACGACATAAGAAATTCAGAAGGCAATCAGCTATGGTTGCCTTCTGTTATTTTAAAATTATAGTATTCTGCTGTATTTGCTTGTTTGGTGGGGTGGATAAAAAGAAAAAGGGGGTCCGCTGACCCCCAAATTCTAGAAAATTGCGATTCGTGAAAAAGGGACTTTTTATCTGAATTAACAGTTTATCGTTTAAGCTATTAATCCTTATGTAACTTTTGAGAGTCGAGAAACGAAACGTCTCACAGGATAACTTCAATGCGGTGAATTAATCGTGTCGAAACTGATTAGTTCAATGTGCATTTTCATTATGTTCGTGGAAAGTAAATTAAGATACCACTCTTTTAGCTTACTTTTATTTTTCTCGTTTTTCGCGCACTCACAACTTAATTCCGGTAACCAGAAAAAGGATACCCCCTAAAACAATTTTTTTTTAAAATTCTTCTTCATTTTATTTTTGTACTTTTGCACGAGCTTTAAAAAATCAATTGTACTTCTACTATGTTTGAGAATCTTAATGAGAAGTTAGAACGGTCATTTAAGCTGCTGAAAGGGCAGGGCAAAATTACTGAGATAAATGTTGCCGAAACATTAAAAGAAGTCAGACGCGCCTTATTGGACGCTGACGTCAACTATAAAATTGCCAAAACTTTTACCGAGTCGGTAAAAGAGAAAGCACTTGGTGAAAACGTGCTGAACGCGGTTAAGCCAGGCGAGATGATGGTTAAGATTGTACACGACGAATTGGCTGAACTGATGGGTGGTTCAGCGGTTGACGTGAATTTGCAAGGCAATCCGACTGTTATTTTGATGGCAGGTTTGCAAGGTTCCGGTAAAACAACTTTTTCCGGAAAGTTGGCAAAGTTCCTGAAATCGAAAAAAGGCAAACAACCGTTGTTGGTTGCTTGTGACGTTTATCGTCCGGCTGCGATCGACCAGTTGAAAGTTTTAGGTGAACAGATCAACGTACCTGTATACAGTGAACCTGGAAATCAGGATCCGGTGGCTATTGCTACTGCTGCGATCAAATCGGCAAAAGCAAATGGTCAAAACCTTGTTATTGTCGATACCGCCGGTCGTTTAGCGATCGACGAGCAGATGATGAAAGAGATTGCTGCCGTTAAGAAAGCAATTAACCCGAACGAGATTTTGTTTGTGGTTGACTCCATGACTGGTCAGGATGCTGTGAACACTGCGAAAGAGTTCAACGATCGTCTGGACTTTGATGGTGTGATTTTGACCAAATTGGATGGTGATACCCGTGGTGGTGCGGCGCTTTCAATCCGTTCGGTAGTCAACAAGCCAATCAAATTTGTTGGTACCGGCGAAAAACTGGATGCGCTCGACGTGTTCCACCCGTCGCGTATGGCCGACCGTATTTTGGGTATGGGTGACATTGTTTCGTTGGTTGAACGTGCACAGGAGCAGTTCGACGCCGAACAAGCCCGCCAGTTGCAAAAGAAATTGGCGAAAAACCAGTTCTCATTCGACGATTTTCTTTCTCAGATTCAGCAGATCAAAAAGATGGGTAACCTGAAGGATTTGGCTGCCATGATCCCGGGAATGGGAAAAGCGTTGAAAAATATCGACATTGAAGACGACGCTTTCAAACATATTGAAGCAATTATTTATTCCATGACTCCGGCTGAGCGCGAGGATCCGGCGCTTTTGAACGGTACCCGTCGCAAACGGATTGCTGAGGGCTCAGGAACGAATATCCAGGAAGTAAACCGTTTGATCAAGCAATTCGACGAAACACGCAAAATGATGCGTATGGTTTCGGGCGGAAAGAACCTGCGCGGTATGATGGGTAATATGAGAAGACGTTAATCCTTATAAAGAAATACGAATGCAATTAATTGACGGAAATAAAACGGCCAAAACCATTAAGGCCGAAATTGCACAGGAAGTGAAAGCGATCCAGGCTGCAGGAGGCAAAACACCTCATTTGGCTGCGATCCTGGTTGGTCACGACGGTGGAAGCGAGACGTACGTTGCGTATAAAATCAAAGATTGCGAAGAAGTCGGTTTCAAATCGAGCATGATTCGTTATGAAGATGATGTGACTGAAGCTGAATTGCTGGCCAAAGTGGACGAGTTGAACAAGGATGCTGATGTGGATGGATTCATCGTTCAGTTGCCGCTTCCGAAACATATTTCCGAACAAAAAATAATTGAGGCCATCGATCCGAAAAAGGATGTCGACGGTTTTCACCCGATCAACGTAGGACGTATGGTTATCGGTTTACCTTCGTTTGTTTCGGCAACACCCGATGGTATTGTTGAATTAATCAAACGTCACGGTATCGAAACATCCGGCAAAAATTGTGTGGTGATTGGCCGCAGCAATATTGTTGGTCGCCCGATGAGCGTTCTGATGTCTCAAAAGGAAATGAACGCAACGGTAACCGTAGCTCACAGTCGTACAAAAGACTTAAAAGAAGTTTGCGCGAATGCTGACATCTTGATTGCTGCAATTGGTTCTCCTGGTTTTGTTACAGCCGACATGGTGAAACCTGGAGCTGTTGTTATCGATGTGGGTACAACTCGTGTGAAATCGACAGAAACAAAATCGGGATGGAAACTGAAAGGCGACGTTGTATTTGATGAAGTAGCTGATAAATGTGCATTCATTACACCTGTTCCGGGCGGAGTAGGACCGATGACCCGTGTTTCGTTATTGAAGAATACGCTGCTGGCTGCAAAGAAGGAAATTTACAGCTAGTATTTATGATAAAGATATTTTGAAAAAGGTGGCCTTATGGTCACCTTTTTTTTGTTTCAAATTGCTTACTTTAGATGGTCAAAAATTGTGTGCAATGAAACGAAGAACAAAACTATCTGCTTTAACTGGCTGTCTGCTTGTCGCAGCGGCTTTATTTCTACATTCATGCCAATCGGTTCCGTTAACCGGAAGAAGCCAGCTCAGTTTAATCCCGGAGTCGGACATGGTTTCGATGAGTTTAACTAATTATGATGAGTTTCTGAAAGAAAACAAGCTTTCAACTAACAAGCAACAAACCGAGATGGTCAAACGCGTTGGCGCTAAAATGGCTGCCGCCGTTGAAAAGTATCTTAGAGATAACGGTTTTGGGAGTTATGTCGAAAATTTCAAATGGGAGTTCAACCTGGTGGATAGCGATGTGCCGAATGCCTGGTGTATGCCGGGTGGCAAAGTCGTCGTTTATACGGGCATTTTACCTTACACCCAGGATGAAAGTGGTCTTGCTGTAGTGATGGGGCACGAAATCGCTCACGCGGTTGCACGGCACGGTAACGAGAGGATGAGCCACGCAATGCTGGTGCAAATGGGAGGGGTGGCCTTGTCGACTGCCGTTCAGGAAAAACCGGAAGAAACCAAAGCTTTGTACAATATGGCCTACGGAGCGACTACCCAGGTGGGAGTGATGTTGCCCTTCTCGCGCAAGCACGAATATGAAGCGGATCAAATGGGTTTGATCTTCATGGCAATTGCAGGATACGATCCGCGTTCGGCTGTGGCTTTTTGGCAACGCATGTCGGCTAACAGCGGTGGAACCCCGGAATGGCTCAGTACTCACCCGGTTGATCAGAACCGAATTGCCGCTTTAGAGAAGCAGATGCCGGAGGCGCTGAAGTACTATTCAGGCCAGTAAACTGAACATTTGTCTGCTTAATCGGATGGCAACTGTTTATTAACAGTTTTTTATAATTTTCAGAATATTTGTTTACTTTTGAAGATAAACTTGTGACTAACCTAAAACGAAAATGATGGAAGGCTTTGATAAGAATGATGAATTGAACGAAGAAATGGATGGTAAATTTAAGCAGGAGATCTATTCAAAAGCTGTACGTGCCGGTAAAAGAACTTATTTCTTCGATGTAAAATCGACCCGAAAAGACGAATATTATCTGACAATTACTGAAAGCAAAAAACGCTACGAACAAGACGGTAAGTTTCACTTTGAAAAACATAAAATTTTCCTTTACAAAGAAGATTTCGAGAAATTTGCGGATGGTTTGAACGAGGTTGTGGATTTCATTGTAAACCAGCAGCCATATGACGAAACCAGCGAGCGTGAATATTACAGAGAAGAAGAGGTTGTAGAGGAAAAGCCTAAAATGGCAGTGATTGATGTTGAAGACGAATTGGAATTAGAAGACGAAGAATTGGTAAAAGATTATACCAATGTTGAATTTGAAGATTTGAATAACTGATTTAATACCAAAACATTATTTGAAGCTGTCTGAGAAGACAGCTTTTTTTTATGCCTTTAGAATTGGCGAATTGACTACAATGTTTCGTAAAACTACAGGCAGTTGGAAAAGTGTCTTGTTTAAAATAATTTTTTACAGATTCTTATTCTGTTTGTAGTAAAAGTTCGGTAACTTGTATAGAAATCAGAAAAATTACATTCTGACAGATATTTCCCAACAGGCAGGGTAGTCCGCCAAATTCCTTAGAGAAATGAAATACAGGACTAAATCACCTGCTGCTGATCGTCCGAAGAGAGGCGAATCCGAAAAAATACACTGGAAACACAAACTGGTTATCGAATAGTTTTGAAGCAGGATATTCAAAGCTTTCCGGAAAGCACGGCAAGGATGTTTATCGTTCGTTGCAGACTAAATTTTGCCATTTGTAACTGTTAAATTTTGGATTTATGCGATTCAAGGGAAGACGACAAAGTTCGAATGTTGAAGATCGCCGAGGGATGAGCGGCGGACGAAAAATAGGAATAGGCGGAGGAATTGGTGCAGTTGTTTTTGCGCTTATCGTCATGTTTTTGGGAGGAGATCCCAATGAGGTTCTGAATGTGATGCCCAGCGAACAAGGCAACACAGCAGCCGACTTGGATTACCAGGGGAGTGCCTCTGAAGAAGAGGTGAAAGAATTTATCAGTGTCGTTTTAGCCGATACGGAAGATGTTTGGCATGCCTTATTTGAGAATATGGGAATGGAATACCGCGAGCCTACACTGGTATTGTTTAGCAGCCGCGTAGAGTCTGCATGCGGCATTACCGGCGCGGCCACCGGACCATTTTACTGTCCCAATGACGAACGGGTCTACATCGATCTGAGTTTTCTGGATCAGTTGCAGCGTCAGCTCGGGGCTGAAGGAGATTTTGCCGTCGCTTATATTCTCGCTCACGAAGTTGGACATCATGTGCAAAAACTTCTCGGGACGCTCGATCAGGTTCATGCGTTGAGAGGGCGCGTTTCGGAGACGGCTTATAATGCCCAGAATGTCAATCTGGAGCTTCAGGCTGATTTCCTCGCCGGGGTCTGGGCTCACCATGCGCAACGAACAAAAAGCATCATGGAAGAGGGTGATCTGGAGGAAGCGCTAAATGCCGCGCAGGCTGTTGGCGATGACCGAATCCAGCAGCAGACACAGGGCTATGTTGTTCCCGATTCTTTCACACACGGCACCTCTGAACAACGGCTGTTTTGGTTTAAAAAGGGTTTTACAACCGGTAAGCTCGACGAGGGTAATACGTTTGATTCCGAGGCTTTTTGAATTCGAGGCTAATTTGAAAATTGATGAGTTGATCGATAAACTTCTTGGTGGAATTGGAGAAAATTCTGGTGTTAGTTTTATCATTTAAATTATTAATTATGGCACGAAAAATTAATGACATTGAAGGAATTGGACCAGTTTATGGCGAAAAATTAGCAGCGGTTGACATCTCAACAGTTGAAGGCCTGTTGGAAGCAGGAGCAACTAAATCGGGAAGAAAACAGTTGGCTGACGAATCCGGAATCGAAGAATGGAGAATCCTCGACTGGGTTAATATGGCCGATTTGTTCCGAATTACCGGAGTTGCATCTCAATTTGCCGAATTATTGAAAGCAGCCGGTGTTCAAACGGTAAAAGAATTGCGCACCCGTAATGCTGAAAATCTTTATGAGAAGCTTGTCGAAGTTCAGGCTGAGAAGAACATTACCCGGGCTGTTCCCGCTTTAAGCCAGGTGGCCGACTACATTGAACAGGCAAAAGATCTAGAACCTTTAGTTACCTATTAAACGAGTTTGTTGGCTGTCTGAAAAGCGATTTTGCCAAGCGATTAAAAAGTCTTCATTGTATGGAACTAATTGCTTTGCGCCTTTTCAGACAGCTTATTTTCGTACCTATCCAGATTCGATATTTTCCGGGGTACTAATCTCTGATAGGTTTCGGGAAGGCGTATTGACGATAAAAAGGCTGAACTTTCGTCCAGCCTTCGATATCGGTTGTTATTTTTTCCAGTCTACTGATTTTATCCAGTCAACCACGAACTTCGCATTTTCGTACGGAATGTCCGGCAGGAATCCGTGTCCCAGGTTGAAGATCCATTTCGGATGCTTCTGGAAGAACGGAATATAAGCCTTCAGGTGGGCTTTGATTTCCTCCTGAGTTCCGTAAAGGTACCGGGGATCCAGGTTGCCTTGTAACCCAACTTCGGGATGTACCATGGCACGAGCATCTTCCATCGACAATTGCCAGTCGATGCTGACAAAATCAGCCAACTCGGGCGTCACATATTTCAAGCCAGTAGCGATTCCTTTCGGGAAGAAGATAAACGGGGTACCCGTCTCGCGAACCGCACGGCTGATCTTTTTCACAGCAGGCATAAACAGCTCGTTGTATAGTTCAACCGGAACCAGGTTGGCATGCGTTTCGAACAATTGGAAAGCTTCTACACCATGTTCGATCTGCTTTTTTGCATAAAAGGCCGAAAGATCTGCAATGGCGTCGATCAGCTTCTTTGCTTCTGCTTTGTGTTGAAACAAGAACTTAATGGCATCCGGGAAATTCGGGTTGGAGCTAATACCTTGCACCATGTAGCACAAGGTAGTCAGCGGCGCGCCGCAAAAACCAATCAGCGGAATGTTGGCTGGTCGCTGAGCGATAATTTCCTCGATATTTTTGTAAATATATTCCAGTTTCTCCGGCACAGGAGCCAGGTGATCGGCTGGATTGGTCAAGCCTTTCAGTGGTTTGTTGAACACCGGCCCGTGATCGGTAAACTCCAAATCCATTCCCATGGCATTCGGAATAACCAGGATGTCGGAAAACAAAATGGCAGCATCAACACCCAGATCAT
Organism: Mangrovibacterium diazotrophicum; assembly: GCF_003610535.1. Taxonomy (NCBI): domain Bacteria; kingdom Pseudomonadati; phylum Bacteroidota; class Bacteroidia; order Marinilabiliales; family Prolixibacteraceae; genus Mangrovibacterium; species Mangrovibacterium diazotrophicum. The sequence goes on along the minus strand of NZ_RAPN01000002.1, from coordinate 76,432 downwards.
AAATGGGCATCAAAGTCACCTCGGCGGCCAACTTCGGATCTTCCATCAATTCGTGAAAGGTGTAGTCTTCCTTCAGCTTATTGTAATTGGGCAGAACTCGGCCCGCCTGGCGCATGAACCAAACTGGCGGACGCTCTGTCTCTTGTCCCTTTAGCTTCTTTAAAAAGATTGAATCTTGCATGTTTATTGGTTGTTTAGAGGCTTTTCATGGCGCTATCGGCTGCTTCAATCATGTAGTCGAGGTCCGCATCGGTATGCGCGTCGCAAACAAAGAAACACTCGTATTGCGAAGGTCCCAGGTAGATGCCTGCTTCCAGCGATTTCTTGAAGAATTGCGCATAACGAGGCGCGTTTGATTTCATGGCCTGATCAAATGATTTCACTTCTTTTTCTTCGGTAAAGAACATGGTCATCATTGAGCCGATTCGGTTGATCACACCCGGGATGCTGTTGCTTTCCAGTGCAGCTTTCAAACCGGCTTCAACTTTAGCTCCTTTGCGTTCCAATTCTTCATAAATAGAAGGATTGTTGTTCAAGGTGCTGAGCATTACAGTTCCGGCAGTCATCGCCAGCGGGTTGCCCGAAAGCGTTCCTGCCTGGTAAACCGGTCCATTTGGCGCCAATAGATCCATAATTTCTTTGCGGCCACCATAAGCGCCAACCGGAAGTCCTCCACCGATGATTTTACCCAGCGTGGTCAGGTCGGGCATGATGCCGAAGCGCTTTTGAGCACCACCTGCCGACAAACGGAAACCAGTGATTACCTCATCGAAAATCAACAAAGCACCGTATTGTTCGGTGATGGCACGAACGCCTTTTAAGAACTCCACATCCGGAAGTACACAGCCCATGTTGCCGGCAACCGGTTCCAGAATTACGGCAGCGATTTCTTCGCCGCGTGCATCAAAAAGCTCTTTTACTGATTCCAGGTTGTTGTATTCAGCCGTCAGCGTATTTTGGGCTGAAGCTTTGGTAACACCGGGGCTATCCGGCAATCCTAAAGTGATTGCTCCGGAGCCTGCTTTAATCAGGAAGGCGTCGGCATGCCCGTGGTAACAGCCGGCAAATTTCACAACCAAGTCGCGTTTTGTGTATCCGCGAGCGAGACGCAGGGCGCTCATTGTTGCTTCTGTGCCTGAGTTTACCATTCGAACTTTGTCCACTGATGGCATCATCTCGGTAATCAGCTTGGCCATTTCAGTTTCAATCAGGGTAGGGGCACCATAGCTGGTTCCCAGTTCGGCAGCTTTCTGCACTGCTTCAACAATCGCCGGATTAGCGTGACCTAAAATCAGCGGTCCCCATGAGGATACGAAGTCAATATATTTGTTGCCGTCGATGTCCCAAACGTTGGCACCTTTGGCTTTTGCGATAAATAGTGGATCGGCCTGTACACTTTTAAAGGCCCGAACCGGTGAGTTCACCCCACCGGGTATTAGTTCCTGGGCTTCCTTGAAAGCCGCTATGCTTTTGGAGTAGTTCATTCGATTTGACTTTTGTGCAACCTTACACTCGGTTGCCTTTTTTCAATTCACTTAAAACAAATTCTTTGGCGTGGTAGGTGATAATCACATCGGCACCGGCGCGTTTCAACGAAGTCAGAATCTCCTTGATCAGGCGTTCCTCGTCAATCCAGCCATTGGCTGCAGCTGCTTTCACCATTGAAAATTCACCGCTCACGTTGTAGGCAACCAACGGCATGTTGAATGTCGTTTTTACGCGTTGGATGACGTCCATATAGCTCAATGCCGGTTTTACCATCACCATATCCGCACCCTCAATAATATCCTGCTCTACTTCGCGCAGGGCTTCGTCGCTGTTCGCCGGGTCCATTTGATAGGTGCTGCGGTCGCCGAACTTTGGAGCGCTCTCGGCAGCATCGCGGAACGGGCCATAGAAGCCGGAAGCATATTTAGCTGAATAGGCCATGATTGGCGTATTTTGGAACCCATTTTCATCCAAAGCTGCACGGATGGCACCAATACGGCCGTCCATCATATCCGATGGGGCAATAATATCGGCACCGGATTTAGCCAGTGTAACCGATTGAGCAGCCAAAGTGTGCACGGTGCTGTCGTTGTCCACATCGCCGTCGATAATGGTACCGCAGTGGCCATGAGTGGTGTATTCGCAGTTACAAACGTCAGCCACAATGAGAATATTCGGCAGCACTTCTTTTAACGCGCGAATGGCTTTCGGTACAATAGCATCGTGATGACAAGCCACGTGGCCGGTTTCGTCTTTTTCTGCAGGAATACCGAAAAGCAAAATCTTATCGACGCCAGTTGTTTCAACTAAATCCTGAACTTCTTTTACCAAAAGGTCGATTGAAAGTTGAAAATTACCCGGCATGGACTTAATGGGATTGCTTACATTCTCGCCCGGGCAAACAAAATAAGGCATAATCAGATCGTCGCGATTTACTTCAGTCTCGCGAACCATATTGCGGATAGAGGCTGATTTACGAAGTCTCCGTAAGCGTGTAACAGGATAACTCATAATCTAAATATTTTGATGTTGTAAGTATTCAATTGTTGTTTCTGCCAGTCCTTTGTAACTCGAATCTTTTGCCGTTGTCAGCGGCTCAATTCCGAGGTTCCGACAGGCGGCAGTGGTTGTTTTGCCAATGCTGATGACGCGCCATTGGCTGATTTTTTCGCGAAACGCAAGGTACAAATTTTTTATGGCAGAGGGGCTGCTGATAATCATCAGATCATAGCTCTCAGATTCGATTAATTCCACACATTCCGGATCGAAATGATCCGGAGCAACTGTCTGGTAAATGTTGATACGATCAACAGAATTGGTGGCTTGCAATTCCTGCTGGATAGTGTCCGGAGCCAGTTCTCCGAGAACCAATAAAACCGACTCACCGGGGTGAATCACGTCCTTTAGTTCTTTCGCGAAATCGGCACCGGTTCGGCCGGTTCCCGTATAGTTCGCGTTCAGGCTGAAGTTATTCAACTCGCTCCCGGTTGCTTCACCCAAAACGGCAACTTTGTTATTTGCTGCCGGTTGGTATTGATTGAAGAAGCTGCTAATGCCGTTCTTGCTGGTAAAAACAAGCCAATTGTAATCCGAAAGTTGCTTTGGTAACTGGCAGGTGAGGGGCCGAATTTCGATTGCAGGCATGAAAAGTACTTTGGCCCCGGCTTTTTCGAGCTGAACGGAAAATTCGTCCGGTTCGGGTTGGGGATAAGTACAGATGATTAGTTTGCCATGAATCTTATTGTCGGTTTGTCGGTCTGCCATTGTCGCTATTCTGTGCGAATCTGATCGAGAATTTCTTTTCCACCTTCAGCCAGAATTGCCTCAGCCAATTCGATTGCTTTTTCGGAGCCTTCGTCAATCGGGCACGAAACCGTTTTTTTGATCACCTGTTTTCCATCGATCGAAGCGACCAATCCGGTTAAGGTTAGTTGGTTTTTTGCAACTTCTGAATAGCAGGCTACCGGAACCTGACAACCGCCTTCCAGCGTGCGCAGCAACCAGCGTTCGGCCATGGTTGTATTCCATGTTTGTTCGTCGGAAATAGCGTCGATGATACGTTGAATGCGTTCATCTTCATCGCGAATTTCGATAGCTACGGCTCCCTGGCTAACAGCAGGTAGCACGACCGTTGGATCCAGCAGTTCGGTAATATAACCTTCGTATCCCAAACGGATGATTCCGGCACCGGCCATCAACAAAGCTTCGCAGTGGCCGTCGTTCATTTTGTTAAGTCGGGTATCCACATTTCCGCGGATATCAACGATATTCAGGTTGGAGTTGTAGGCCAACAACTGCGCTTTACGGCGCAAGCTTGAAGTAGCGATCCGGTCGTTGGCAGTCATTTCGCTCAGTTTGCGGCCGTCTTTCGAGATGAAAACATCACGAACTTCGCCACGAGGAAGCATGCCTCCGATGCACAAACCTTCGGGCAATTCAGTCGGAAGGTCCTTCAAACTGTGAACAGCCAAATCAACATCACCGTTGATCAGAGCTGTTTCAATTTCTTTGGTAAATAAACCTTTGTCGCCAATCTTGGACAACGACACATCCAGAATGATGTCGCCTTTGGTTTTGATGATGACGATTTCAACGTTTAAGTCGGGAAAAGCAGTCGAAATTGCTGCTTTAACAGTATTGGCCTGCCACAGGGCCAGTTTGCTACCCCGTGTGCCTATTTTGATTGTGTTATTGCTCATTGATTTGGGAAAAGAGGTCGTTGACAACTTTGATGTACTCCGTTTGACGGCCGTTGTCGCTGATCGTTTTCAGATTTTTAATCATCGAGTTGATTAATTTCTCCGTAATGTGTTTGCCGTATTTCTCCATTTGCTGGTAATCTTCATCCGAGTGAAACTTCTTGAAAAGCTCCAGTTCAGTTGTGTTCACCATATTCATTGAGGCAATGATTTGTTGAATGGCCGGCGACAGATTTCTGCTATTCAGCCAATCTGAGAATTCGCCTACTTTTTCGGCAATAATTTCTTCGGCTACGGAAACCAAAGCTTGCTTTTTCTCTTGGTTGCCGGAAACAACTTCTTCGAGGTCGTCAACATTAACCAATGCAATTCCCGGAATATCGGCTACATCGTGATGGATGTTACGTGGTACGCCCAAGTCGATCATCATCACCAATGGATGACCATTCAGGTGTGGTTTTACCGTTGCTGCATTGAAAATTGGCTCTTTGGTTGCGATGGAACTAACAATGATTTCAGCCTCGTGAATGCCTTCCATCATTTGATTGTAAGGAAGTGTTTTACCACTGTAGCGTTTCGCAAGTTCCTCGGCTTTTGTGATGGTACGGTTGGTCACCGTAATATTTTTACAGCCTTTCTTGTACAGGTTTTTAATCACCAATTCCCCGGTTTCTCCGGCACCGATCAACAAAATGTTTTTGTCTTTCAGGTTTTTGAACTGGTTGTTACATTTCTCAACCGCTGCATAACTCACCGAAAAAGCACCGGTGCTCATTTTAGTGTTCGAACGTACCAGTTTGCCTGTTTCCAAAGCTTTGTGAAACAAGCGGGTCAGCACTTTGCCAACGGTCCCGTTTTGCTCAGCCTGGTTAAAAGCTTCTTTGATTTGCGATACGATTTGGTATTCACCTAAAACCATTGACTCGAGGCTTGATACAACCCGGAATAAATGATTGACGGCTTTGTCGTGCGCATAGCGATAGAAATGTTTGTTCAGTTCATCGTCAACGCCCACATGCTTGTGCAAAAAGCTGATGATGATATTAAAAGCTCCCGAAGAGCAGCATTCATCGGCTTTGAAATATAATTCAGTTCTGTTACAGGTCGATAAGATGACCAGTTCCTGAATATATTTGTTATGGCAAATCAGCTTGGCTAATTTGGCACTATCGTCCTGATTGAGTGCAAACTTTTCGCGAATATTTACAGGTGCCGACTTGTGGCTTAATCCAATAATTCCAATCATGGTGGAGATAAAAGTTAAACTTTAGGTTGATTTAGTTAGTTAGCAGCGATTAAACCATGAATGGTGGAGATAAACCAAAATATCGGGTGCAGAAATTGGATCTGTAATGCGGTTGTATCTCGGAAAATACTTTAAAGGCGTTTATTTCCGGCTTTTCGGGCGAACACTCCAGGATCAAAGCAGACTGATCGTCTGTTTTTTCTTTTGCGAATTTTTCGAAGGAGTTGTATGCCGAGAAGTGAAAATTTACAGGGTCAATGTTCGTAGTTGTGGCAGCATTCATTTCTACCTTGAGCACATTGGCTTCAGCTTTCTCAGGCGACAGCTTTTCCATCACCTCGGCGTTGGCCCCGAAGGTGAAAACAAGCATTACGCCCATCAAAAGGATGTAAGGTATAATCGATCCTGCTAGTCCTACAAAAAACATCTCTTTATGATTTTGAAACAAAGTTAACAATCCGTGTCAAAGTTGTTATATCAATACACTTGTAAAAAGTTGATAGATATCAATATTAACGTTGATTATACCCTTTCTTCCCTGTAAATTCTGATTTGCTATGGGTAAAACAATATAAGCCCGGATAGGTTTCCCCAAATGCGATTTTTTTAGAAAAACAGCCGATTTTATTCGTTATAAATGAAAAATCCCCGACAAGCGGGGATTGATATCGTCTGTCTATCAGGGTAAAAAGCTTAATAACGTATCGCCTCTCAAACCTCTCCGTAATGTTTCCAACGGTATAACTTCGTTCTCGGCGATGTTCCCCAAATTTACATTGGGACCCAAAAGCTTGATGAACCAAACTTGCTGGTTTTTCAAAGGTGCTTCCCATAGGATCTTGTCCGGATCAATGTGGTTGCGGATATCCAAAACCAGTTCGCTGTTGGCTGAACCATCGTCGTTGTAAATTCCCATGTTTCCGCTTTCGCGGGCTTCGGCAATTACTTTCCACGCACCGGCTCCCAGTTCCGATAACATCCAGCTCACCCATTCTTCGTTTGTGATTTCTTTGCCTTTCAATTTCGTTCCAACTTCAGAAAGTACGACGAAGTCTTTCGCGAGATCAGCAATATATTCACATTTTTTTCCATGTTCAATGGGCAACACACCGTCTGAAACTTCAGCCGTTTCGACACCTGCATCAGCGATGAACCGTTTGTAATCGTCCAGCATGTCGCGGGCAATAAACGCTTCGAACAATGTCCCGCCGAAGTAGGGACGAAGACCGGCTTGTTGATAGATTTTTATTTTTTCTTTTACGTTCGGAGTCAATAAACCTGTACCAAATCCTAATTTAACAAGGTCTGTGTATTCCGCACAAACTTCACAGAAGTTTTCTGCTTCCCGGAGAGATAATCCTTTGTCCATCATCATTGTAAGACCTGACTGTCTCGGTCTCTCAGGTCTTTCAGGGACAAACGGCAAATTGAAATTCATTTTTTATAATTTGGTTGATTCGTGTTTTTTAATCAATTTTTTAATGGATTCATTTTGAAGCGCTTCCGGATAATAATCAAACAAAATCCGGTAGTTGTTGAAATCAACCTCCAAGGCTTTTTCAAAGTAGCCCGTAGCGGATAATTCATCGTTATTTTCCAGCAAGTAAGCCGTTAACCGGTAGTTAATGGCCGGGTCGTCGGAAATAATTTTGGATGCTTTTTTCAGAATTTCAATTGAACTGTTCAATTTACCGCGGTCGTATTCCAATTCGGCAAATGAGATCCAGCCATCAGCGTTGTCAGGGTCCAAACCCGTTGCCTTTTTAAAGGCTGTTTCGGCCTGATCAAATTTATCCAACTCATGATTGATTTTTCCATACATCAACCAGAAATCCGGATTTTCATCATCCAGTTTAAGCGCTTTCTTCAAAAATACCAATGCTTCTGAAAGTTTACCTTCCATCCACATAATTAGTCCGGAACCATACCACGCGTTCGAATTATTTTTATTTAAACGAATTGCTTTGCGATAATTACTCAAAGCTTCGCTGTATTGTTCCAGGTTCAAATAACTTTCACCCAAATAACAGTAGGCATCATCATTCTCTTTGTCTCGCTCCAGGTATTCTTCGTAACAGCCGATCGCTTCTTCGTAACGATTGGCGTTCGACAGCGCATTTGCTTTGTTGAAATACGCCTGGTCAAAGTCTTCCTGAAGCGCAATCGAGTAATCGTAGGCGTCAACAGCTTTGTCGTGCTCTCCGATCCGATTAAACGTGATCCCCAAATTGTACCAAACGGATGCATTGAAGGGATCGAGATCCAGGTATTTGTTATAAAACTCAATACTCTTCGTAAAATCCTGAACGCGATCGTAATAATACCCTAACTCGTATAAAACCAACTCGTTTTGAGCGTTATTTTCGAAAGCACGTTCCAAAAATGAAATCGCTTTGTCAACTTCGCCGGCTTGGCCCAATGTTACACCAATGTTGTACATCAGGTCATCATTGTCGTCGGAGTTGTATTCAACAGCCATTTCATAGGCAGCGATCGCTTCTTCGACCATGCCGAGCATGATTAAAGCTGATCCTTTCACCAGGTAAACATCCGGGTTTGTATCTTCGATTGCTTCAGCAAACTGAATTAGTTCGAGACACTCTTCCGACTTACCGTCGACCAGCAATATTTGAGCTTTCTTGATTTTAAGAGCTACTGATGAAGGGTGAATTTGAAGTCCGCATTCGACTGCAAGCAGTGCTTTTTTTATCTTTCCTTCATCCAGGTAATAATCAACAATCCCTTCAAATTCAAACACATCAAAGTATTCGAATCGGTTTTCTTTAATCATTTTCCGGAATCGGGTGACAGCCTCTACGATCTCTTCGTTATCTAAATAATCCCTTGCGTCTTCGTCCATAAAAAGAAAATTGCAGGTGCAAATTTACAAATAGTTTTGAATTCCTATCCTTCCGGTTGATGCTCTTTTCGTAAAAGGTCGTTAACAGTCTTAACCGGATTGAAGGTTTGGATTGAAACTTCCACAAATAGCGTGTTCCAATCAGCCATGGCTCCGTTCCATAGACCGGGCAATTCCTGTGCTTTTAGTTCTTTACCGTTTTGCGATTTTTTGGAAATAAATCCAGTTGCCGGATCTACAAATTCGGACAGATCAAATTTTTCTCCTTTGTAATTTTTGAATGCGCACACCAAATCAACGGGGTTGAAGTGGGTGGCCGAGTCGACTAACTGTTTTTGCTCCGGATTGTCGAAATCAATCTGCGAGCTTTCCACTACCTGTAGCGAAACCGAATCATCGCTGTTTTTAGCCCAGAACGGTCCCCCGCCTGGTTCTCCCTCGTTACGGACCATACCACAGATCCGGATCGGGCGGTTAAATTTGTTTTTCAGGTAATAGTAGAGTTCTTCTTTCTCGGTGTAATATTGAGGAGACGGTGGTTGCACGTTCAGTACGTTTTCCAGGAAACTCGCCGCTTCTGAAAAGAAAATACTGTCGAGCGCATAATAATGATGCGTGTCGAAAATTTCCTGGTAGCTGAATATTTTCTTTTGCAGATTCAGCAACAAACCACCCAGTGCTTTTTTGTATTTAACGGTTTCCGGCTTCATGTAGTCGGGAACCACGTTGTCAATATTTTTAATAAATACGATGTCGGCATCCAATTCTCCAAGGTTTGCCAGCAACGCGCCGTGGCCACCGGGACGGAACAGCAGTGTGCCGTCGTCGTTGCGGAAAGGCGAATTGTCCGGGCTAACTGCAATCGTGTCAGTCGATGGTTTTTGCTGACTGAACGAGATGGAATAGCTGGCATCGAATTCTTTTTCGTATTTGGCCTGAATTTCGGCCAAATGTTCTTCGAATTTTGGTTGGTGTTCGGGAGAAACCGTGAAATGAATAGCAATGTTACCGTCGTTTTTCTTGGCGTACAATGCACCTTCAACGCAGTGCTCTTCGAACGAAGTGCGGTTGCCATCGGTGTAATTGTGAAATTTAAGTAAACCTTTCGGTAAATTGCCGTAATTCAGTCCGGTTTCGGTTAAAACCAAGGTCAAAACTTCTACCGCAGGGAGCTCTTCGGGTGCTTTTCCTGCTATTTTTTTCAGGTCTTCGTAGAATGCAAATTTCGTCAGATTGTCGAAAAAATACTGGATATCCTTCTTGCTTTTTACTTCAGATTCGGGAACACCAGCTTCCAGATCGTCCTTGGCTGAATACAGCGACTTGAACATGCGACTGGCTGCTCCGGAGGCCGGAACAAACTTCAGAATTGACGCACCTGCGGCTGTACTATCCTCGAAATGCTTAACGTTTTCGACTGTTTCGGCGTCAGATAATTGAATGATTCCATCGCCGACTGTAGCTGGTTTTATAACTTGTAAAAATGGAAAACCACTAATGAAGTTTTCGATTTGTTGTTTGACTGTTAAAGTATTACTGCCTCTTTTCTCAATATCTGCGTGATCTTTTTCAGTAAACATATTTTCTTGTTTTGGAGTTAGTATAAAGTTAAACAAATAGAATTCACAAAAACGGGGCTGTTCGGGCGGAGTGGGCTGAAAGTTTTCAACATTTGTTGATAAGCTATCTGCGCACAAAGCCACTTTGAAAGGCAAATTGCATTCATTTTTTGTTTCAATCCCGGTTCTAAAGTCCTGAAGATTATTGTTATTTTTGCCCCCTTTCAAACAGCAAAAAACAAGCCATGCAATTTCCCTGGAAACACAATCGCCGTTACAATGATTTTCCGACCTACTTTAAATCGAAATTCAACGAGCGGGTTCAGAAGGTATCGGTTGATGCAGGTTTTACCTGCCCGAACCGCGATGGACGAAAAGCATTGAACGGGTGTTCCTATTGTAACAACAAAACCTTCAAACCGGATTACTGCAAACTCGAAAAAAGTATTACAGAGCAGTTAAATCAGGGAATCGAGTTCTTTGCGAAGAAATACCAGTCGATGCAATTCCTGGCCTATTTTCAGGCTTACTCGAATACTTATGCTGATGTTACTGTACTGAAGGAGCGTTATGAAGAAGCGCTTGCCGTGGAAAAGGTAATTGGCCTAGTGATTGGAACGCGTCCGGATTGTGTAACTCCGGAAGTGCTTGATTATTTGCAGGAACTGTCGCAAAAGTATTACGTGATGGTTGAGTTTGGTGTAGAGTCGGTGAAGGATGAAACACTGGAGCGGATCAATCGCGGGCACGATTTTGCAGCGGCCCAATGGGCTATTAACGAAACTGCCCGCCGGGGGATCCATAATTGCGCGCATTTGATTTTGGGCCTGCCGGGTGAAAACCGTTCCGATTTTCTGGAACAAGCGCGGGAGATTTCGAAACTACCGGTTGAAAATCTGAAATTACACCAATTACAGATTCATCGCGGAACGCGAATGGCGGTTGAATATGCGAATCGGCCGGAAGATTTTGAACTGTTTACAGTAGACGAATACATCGATTTGGTGGTGGATTACCTGGAACTGCTGAATCCGAATATCATCCTTGAGCGTTTCATCAGCCAGGCTCCGAAGGATTTGCTCATCGCTCCCAAATGGGGATTGAAAAACTTCGAATTTGTAGCGAAACTCGAAAAGCGGCTTGCAGAAAGGGATACCTGGCAAGGTCAATTGTATGAAAGTCAAAAGTAGAAAGTCGAAAGATTGCGAACTACTTGCTTCATCTAAATCCGCTGAAAATATCCGTTTACATTGCTATCTTTGCGCCGCAGACCGTTCTATCGCTGTCCCGATCTTGTGTTGGGATTGAGGAAAGTCCGGGCAACGCAGGGCGCCATGCTTCCTAACGGGAAGACGGGTGAAAGCTTGTTTCAGCGTAACAGAAAATAACCGTCCCGATCTCGTATCGGGATAAGGGTGAAAAGGTGAGGTAAGAGCTCACCGGTTCCGGAGGCGACTTCGGAAGCCGTACGCATCATGGGTTGCAAGACCAAATATATCACGGTTGGCATTATGCCGGCAGGGTTGCCCGCCCTGTTCTGTCCTTTGGGGCAGTCTCGAACTTGTTCGGGAGTCGTGAGGGGTAGGTTGCTAGATCGTAACAGCAATGTTGCGGCCAGATAAATGATAGAAGCTCAGCTTCGGTTGAGTACAGAACCCGGCTTACAGGTCTGCATTTTTTTAGAATACAATTTTGAAAAATATAGTTGGGGTGAAAGGAACGGCATTGGTATAAACTTTCACCGAGTTGTACTCGGGCGACAAGTTAATGCTTCGCAGGAAGTTGTAAGAAAGGTTCTCCCGGTCAAAGACATTCAAGACAGAAACCCCCAACTCACTTTGAGTTTTGCTCCAGTTTAGCTTGTAGGTCAATGCAACGTCCAGCCGTTGATAATCCGTTTTAGCATTTCCATCAGAGAAAGCATCTTTTATCAATTCCAATCCGGAACCATAAACAAAATCGGTTGAGAAATAGAAACGTCGGTAATTGAGTAGCGCTGCCAGTTTTACCTCATGTCGCTGGTCATGCATAGCCGGTTCCCATTCAGGAAGAGGCATGCCGGCCGGAGCCAAACGTTCCAGAGCCTTGCTCCATGTATAGCTGGCCCAAAGTGCTTGTTTGCCAAAGTCTTTCCGGACATAGGTGTTAATGCCATAAGCTTTCGCACCTCCCAGGTAGGTGATATAAGTCGGATTAACGCCCGGTGTTGGCAGTGGCTCTTGCTCGTAAATCAAGCGGCTCAAATTTTTGGTTCGCTTAAAATATCCTTCAGCATTGATGGTCAGGTTATTTTTGTAATAGTTTAGACCGGCGAAATATTGGGTCGAATTCAGCACCGGGGTCGATTCGTCGCCGGTGACCCAAAAGTAGGTGTAATTGTTATCGCGGTCCACGTGAGCCAATTTATACATAAACTGGTGATAACGGCCCCAGGCAGCATTGAACTTCAGGTTGTCTGTCAATTTATACTGAAGACTGACTCGTGGCTCATTGTATAATTTATGGGTCGTGTTACTTAGGTTGAATCGCATCCCAATATCAACCTTCAGCTTTTCGCCAACCGGCAAGTGCTCCTGCACAAAAGCGAAATAATGCGTGTTGTGGTAGCGCTGTTTGTTGTTGAAAGTCAGTGTGTCTCCGTAGTTGTTAATGTTGACAAGACTGGCGCGGTTGGCATAAAAGCCGACACCGAATTTCAGTTCTTTCCCGTTTTTTTGTGTTAATCTGTTCTCGTTTCTCAGGCTGTATTCGCCGGCCGAGTTCGAGTATTCCATGTCATCCTGGCTGTCCACGTTGGTGGAATCGCCAGGCCGACCAACGATCGATTGAAAGGCTTCGCGCGAATAGTCGGAGGTTGAAAACGTAAATTGGGAGTTCAGAGCTTTGCTCCAATTCTTGCTGTAAAAGGTTGAAAAACCATTTTGTGAATTTCGTTCGCGATCCGATAAATCAACCTGGTAGGAATTATCACCCGTTTGGGATTGTGAATTCAGATCTTTACTGGTATTCAGCCGGTACTTATCTCCACCCAAATAAAAGCTAAAAGCGAGCTGGTCGTTGTCACTTAAGTTGATGGTGTACTTGGTGTTGAAGTCGCGATAACGGTAATTGTCGGGGTAGACATTGATGCTGTTCTCGCCGCTCTTGAAACTACTTTTGTCGTCTTCAACTTTTGATTTTGAATGCGTTGGCGCATAAATGTTAAAGTTGTCCGAGTTGTAGAGGTTGTAGTAGGTTTGACGATAAGCAACCACGAAAGAGGACTTTTTAAACAACGGAATTTCCGCCATCCCGTTCAGCGTAGTTGTATTCACGTTAAAACTGAATGTTGGCTTCTGGAGGTTCCCGTTTTTGCCCGTTATCTGAACCAGTCCACCAACACGACTACCGTACTGTGCTTGAAATCCTCCCTGGTAAATCTCGATGTTTTTAACCAAAAAAGGGTTGACAATGCTGATATTGTTGTTGTAGTTTTTCAGCCCAAACAGGGTGAATCCGTCAAAGGTAATCAAGCTTTGTCCCTCGGGGCTTCCCGAAATCTGCAAATCGGCATTTTGCTCGTTCGAAGCCTGGATCCCCGGCATTAATCGCAGCAGGTTGAAAATTGAGTTGTCTCCCTGTCCGGGGAGAAAACGGGCAATGTTATGATTGATTTTCATATTACCTGCAGCTGCTCCAATTTGTGTTGAATGGTCTATCAGGTTGTTTTCGACCTTTATTTCGGGCAAGGGAAGAACCGACGGTTTTAGCATAAACTTCTGATTAATACCAGCGTATAGCACCGTGTCGTACACAAAATACCCCAGGTGAGATATTTGCACATGAAACGAACTGTCGGCAGAGGCTATAAAATTAAACGAACCGGTTACGTCGGCAACCAGTTGTTTTTTGTTGATGATAATGTTCGAATAGGAGAGTGGCTCCCACGTTCCGCTCTCCAATATCTGACCGGAAATATACACTTCCTGCTGCCCGGGCGGATCTTCTTCAATTTTTAGGGGAATGATAATAAAGACGTCGCCGGATTTTTTCAGTTTGAAGGGCAAATCTTTCAGCAAATACTCAAGCGTCTCTTCGTGACTTTGGAATGTTTGGTTGACAGTGACTTTATACCGGGCCAATTGGTTTTCGGTGTAGGATAACTGGAATCCGTAATTGTCGCGTAACTGGTGTAAAACCATGTTCAGTGGCTTGTCTTTTACATCCAGTTTCACAGACGTTACAGGTTGCGCGAATCCTGATAGAGCCTGCATGAATAAAACTATCCAAAGGGCTTTCCTGATCATTCCAAATCCGGGCTGATAATATAAACATCGGCTGATTTCTTCTCAAACTTCAAGCCTGCTGCGGGGCAAACAAAGCTGAGTACGTCTTCAATTTTCGAAGCGCGGTTAAAATTACCGGTGTACAACTGGTGAACCGGTGCTTCCATTTCAATTGTCACTGCATATTGCCGTTCAATTTCTTTAAACACTTGGCGAAGCGGCATTGCTGTAAACAGGAAGATATTGTTTTTCCAGGAGATTTCAGAGGTAACATCGATCTCTTTACTCACCTGTATTTGGCCATCAGCTAAAATCTCGGCCTGGGTGTTTGGAAGAATCACAACTTTATTGTCGGGTGAATTGCCAACACGCACTTTCCCGGTTACACAAGTTACGCGGTAAATTTCTTCGCGACTATAAATATTGAAGCTGGTTCCCAAAACCTGGGTTGTACCTCTTCTCGACTGAACCGCAAAGTTTTTGCCCTTTTGAACACTGAAAAATCCTTCACCCTCAAATTTCAGTTTGCGTTCGAACGGCCACCAAAACGGGTAATAGGTCAGGCTCGATTCGGCGTTCATTTCCACCGATGAACCATCGGGCAACATCGCCGTTTGGTGTGTTCCGGCCGGAACGCTTACGTTGGTTGAATAGAACCGCATGAATGACACCAGGCCTGCCACCAATAAAATTCCGGCAGCCACCGCCCATATCTTTTGAACCGGTAAACGACGTACTAATGGTCGCTCAGCGATTTTTCGAAGCAGTTCGGTTCGGATGGTTTCTTCATTTTTAGTCCAAATGAATGTACCTCCCGATAGGAAGTATCTGCTGTGTCTGTCAACTTGTTCGTGGTTGCTATGATTTTGATTTTTATTCACTTCTCTGATTTATAAGTCATGCAAAAAAACAATCTGGCAATCCAAAGTACGATGTGCGTAACTTTGTCTTTTAAATGCGTTTTCAAATGATCGAGAGCCAAGCTCATGCGCTTTTCAATCGCTTTTACGCTTAGTCCCAACTGATCCGCAATTTCTTTGTACTTCAATTCTTCAATTCGGCTCATCAGGAAGACTTCCCGTTGCTTTTCAGGCATTGTTTTCAGGGCATTCTCGTAAGCCAACTTCAAATCGTGAAAATTTAGCTGGTCTTCCGGAGTTAACCCATCTTCATTGATTTGGTACGTTTCGAAGAAATTGAACGCCTTTTTTTCCTTGTGATAGCGGTTGATGTACAAATCGCGCGCAATTTTTATCAGCAGGTTCTTGGCGGTCTTTTGTTCGATCAGCATTTGTTTTTCCCAAATCCGCATAAACGTATCCTGTGCAATGTCGGTCGCTATTTCTTCGTTGCCGGAGCGATACAAAATGTATTTACGTACATCGCCAAAGTACAAATCGAAAAGCCTTGTAAATTCTTCCCGTGTCAAATTCGTCTATTTTGCATGTTCGGTGTCAAATATAACTGAAATTCGCTGAAAGAATTGATCCTTGGCTATTGGTTTTGTTTTGGCTAATTCAAATTCTTCTTTTGGTGTTTGATTTTTTTGAGTAAAAGTTTTTCCATATGCTTTTTTATTGAATATCCCACTTTCCTGATTCTTACCCTACCTGTATTGATTGATTTTGTTACGAAAAGAGGACGACAAATACATGCCATCCTCAATTTCTCACACTTTAACTAACGGCCTCCGCCGCCACCGCCACTTGAACCACTACTGGATCCAACGGAGGTGACTGATCCGGAAACTGTAAAACTTGAATATTGTGTTCCCCCGGAGTATGTTCCCCCGGTATAAAGTCCATCTGTTTCGCTTCCCCCTGAATAAGATCCGCCACTGTATATATAGTAGGTTGTTCCTTTGGTGAGGTCGCTCGATGAATAAAGTACCGAGCTGTACGTTTTGGCTGGCTGAAATGTGACTAAGCTATTGCCGCTGGCATCTTGTATGTTGAAAAGTGTACTCGACGACTTGGACGAACTGAATCGCACCAAGACCGAGTTTTGGGTTGACGAGCTGGATGCCCCTTGTGTCATACTCGAGTTAGGACCAGCGATTAAAATCAATCCTCCATTCAGGCTAAATGTACCGTTATAATCTAACCCAACTTCGACTGAAGAGGAAGGGCCATTTACGATTACTGTTCCTCCAGTCGAGGTAATACTACCGTTGCTGTCCAATCCGTCGCCTGTTGAACTAATATACAGGTAGCCACCAGTGATACTCAATAAACTTCCGTCGTTGGATTCGCCACCGTTGCCTTTGGAGGCATTCAAACCATCATCAGATGAAGTGACATAAGTGGTGCCTCCGTTCATGTTGATGTAAGGGCCTTCAATGCCTTCGTACGATTTGGTGATGGTGATTTCGCCACCGTTTACATTGACTGTGTTGTCGGTATGAATACCGTCGTCGCCGGATGAAATGGCTATTGTCCCGTCATTAATCGTAATCAGTGAGGCGGAATGAATGGCATCGTCAGCAGAGTTGATCGTAAAGTCTCCGCTTTCGATGATGATATTCAGATCCGATTTCAAGCCTTTGGCTGAAACAGAACTGCTGATTGTTTTACTGCTTCCGCCTCCGGTCGTCAGGTTGAATGTACCGTCGGCAATGAGCAGGTCTGTCGTCGCTTGCATGCCGTCGTTAGCCGCGGTTATGGTGATGGTTCCGCTTTCAATTGAAATATATCCTTTCGCGTCATCTTCATCGTTGTCCGATTTAAACCCGTCAC
The DNA here is from genome assembly GCF_003610535.1 of Mangrovibacterium diazotrophicum. Taxonomy (NCBI): domain Bacteria; kingdom Pseudomonadati; phylum Bacteroidota; class Bacteroidia; order Marinilabiliales; family Prolixibacteraceae; genus Mangrovibacterium; species Mangrovibacterium diazotrophicum. The sequence goes on along the minus strand of NZ_RAPN01000002.1, from coordinate 59,580 downwards.
CTCCTGAAGTTACGTTGATGGTCCCGCTTTCGATGATCAGGTAATCTTTTCCGCGAATACCATCATCAACCGAGTTGACACTGATGTTACCGCTGGCAATGATCAGCCCGTCTTTACTGGTGATCCCGTCGTTGTAATTCGCGTCGACAACAAGAGCTCCTTCGCCTGAAATGGATAAGTCGCTTTTGCTGTAAAGCGCCGCGTTGGGCTCGTCTTCGTCCGAACTGGAATACGAGTAGCTTGATCCGTCTGTCAAGTAGTTGGTTGTTCCCGATGGTAAAATGACGATTGCTTTTTCAGCGCTTTTCACGAAAATAGGAGCGCTGTTGGAACAGGTGATATTCACAGCGTTCAAAACCAATTTTACCGCGTCTTCGTCTTCTGTGTCAACGATAATCTTCCCGTTGTCGAGCGTTCCGCTAACCAAATAGGTTCCGGCGGCAGTTACTGTCGCGGTTGTTCCGCTGGCGGATGCACCGTCACCGCTTACAGTGATTGATGTTTCGTTCAGGATAATTGCTGTTACGGTATCTCCTTCCCAAACATAGTCCGAAGCTTCTTCGTGGTCTTCAGCGTTGCCGGTTTCGGCATCTACAATTGTTGTTTCGTCATCATCGTCGTCTGAGTCGTCACCATCGTATTTTTTGCACGATAGCGCGGTCATCAGTCCAATGGACAAACTCAGAATTAATAGTTTGTGGTTTACTTTCATAAAGTGTGTTGTTGGGTTATTCATTTTCTTCTTTCTTATTTTTCTTCTTGCCCAATTTCAGAGTGTACTCAAGCCCGATGATCGTACGATCGACGGGATTTTTTACATTGATCTCGTTGTCGTATTGCGCATACAGTTCCAGCTTGTTCCGCTTGTTGAACTTGTAAGCGCCGGTCAGTTTGTAGCGAATACCATCAAATTTATTTCCGTCCGGGTTATTCAACTGGTAGTAGCTTTCAACCGAGAAAGCCGGCGTAAATTTTGATTTCGGAATGTTGTATTCAACCTCGAGGCGGTTTCGCCAGCGGGTTTTCGGATTCATTTTATAGTCCCGTTCGCTTTCGTCTTTGAAGGTCATTTGCAGACGTTCGCGGAGGCTAAATTTAAAGCGGTTCCATTTCAGGTCGCCGGTAGTTTGAAAGTTCAAACGGTGCCGGGGTTGTATGTCGTCATATTCCGTATCGTTGTAAAGAATAAACTGATAGCTCGTTCCAAACTTCAGGTGTTTGAAAGGTGAATAGTCAATTCCCAGCGATGTGTAGGATCCGTAAAAATCGCTTGCAGCGTCAGTTGTTCGGAGTTCTTCACCCACCGAAAAAGTCCAGTCTTTGATTTCTTTTTCCAGTTGGAAGCCAAACCAGGCTCCAAAATCTTCCGTTTGGGCATTTGCGTGTTTGGTTGGCAATGCATACGCAGTTAATAGCAAAATTGCTGTCAATAGTCTCTTCATAGTCACTCTGTCGTTCAATTAATTATATTGGGAATTGATTCATTTTCATGGTATCGGCAGTGTTGATGTCGCCGTTGCCCGGGTAGTAAATTTTGATGTAGGCTAACTTCTTTTTAAAATCGATTTGGCCGATCTCGAAACGAGTCACATTCAGCCCGGTTCGTTCGCGAATATCGTTGAGGAGGTCATCGTGCATGTTGGGTTTCAACAAGTCGAGTCGCTCGTAAATAATAGCTTTGCTGGATGTGTGTTTTAGCAGATGCTTGGTTTCCATCAGCCAGGTTAGTATCAGGAAAATGGAATTGGTGATCAGAAGCTCCATTATACTGTTCGTGCCATTGCTCAGTGCATTAATAACAGATATCCCGATAATGACAAACAGGTAGGTCATTTCCCGGACCGGTAACGAATCGGTTCGGTAACGCAAAATCCCGAAAATAGCAAACAGACCAAGGGCGAAACCAACTTTGATTTTGACGCTTTCAAGCAAGTAGACCATTAGAAAAATGGTTGTACTTACCATAATGAATGTGAACAGATAGTCGCGGCGATGCGTTTTGCGGTAATAAAAATACCCCATAATTACGCCGGTGACAATGAAGTTTAAGCCAAAGAAAAGTAATAGCCCCAGGTAAGGTTTTTCTTCCAATAAGCTCAAACTTCCGGGTTGAACCGTAAGTAGAGGATTTGTGATTTGATCTAAATCGATTAAATCATCTCCTTGTAATAGTGTTGTAAATTCGTTGAGCATCCGATCGTTATGAATTTGTAATTAGTTTTTGTTACAAATCCATTAAATTTTCGGAGCACCCTACTTACGAAGTGAAAATTTTTAATGTTTTGAGTTGTCGAGTCACATCTTTCCCGCTAGCAACCTTCTATTTGTGGTATCGGCTCTTCCTTCTGTTTTTGATCACAGTAAGTCGCATGCGTCTAATTTTGCTCATTCGGCTGTTTCGCTTGTAAATGATGTTCACCATAAACCAGGTAAACGAAATCAGGAATACGAATGTGATCGTTGTCGGGACGATAGAATGCAAAATCATTGTCAGTCCGAATATCGCTCCCGACCAGAAAACCAGGAGTAAGCTTGATAGCCGGTGACTGATTCCCGATTTGATAAGCACGTGGTGAATGTGGTTCATGTCAGGTGCAAACGGTGACTTGCCAGCCCGGATTCGCATGTAAAAAACACGCAAAGTATCGGTTGTCGGAACGACTAATAGCGCTAAAACCATAGTTGGTGTGTGGGGCAGGTCCACTGTTCCCGACAGGGGATTTGTCGGGTTTAAAAACAAAATGCTCAGGCTCGCAATCAGGACTCCCAGGATCAACGAACCGGTGTCGCCCATAAAAATTTTGTTCTTTTTGCTGAAAAGGTTGAAGCGTAAAAAACCAATTAAGCTTCCGATAAAACCGGCACAAATAACCGCATGGGCCTGATCTTCGACATGATAAAACCAAAAGCACATCACCGAAAGGAAAAGTATTGAAATCCCGGCAGCCAGCCCGTCGATACCATCGATCAGGTTCATTGCATTGATGATAAACAGGTAGAAAAACAATGTTAGCGGAACACCGATCCAGACCGGTATGTTGCCGATCGCGAAAAGGTTGTACAGGTTGTGGAATTGCAGGTTGCCTAGAAAGATGAGCACGAGTGCTGCAATAATCTGCATGAAGAGTTTATTGCGGGCCGAACTCCCGATAATGTCGTCCTTAAGTCCAACAAACAACATCAAGACCATGCCTGCAAACAAATACTGAATGTTGTGAGGTATAGCAGGCGGAAAGAAAATGATGCTGCTTAATGTTGCCCCAATAAAAATAGCAACGCCCCCCAAATTCGGGATCACAATTTTATTCAGTTTTCGGTGATTCGGTTCGTCAAAAAGATCCTTTTCCTTCGATACTTTAATGATCGGAGGAATTGTGATTAAGGTTAGTAAAAGGCCTGTTAGTGCAGTAGCGATGATCGAAAATAGCATGTCTGATTCAAAATCTTTTTTTGATTTTGCAATATTACAAAATCCTTTGATGACTGAAGACTAGAACCGAATGAATAAGAAAAACGGATTGCAGAAAGATTGAAGATGTTACAAAGTAATAGCACTGTGTTAATCGGACGTTTACTGCTTTAAAAGCATGTTTCTTGTTCTGTTGCAATAATTATTTTAGTATTGTGGCACAAAAAATAGGGAATGGTAAATCCGGACGATCAGCTTTTTGTCAGAATCAGAAACAATGATTATTTCAGCTTTAATCAGGTTTTTCACAAATATTATGGACGTTTGTGTGCTTACTCATCCCGTTACACAGGCAATCGGGAAGTTTCTGAAGATATCGTGCAAGAGCTGTTCATCAAGCTTTGGGACAATCGAAAAAGATTGATCGTTCGTGAAAAGCTGGCTGCCTATCTCTTTAAGTCCGTTCGTAACTCGAGTTTAAACTATCTTCGTGCTGAGAAATCCAAACAGCACGCGATTGAACAACTTTCCGATCAGCCGGAACTGCAGGATACGGAAGTTTCGAAGGAAGAAGAATTTATGAATTTTGTAAATGAGTGCATCGACCAATTGCCCGAACGTAGCCGACAGGTTTTTATCATGAGTCGATTGGACGGCGTTAAGTTGAATGATATTTCAGATCAATTGGGCACCTCGGTTAAAACCGTTAAAAACCAGATTTGGAAGTCGATGCAGTATCTGAAAACATGCCTCGAAAATAAACGTGTTTTTTAACACCTTCCTCAGTCCGAAAAAAAATTGACCATCGATAGGACTTTTTACCAGCACCTGTGTCATCTCTGTAAAACTGACACAAATGGATCAAGAAAAAATACCTGGCGATAAGATTATTGATCATTTGATTGATGGAGGCGGGGAGACCGACCAGTTGCCGGAACTCAACCGGTGGTTGAATCAATCAGAATCCAATGCGAGTGATTGGGCGAAATACAAGAAAATATGGAAGGCGGTGGATAAACTTTCCTTGGCTCGCAGCTTTGATGCTCATCAGGCGTTCACTCAAATAGATCAGAATATCCAACAGAAACTTCATAAAAAGGAAAAGCTAATTCGACTCTCAATCGCTGTGTCAAGTGTTGCCGCAGTTCTTTTGGTTGTTTTCGGGATGAAGCTGTTTTTTATGTCTTCGAACGAATCTGCAGGGATCATTTCCGTTCAGACGGCGATGGGCGATCGTTCGACGGTTATTTTGCCTGACGGGACTCAAGTCAAATTAAATGCGGGCTCTCATCTGAATTACCATTTGGATGCAGTAAATGAAACTCGAGATGTTAGTTTTTCAGGCGAGGCTTTCTTTGAAGTCGCGAAGAGTAAAACTCCGTTTATTATTTCAACCATGTCGGGTTTGAAAGTCCAGGTGTTGGGAACAAAATTCAACCTGCGGGCTTATCCTTCCGACGCTGATGTGCAGACGACTTTGGTTGAAGGTTCGGTTTCACTTACGAGTGCGAACTCCGGACAGTCGCTAAAGATAAAGCCTGGGCAGATTGCTTCATTCAACAAATCCCAAAATGAGCTATCGCTGGTAGATGGCATTCCCGAACACATGTTGAGCTGGATGGATAATAAATTGTACATGGACAACATGAACCTGCAAGAAGTGTGTTTGCAGCTGGAGCGCTGGTACAATGTTAAAATTTGGATAAAAGACGAAAGTCTGAAACAAAGTGTCCATTACACAGGGGTACTCAGCGAGGAAACAATCCTGGATGTACTGGAAGCACTCTGCCAATTAAGTCCTATTCAATATAAAATTGACGGTAAAAAAATAACGATAACTAAAAAATAAGAGCCTATGGTATAAAAAACGGGAAATGTTCCCGCATTTCCCGTCGTTGTTAACCAATCTTCCTAATGGTCCTAAACATTAGCGTGTATTAATTAACTAATTACATCACAAACTTATGAAAAAAAATTATGAATCCGGAGATGGAAATTTCCATGTCCTAACTAAACTTATGCGCGTCATGAAATTAACGACGTTATTCATGCTACTCTTTATATTGCATGTCTCTGCATCAGTATATTCCCAAACCGGCAGGTTGTCGGTGGTAATGCACAACAAGACGATGAAAGAGGTTTTACAGGCGATTGAAAGCCAATCGGACTATCGTTTTATTTACACGAACGAAACCTTGAGCCTTGATCGGAAAGTTAACATCGATTTGGATAACTCGAATGTGACTGATGTTTTGGATGAATTATTCAGAGGAGAGGGAATTGATTACACAATTACCGATAAGAAATTAATCATTATCAAACCGTCAGAAAGTGGTTCGTCCTACGAAGCAAATCTGAACCGTATGCAGCAGGAGCTGACCATAAAAGGAACAGTTACTGACCATGTGGGGACACCTCTTCCGGGAGTTACCATTGTTGTAAAAGGAACCAGTAACGGGACGATTACCGACGTTGATGGTAAATACACATTACCAAACGTTCCGGGGAATGCCATCCTGATTTACTCTTTTGTTGGAATGAAAGCACAGGAGGTTGAAGTCCGCGGTCGGGTGTTGCTGGACATGACACTGGAAGAGGAAACCATCGGACTGGAGGAAGTTGTTGCCATTGGATACGGTGTTCAACGCAAGAGCGACTTAACCGGTGCAATTTCGCAGGTAAAAGCCAACGATATGGAAAACCGTACGATTACGAGTCCACAGCAGGCTTTGCAAGGTAAAACTGCAGGGGTTCAGGTTATCCAAACTTCGGGTGCTCCGGGTGCAAGTGCAACAGTGCGGGTCCGCGGTTTCAGTTCCAACTCAGCTTCCGATCCGCTTTATATTGTTGATGGTTTACGGGTGAGCGATATCAGCGGAATTGACCCAAGCAACATCGAATCGATGGAGGTGTTGAAAGATGCGGCCTCTGCAGCCATCTACGGTGCGGAAGCTGGTAACGGGGTGATCCTGATTACTACGAAAAAGGCCAAAAAAGGAGCCGGAAAAATCAGCTACGATTTTCAATATACAACCAACAAACTGAATCGGATTCCGAAGGTAATGAATGCCGAACAGTACGTGAATTACATGACTGAAGGGAACCTGATTACTGAAGACGAAATCTCGGCTGTTTGGGATGGAACTACTGACACGGACTGGACAGATGTTGCCTTTGAAACATCGGTCATGCAAAAACATAACCTGAGTTTTCAGGGAGCTAACGAACGTGGTTCGTACACGTTGTCGCTTTCTTATCTCGATCAAAATGGTATTGTGAAGGGAGATAAGGACGTTTACGAACGCATGACTGCAATGATCAATGCAGACTACAAGATTAACGACTGGCTGAAAGTTGGTACAACCAATATTATGGAACGCTGGAAATCACAGTCTGTTTCGGAGAACTCGGAATACGGAAGTTTATTGGCTTCGGTTTTAACCATGGATCCGTTAACCAAACCTTATTACGCTGAAGATGAATTACCCGCATTTATGCAGTCGTACCTGGATGCAGGAAAAGTATTGTTGCAAAATGAAGAAGGCATGTATTATGGACTATCACAGATTTATCAGTCTGAACAGGTTCACCCGCTTTTGATGCGCGACCGTACCGATTCTAAACTGGATGGTGCCAATATCATCGGTACTATTTATGCTGATTTTACGCCGATCAAAAATCTTATAGTTACCTCGAAGTTTGGTTACCGCGGTTCATTTTATAATAACTACGGGTTCGATTATGTGTACTATGCGAATGATGTCGCAAAGAACGATCAAATCAATGTGAGCCGTACGACCATGAATAGCTTGTACTATCAGTGGGAAAACTTTGCCAATTACATGTTCAACGTTGGCGAACACAAATTCACTGCGATGGCCGGTATTTCTTACTCAGAACCGCTGACTACAACCGTTACTGCCAGTGGTGATGCGATTACCAAGGATCAGGATGGTTATCGTGATTTGAACTACTTGTCAGCTTCAGCTGTGAAAACAGTATCGGGTGGTTACTCCGATTTAGGACGCAAATTCTCTTACTTCGGACGTTTAAGCTACAACTTGCGCGATACCTATTTGCTGCAGGCCTCTGTTCGTCGCGATGCAAGCGACCTGTCAGTGCTTCCATCGGGTAACCGTTGGGGAACATTCCCTGCCGTTTCAGCGGGATATGTGATCTCGAACGAGAACTTTTTCCCGAAAGACATGGGAATTGATTTTGTGAAACTACGTGCCAGTTGGGGGCAAAACGGTAGCACCGGTCCATTGGGTAGTTTCATGTACCGGGCTTCAATAGGTTCCGTTGGTAGCTATCCTTTCTCTCCAAATGTTGAGTACCAGGTGGCATCTGCTCCGGAAACACTTGATAACCCTGAATTAAAGTGGGAAACGTCAGAACAATTGGACTTGGGATTTGATATCAGACTGCTTAATAACCGGATGTCTTTTGGCTTCGACTATTTTGACAAGAAAACCAAAGACTTATTGGTTTCAACAACTCCTCCGTTGGAAACAGGTGTTTCATCGGTTGTTGTGAATGCCGGTAATGTTGATAACAAAGGGGTTGAATTGGAATTGGGCTGGCAAGATAAAATCAGAAATGATTTCAGTTACGGTATTCGTGCTAACCTGGCAACTCTGAAGAATAAAGTAACTTACCTCGATCCAACAATCTCCCGTATCGCGGGTGCTTCGTTCCACACACAAAGTGGTATCACCGTATTTGAAGAAGGTTTCCCGGTGTGGTACATGCGTGGCTTCGAGCTGGAAGATATCGACGACGCTACCGGTGATCCGATTTTTGTGGACCAGTTGACGGTTGATTCCGATGGTGACGGCGTGAACGATACTGCTGACGGAGAGATTACCGACGACGACAAAGTAATGTTGGGTAGCGGTATTCCGGATTTTACATACGGTATCACAATTACTGCTGCTTACAAAGGTTTCGATTTCACGCTGTTTGGAACTGGAGCAAAGGGCAATGATATTTTCAACTGTTTGACCCGTATTGACCGCCCAAGAGGTAACAAGCTGACTTATTTCTACGATGACCGTTGGACGACTGAAAATACAACAGCAAGTAAGCCACGTCCGAATGCAAACGGAGAAGACAAATACTGGATCAGTAGCGATGCTGTGATGAATGGTTCTTATTTCAAAGTTAAGCAGATTCAGCTGGGCTACACCTTACCGAAACAATTGTGCGAAAAGATGAGCATGAGCACACTTCGTATTTATACTTCGTTCGATGATTGGTTTGTTATCACTGATTACCCTGGATTCGATCCCGAAGCTTCTGCCGGTTCTACCTCTTCTCTTGGGGTTGACAAAGGATCCTATCCGAACTCCAGAAAAGTTGTCTTTGGTATTAATGTAACATTCTAAAAACCTGAAAAATATGAAAACGAAATTGATATATATATTTACAGTCGTTGTTGCTCTCGGTTTTCTGGGGGGATGTACAAGTCGGCTGGACGAGGTCGTTCAGCAGGGAACAACTTCAACAGATAGCTTTTACCAAACCGATGATGATGCGCTTGAAGCAGTAGCTGCTGTTTACCTGGGCTGGAGAAACTTGGGATATAGCGACTTTTGGCTGAAAAATGCACTTTCTGATGATATTTATGCTGGTGGTGGTTCACGTGGAGATAACTCGATATTGGAGCAGCTGAACGAATATCGATTCAGTACTTCCAACTCACAACTGACCGATTACTTTTCGGGTCTCTACGCACTGATTTACCGGGCGAACCTGGTGATTAATAATTTTGAAGGAGACACAGATATTAAACAACGTGCGATTGCAGAGGCCAAAGCAGCTCGCGGATGGGCCTACTTCAACTTAGTAACACTGTGGGGACCGGTGCCCCTGGTTACAGGTTTGCTTGCTCCAAGCGAATACCAACAAACAAATGGTGAAGTTTCTGCTATTTGGGCCCAAATTGAGACGGACTACAGCGATGCTATTAATTCCGGAATTTTGCCGGAAAAATCTGGTACAACAGACCAAACTCCGGGGGCACGCATATCCAAACAGGCAGTACAGGCATTTTTGGGTAAAGCCTATGTATTTCAGGGAAAATATTCGGAAGCTGCAACTATGCTCAAGCTGGTGATTAACTCCGAAAAGTATGATTTAATTGATGATTATGCGAATGTACTGCGCGATGTCCAGGATTTTGGTGAGGAAAATATCTTCGAATTGAACTCCCTGAATGACGTTGAAAACCCATGGTCGCAAGGGAATTATTACGTAGGAACTATGATGGGATGGCGCGCGGACAAACTGAATTTATATGGTTACTATTACGGTGTGCATGAGCTATTCCCGGGAGGTTGGGGATTTGGTAGCCCCAGAAAAGAACTGTATGATGCGTTTGTGGCCGAAGAAACAGAATCCGGTTATCGTTTGAATGCAACCCTGCGCACTTATGCCCAGGTTAATACGATTGGTGCACCGTTTGTCCCGGTGGTTTTAAATGCCGGAACAAGCCTTTATGGTAATACGGGCTATTTCAACTGGAAATGGCGCTTGATTGGCAGTGAAGTCATTGAAGGAACATGGGGAATGGTTATTTCTGCAAACTACCGATTGATGCGTTACTCCGAAGTGTTGTTGCTCGCTGCTGAAGCTTGTCTTGAATCGGGAGATAATACCAGCGCATTAACTTACATCAACGAGGTGCGCGATCGTGCTCAGTTGTCTCAGTTAACTTCTGTGACATTAGATGACATTAAAACAGAAAAACGCTTAGAGTTGTGTCTGGAAGGTGTTCGTTACCAGGATTTGGTTCGCTGGGGCGACGCAGCGACCTATTTGGGGACCCAAGGTAAAGAAGTTCCTATTTTCTCCGGTTACGCCGAAGACGGATCTTATGACGTCAGCTATCCATACAGCAATTCATCGTACGGATTTAAGGCGGGTAAGCACGAGTTGTTGCCCTTCCCCGAACACGAGATGCTCGTAAATCAAAATATTACACAAAACCCGGGGTGGTAGAATTGAAGTAATCGAAGCTTGGTGATGGAAAATCGATCACCAAGCTTCTTCCATTTACTTCATGGAAGATCCTTTGAAGAAGTAATTACAGTTAAGATAAATAATTGGGAAGTCTAATTTTTTTTATTGAATTTTGAGTGTGTAAATTAAACACATTGATCGTTGGATGGTCTAACAGAATAAACCCGATAAAATAATCAATCAAAAACAGAAACATGATGAAAAAGAATTTATTGGCTGCTTTTATTGCAGCGGTATTACTCAGTTTTTCAGCCGAAGCACAGCAGGCTTTATGGGGAGCACAACAGATCATCTCGCCGCAGGTAAATGCTGATAATACGGTTACTTTTCGTATTGATGCAGTTAATGCCGATACCGTGCAAGTTGTCGGTGATTTCACACCTAAGAAAAAAATGAAAACTCCTTTCGGGGAATTTGAAGTCGCTGGCCCTGCCAATTTGGAAAAAGGTGCCGACGGTATTTGGAGTTATACTTCGGAAGCACTTCCTTCAGACTTGTACACTTATAACATCATTGTTGATGGGTTTAAATCAACTGATCCCAACAACGTGTACATGATTCGGGACGTATCTTCTGTTTTCAGTATTTTCATTGTCCCTGGCGATAAAGGCAATTTGTATTCGGTTAAAGATGTGCCTCACGGAACAGTGGCGCGTCGCTGGTACGATTCTCCGGGTAATGAGATGACTCGCCGGATGACAATTTACACTCCTCCCGGTTATGAAAACAGCAAGGAGAGCTACCCTGTATTGTATTTGTTGCATGGCATGGGAGGCGACGAAGAAGCGTGGATCAATTATGGCCGTACGTCTCAAATTATGGACAACCTGATTGCTCAAGGCAAGGCTACTCCCATGATTGTCGTGATGACAAATGGTAACGTAGCCCAATCGGCTGCACCAGGCGAGTCCAGCTTGGGATTTGAAAAGCCCAATATGATGCTGCCACACACCATGGACGGTAAGTTCGAAGAAACGTTCCCGGAAGTCATCAAGTTTATTGAAAGCAACTATCGCGTGAAAACGGATAAGGCTGATCGGGCGATTGCAGGTTTGTCAATGGGCGGTTTTCACTCGTTGCACATTTCACGCTACTACCCAAATACCTTCGACTATGTAGGCCTGTTTTCTGCTGCTATTTTGCCAAACGAAGGCGTTAAATCGGCACTGTACGAGGATTTCGATGGTACGTTGAAAGCTCAGATGGACAACGGTTATAAACTTTACTGGATTGGTATGGGAAAATCTGATTTCTTATACAAATCAGGAGTTGATTTTCGTGCCAAACTGGATAGTATGGGCATGAAATATACTTACATGGAAACCGAAGGCGGTCACACCTGGACGAACTGGCGCGTTTACTTGTCAGAATTTGCGCCGCAGCTTTTTAAATAATTTTCGTGAAAGCCAGTTGCTGTGAATTTGACGACTGGCTTTCACCGATTACCTCCTTTCCGCTAACTAACCAACAATGAACCTGAAAACCATCATTTCTACGATCCTTTTCTTTTGTACAACGCTAGGTTTTGCGCAGGTTTTTCAAAACGAAGAGCTGACCATCACTAAGCTTGAAAAAGACATGTGGGTGTTTGAAACCAGTGACAACACCACGCTTTACCTGATTGAAGGAACGAAGAAAGCCTTGCTGATTGATACCGGCACCATTTCCAAAATATCGAAATTGGATTCGATCGTTGGCTTACTAACTGCCAAGCCTGTGGTTGTATTGATTACTCATGTGCATGTCGACCACGCCGGGAATATGAATTATTTTGAAGATGTTTATCTGCACCCGGCAGATACTGTATTACTGGGGCGCATACCTCCCTACAACGGAACAACTCATTACCTGGCCGACGGCGATCAATTCGAGCTGGGAAACAAAAATATTGAAGTTTTACATATGCCTGGTCACACGCCCGGTTCGGTCGTGTTTATCGATCGGGAAGCGGGGAATTGTTATTCGGGCGATGCCTTCGGCTCAGGCCAGGTTTGGATGCAGTTGCAGCCGCATGTGTCGATGGCTGTCTACGCTGAATCGTGTCGACGCATGGAAAAACTGATGAACGAAGGAATTACAAAAATTTATTGTGGTCACTATCCGCATGTACACGGAGCATTGGGGAAAACCTACATGACCGATATGCGTCAGCTGGCAGAACAACTCACGGCGGGAACAGCTCCCGAAGGAAAAGATTACCCATATAAAGTCTCTATTGGTCCCGATAATCCAATGATAACCACCCTCGGATCCGCCAGTATTGTGTATGATCCGGAAAACATAAATTAACATGAAAAAAATTTCAACCCTCATTTTATTTGTCCTGATGGGGCTTGGTGCATTTGCCCAATTTCCGCAGTTACCACATGGTCAGGTGTCAATTGATAGTCTGAAAAGTGAAGTACTCGGTGTAAACCGTCAATATTCGGTTTATCTGCCTAAGAGCTATGAAACCAGTCCGAACCGAAAATATCCGATTCTGTACCTGTTGCACGGCGTGTTTGACAACAATAATGGTTGGGTTATGCGCGGACACCTGCAGGATGTGTCCAATAAATTGATTGATGCCGGAGAGGCTCACGAAATGATCATTATTGTGCCTGATGCCGGACGCGATTGGAACGGCTATTTCGATATGGATGGCTGGTCTTACGAAACCTTCTTCTTCACGGAGTTTATGCCTTACATTGAAAATAAATACCGGGTGATTGGCGACAAGAAAAATCGCGCGATTGCGGGTCTTTCCATGGGGGGTGGAGGAACTACCGTGTACGCGCAAAAGCATCCCGACTTGTTTTCGTCGGCCTATGCCATGAGCGCTTTGATGGGACTACCGGAAGGCGGAGGAATTCCTGCACAGGATAAAAAAATGGCCGAACTAAACCGAACAGTCATTGAGAATCACTGTGTCAAATTTGTAGAGAATGCAGATGAGGCAACCAAGGAAACGCTGAGAGCTGTTCGCTGGTTCGTCGATTGCGGGGACGACGATTTTTTATTCGACGTAAATACAGATTTCTACAAAGCAATGCGCAATGCGCACATCCCGTGTCAGCTGCGTGTTCGCGATGGCGGCCACGATTGGGAATACTGGCATTCGGCTTTGTACAAGGCCTTGGCATTCGTTTCAGATGGCTTCGACAATTAACTATTAAACCAAGCAAAAATGAAAAAACTAACCACAACAATATTACTGATCTTTTTAGTATTTGCCGGATTCGCACAATGGCCCGGATGGGGCAAAGTAGAGTACAAAACCATGCCTAGTAAGATTCTGAATCAGGATCGGGAGTACGCTGTTTACCTTCCGCCGAACTACGAAAAGAATACTGACAAAAATTACCCGGTTTTGTATTTGTTGCATGGAGGCGGCGGTAGCCATACCGACTGGCCCGAAAAAGGAAGTCTGGCAGGAATTGCCAACCAGTTGATGCTTTCGAATGAGGCGACTGAAATGATCATCATTTGCCCCGAAGCAGGGAAAGATTTTATGAACTATTTCAATAACCCCGACTGGCGCTACGAGGATTATTTCTTCGACGAAATGATTCCTTTTGTGGAGTCAAATTACCGGGTAATTGCCGACAAAGGGCATCGCGCGTTGGCCGGTTTGTCGATGGGAGGACAGGGAACTGTTGTTTATGCCCAGCATCATCCGGAGATGTTTTGTGCCGCTTACACCATGAGTGGTTACTTGTACCGACACGACAATCTGTTTTGGATTGACTTCAATGATCCCGTTCAAAAGAAGGTTCACCAGTTGGTCGAGGACAACAATTGTGTAAAGTTCGTCAACGAAGCTTCTCCGGAAAAAATTGCGAATCTGAAAACGGTTAAATGGTTTGTTGATTGTGGTGATGACGACTTCACCCTGAAAGCCAACCTTGAATTTGTTTTGGCGATGCAAGCTGCAGAGATCCCGTTACAAACTCGTATCCGCGATGGTAATCACACCTGGGAGTACTGGCACTCGGCACTTTATATCGCTTTGCCATTTGTTTCAGACATATTTCGCGATAACAGCATTCAACAACAATAAAAATGAATAAGCCCACCACATATTTCCGTTTTTCAATTTGCTTGAGTTTGTTTTGTCTGTTCGTGATTGATAGTTTCGCCCAATTCCCCGGTTACAAGCCGGGGCCGGGCGATACGCTCAAATCTGTTCGCATTGCTGCCGACCGGAAAGTAACGTTGAGTATTTATGCGCCCAGAGCAAGCGACGTAATCGTAACCGGCGACTTTCAGCAGACCTTTGGCCCAATCAAATTGAAAAAAGATGACATTGGTATCTGGTCCACCGTGATTGGTCCTTTGTCTCCAGATCTTTATTCGTACGATTTTTCAGTGGATGGATTGAAGACGATAGATCCGAAAAATACGATGCTGAAGGAAGGGGCGAACGGCTATTCCAACTTATTTGAAGTACCCGGTTATGAAGCCGATTACCAGGCAATAAAAGATGTTCCGCACGGACGTTTGGAAGAAATATGGTTTCAAGCCAAATCAATTGGCAAGGTCAGTCGGGCGCATGTTTACCTTCCCCCGGGCTATGAAAATAGGAGCGAGCAATTGCCGGTTTTGTATTTGCAGCATGGCGGTGGAGATAACGATGCCTCGTGGTCAACAGCTGGTCGGGCAAACTTCATTCTGGACAATTTGCTGGCCGAAGGAAAAATGAAACCGATGGTTGTGGTGATGCCATACGGCAACCCCGGAGGCGGTTTTTACACGAATGTAAGCGGTGATGCTGATCCGTATTACAATTACTTTTTTAAGGACCTGGTTCCATATGTGGAAGCCAACTATAAAGTGAAAAATACACCTGAGTTTCGGGCTTACGCGGGCCTGTCGATGGGCGGTTTGCAAGCGCTGAATATGGCTTTTTTCTATGCCGACAGGTTTGCCTACATTTTACCCTTGAGTACCGGATTCTTTCCGAATCAATTAAACGAGGTTGAAACTTTGTGTCAGGATGAGTCTGTCCAACAAAAGATCAATGACCTGAAATTATTCTGGATTGCGATGGGTGGTGAGAAAGACATTGCCTATCAAAATGGTTTAAATACGAAGGCAGTGCTTGATAAATACGGCATTCATTACGAAACTGATTCGTATCCGGCCGGGCACACCTTTATCACATGGAGGCATAATTTAAAAGATTTTGCTCCGCTGCTCTTTCAATAGAACGACCTAAACCAACAAACCCATGAAACGAACGCTACTACTTGCATCTCTCATCGCTGTTTTTTGTTCTTGCGGTAAAACTGCAGAACAAGCGTTGAACGTTGAGGCTGTTAAAACCCAGGACGGATTTGTTGCCGGAAAAACACACTCGGAAACAGGTGTGGCGATTTTTCTTGGAATTCCTTATGCAGCTCCACCGGTTGGCGATTTGCGTTGGAAAGCCCCGCAAGCTGTTGAGGTATGGGAAGGTGTTCGAACATGTGTAAATCCTCCGGCTTCAGCGATCCAACCCGATCCAAAACCATTTTTCTGCTGGTCGCAGGAGTTTATTACGCCGGCCAAGCCTATGAGCGAAGATTGTCTGTACCTGAACGTTTGGACCCCGGCTAAAAAAGCCGATGAAAACCTTCCGGTAATGGTCTGGATTCACGGTGGAGGACTGACTTCTGGCTCGGGAATGGTTCCCTTGTACGATGGAATAGAGATGGCCAGAAAAGGCGTCGTCTTCATCACAATCAACTACCGGTTAGGAATTTTGGGTTTCCTGGCTCACCCGGAACTATCCAAAGAATCAGATTTGAATACCTCCGGAAACTACGGTATTCTGGATCAGATTGCTGCTTTAAAATGGGTGCGAAATAATATTGCAGCTTTTGGAGGCAATCCCGAAAATGTCACGATTGCCGGACAGTCTGCCGGTTCATTTAGCGTGAATATGCTGATGGTTTCGCCGCTGGCCAAAGGACTTTTTCATAAAGCGATTGGACAAAGCGGAGGCATGTTTGGCAAAACACTTTCGTTGGACAATACACTGGCTGATGCTGAGAAAGCCGGTGAGAAGATGTTCGCCGATGCCGGCTATTCAGACCTGGAAGCGATGCGGGAGATTCCTGCGGACTCGCTTTTAACGAAGTTCCCGGGACGACAAGGGATTACGGTGGATAATATCGTGGTGCCACCAGTTGCTGAAACCTTCGACGCTGGCCAACAAAATGATGTGCCGCTGATTTCGGGCTGGAATGCCGATGATGGCGTATTTTTCGGTCCCACGCCGACCGCTGAGCAGGCAAAGGCTGCTGCCCGCGCTCAGTACGGCGATCAGGCAGATGCTTATCTGCAGCTGTTTCCAGCCAATACCGACGAGGAAGCTGCAGCTTCTCAAAAACTGATTTCTCAGCTCTCCTTTGGATGGAACAATTACAGTTGGGCACGACTTCAGTCTAAAACTGGCACGAATTCATCATATCTCTATTATTTCAAACGAGTGCCACCGGGAGAACCCAATTACGGCGCATTCCATTCGGCCGAGTTTGCCTATGCGCTTCACACATTGCACAACTGGGATAAACCATTTACCGAAACCGACTATGCATTGGAAAATATCATGAGCAGTTACTGGGTGAATTTTGCGAAAACCGGAAATCCAAATGGCGAAGGGCTTCCCGAGTGGCCGGCTTTTGATAGCTCCAATCCGCAGGTGATTGAGCTCGGGGACAAAACACAATCGGTTGACTTGCCTTATCAACAGCAAGTGAAGTTTATGGATGCCCAAAACGGATTCTAATGATTTAAACTAGACTAACGACAACCAAATGAAAAACCACTATAACCGCAGACAATTTTTACGACTTTCCGGTTCCGGACTAAGCGGATTGGCGCTGCTGCCCGGCATCGTATCGGGGATGAAATCGTCGGTGCCAACGGAACGCGTTGTGGAAACGGCCTATGGAAAACTGAAAGGATTACAAAGCGATGGCTTCGTCACTTTTAAAGGTGTTCCGTATGCCGGAAGCGTTTCCGGGGCCAACCGGTTTAAACGTCCCGCTGAACTAAAACCCTGGGCGGGAGTTCGTGATGCGTTACAGTTGGGAAATCCATCCATTCAGGCGCCGAATCAGACTTACGGTATCAATGAACCAGATCCGGCTGAAGATTGCCTGTTCCTGAATATTTGGACTCCAGCTTGCGATAGCGCAAAACGCCCGGTAATGGTGTACAACCACGGTGGTGGTTTTGTATCGGGATCCGGTGGAAGTGCCATGCAGGATGGAGCCAATCTGGCCCGGCTGTTTAACGTTGTCGTTGTGGAAACGAACCACCGCCTCGGCTTACTTGGGTTTCTATACCTTGATGAACTTTGGGGTGACGAATTTGCAGGATCGGGCAACCGAGGTGTTCAGGATATCGCTATTGCCCTGAAATGGGTCAACGAAAATATTGAACGTTTTGGTGGCGATCCCTACAATGTGATGATTCACGGGGAGTCGGGGGGAGGCATGAAAACTTCCGCTTTGTATGCCATGCCCGAGGCAGCTCCTTATTTCAATAGGGCATCCATCGAGAGCGGACCGGGACTGAAGTTCAAATCGCCTGAGCTGGCTGCTGAAACCACGGAATTGTTGTTGAGCGATCTGGGGCTCACAAAGGCGACAGCACACAAATTGTTGCAAATGCCCGCTGTCCAATTGCTCGAAGCGCAGTTGCAGCTTTCAAAACACGGCATGCGATCGCTGGTCAGCTCGTTCGAAGGAATTGGAGCTTCCGGCGTGGGCGGTTTTAGCCCGGTTGTGGATGGCACAGTTTTGCCTGTTCACCCGTTTAGCCCTGCTGCCTGCGAAATTTCGAAGAATAAGCCGCTACTGGTTGGTTGGAATGAAGATGAGCAGATTTTCTTTTCGATGTTTGGCGGCGATCTGGATGCTTTCAAACTAACGAACGACGGACTGAAAAGCCGATTGGAAAAAAACTTTGGAGACGAAGCTGATCGGATTATTTCAACTTACAGGGCAACCCGTCCGGAGGCAAGCCCGACTGATTTGTACATCGCCATTTACTCGATGCTTTCGATGGGATTAGGTTCGGTTCGAATTGCCGAACGCAAATCGGAGCAAGGAGGAGCGCCGGTTTACCTATACAACTTCGGTTACAAATCGGAACTGAAAGTCCCGGGAACAGACTACGAATTGGGCTCGATGCATGCGATGGATATTGCGTTCAAATTTTACAATGTAGCTGCTACGAAAGGGCCCAATGGCACCGATATCCCGGGCATGGCCGGCAGCCGGGAAGAACGCTTTCAGGCCTCCCGAAACATGTGCAACTACTGGACAAGTTTTGCCGCTTCTGGAGAGCCGTCAGCTGAAGGACAACCACAATGGAAACCTTATGATTTGAATACCCGCCCCACCATGCGTATTGATTCGCAATGTGCGCTTATCGATGATCGCTATGCCAGCGAACTGGCTATGTGGCGGGAAATATTAGAACCAAAAACAAACTAAAAACTAAAACAGAAACCGATGAAGAAATTACTTTTTACAGCATTCATGGCTTTGGGGATAAGTGCTTTTGCGCAGGATGTAGAACCTGTAAAGCGTATGCCCATATTCGACATTCACGTGCACACCATGAAAGTCAACCCGGCGTGGTCATCACCAATGTGCCCCTGGTTTTTATCGGATATGCCGGGAGCTGACCCCAATGAAGAAGCTCCTTTCTTTATGAACCAGGATTGTGTAGATCCGCTTCAACCTGCCAAAAGTGATCAGGATATGCAGGACGAGGTGATCAAGCGTATCAAAGAATTCAACATGACGATGGTCGCTTTTGGCGATGCCGAAGTGTTGCACAATTGGGTAAACGCAGCGCCTGCGGGCCGGATCATTCCTGGGATTGGTTTTGGTTCCCCCGACGACATTAGTGTGGAAGCGTTTCGCGATTCACTGGAGAGTGGTTTTTACAAAGTAGTCGCCGAGGTGGCTCCGCAATACAAGGGACTTTCGCCCAGCGATCCTTCGCTCGATCCTTATTTTGCTGTGGCCGAAGAGTTGGGCGTGCCCGTTGGTATTCATATGGGGACCGGTGGAAACGGAATGGCGAATTTAACCCAACCCAAGTATCGGGCATCATTAGGAAATCCCTTTGAACTGGAAGAAATGCTGGCCCGCCATCCCAATATGAAGATATGGGTGATGCATGCCGGTTACCCGATGGCCGAAGAGATGATTGCCTTGATGGGAGCAAATGCCTATGTGTATCTCGATATTTCGGGGATGATCTGGAGCTACCCGATTGATGAAGTGCAATGGTATATCAAACGCTTAATTCAGGCGGGATTTGGTAAACGCATCATGTACGGGACCGACTTTATGATGTGGCCACGACTGTTCGAAACATCAATGGGAGTGGTCATGAATGCGCAGTTTCTGTCCGAAGATCAAAAACGGGACATCATGTTTAACAATGCTGTGCGGTTTTTCAGAATGAATAAAGATGATTTTGAATGGCCAGCAGAATAATAACCTAACACGAAATTAGATACTTATGAAATCAAAAAAGACATTAATTCTATGCTTATTTCTGGCGTTTGTTGCCGGAGTTCAAGCCCAGGAGCTTTCCAATTTTATGAACCGGAAGCCCATCATTTCTCCCGAAATTGGTGAGAGTGAAGTTACGTTCCGCATCATGGCTCCGGAAGCCGATACCGTAAAAATCAACGGTGGTTTTACGCCGACTGTTAAAATGAAAACTCAATTCGGAGAAATGGAAGTTCCCAGCAGTGTGAACCTTACGAAAGATGAAAGTGGCCTGTGGTCTATTACAATGCCACTTCCGGAGCCGGAGCTCTACACCTACAGTTTTATGGTGGACGGAGTGGCAGTGAACGATCCTTCGAATATTTTTATGCAGCGCGATGGCACCCGCTATTTAAGTGTTTTGCTGGTTCCGGGTGAGAAAACCGAGAACTACTTCGAGGCCAACGAACGCGGCGACCTTCACCAGGTTTGGTACGATTCTCCAACTTTGGGTCTGAACCGCCGATTGTTTGTTTACACACCTTTTGGTTACGAAACCAGTGGCAAAGACTATCCGGTGTTGTACCTTTTGCATGGAGCCGGTGGAGACGAAGATGCCTGGAGCACTATGGGGCGTGCCCGCCAGATTCTGGATAACCTGATTGAAAAAGGCCTTGCTGTGCCAATGATTTGCGTGATGCCGAATGGAAATCCGAATCAAATGGCTGCAAAAACAGCGCAACTACCCGAAAGTGATTTAGATTTCAGAGATCCTTCCAAGCGAAATTTATATGTAAATAGCTTGTTGAAAGATATCGTTCCTTACATCGAGAAGAATTACCGGGTGATTGCCGACCCGGATCACCGCGCTATTTCGGGCCTATCCATGGGCGGTGGACACACCATTGCTGCTGCTAACGAATACCCTGGGACTTTCCAGTACATTTGCCCGTTGAGCATGGGCTTGTGGGGAGAACAACCTGAGATCGATGAAAAATTACAGGGGCTGAAAACTGCCGGCTATAAGTTGTACTGGCTGGCCTGCGGTAAAACCGATTTTGTTTGGGAAAGCGCCCAGAAGCTGGATGCTAAACTGACTGAAAATGGATTGGAACATACCTTTTTTGTGACAGAAGGAGGCCATACCTGGGCCAACTGGCGGGTTTACCTGAATACATTTGCTCCTCTTTTATTCAAATAGAGAAGTTTGTTTGTCAGCTTTCGTATTTACGAGCAAAGATTGCCGGCATAGCCCAATCCGGCAAGTATCCGATAAAGAACCAGTTGTATAACATATTGGGGAAATCATATTATTGAATTATCATTGTGTCAGTAAGACATTAAATACTAAATCACATAACAGCTTATGAAAAACCGATTAAAAAAGACAAGCTTAATTTCAAAGGCTTGTTTATTCAGCTTAACACTTGGTGTATTTGGCTGCAGCTCGCAACCGAAACAGCCGAGCGATGAAGAAGTGATCAAAAATACAATCTCAAAAATGACATTGGATCAAAAAGCGGAGGTGCTTATTGGTACCGGGATGTTTATGGATTTGCCGGACTCGATTAAAAAGAAGTTTGGTGGTGGCGACGATAATGAGTTGGGCCCGGATTACAAAGCAATGGTAGACCATATTCGTACCTATCTGCCCGGTGCTGCCGGTAATACCTCGGAGTTCCCTGAAGCTGGTGTAACCTGCCAGGTTTTAACTGATGGCCCTGCCGGTCTGCGTATTCAACCCACCCGAAAAGGGGAAGAAAAAACTTATTACTGTACAGCGTTCCCAATTGCAACGGTTTTGGCTTCGAGCTGGGACACAGACTTGGTTTACAAAGTTGGTGAAGCGATGGGAAATGAAGTGTTGGAATATGGCTCTGATGTTTTATTGGCGCCCGGTATGAATATTCAGCGCGATCCGCTCTGTGGTCGTAATTTCGAGTATTATTCGGAAGACCCGTTGGTGACAGGTAAAATGGCCGCGGCTATGGTAAAAGGTATCCAATCAAACGGTGTTGGAACTTCAATTAAGCACTTTGCTGCCAATAACCAGGAAACCAACCGGATGTCGGTGAATACCATTGTCAGCCAGCGTGCCCTGCGCGAAATCTACCTGAAAGGTTTCGAAATTGCAGTGAAAGACGCGCAACCCTGGACGGTGATGTCATCATACAATAAATTGAACGGTGTTTATACATCAGAAAGTCATGGTTTGTTGACTGATATATTGCGGAATGATTGGGGATTCGAAGGTTATGTAATGACCGACTGGGGCGGTGGTAGCGATGTAATTGCCCAAATGAAAGCAGGGAATGATATGATTCAACCCGGACAACCGAAACAGGTTTTGGAGCTGGTTAATGCTGTGAACGAAGGTGCTATTGACGAAGCAATTTTGGATAAAAACCTGAGCCGCATTTTCGGAATTATGCTGAAAACGCCAAAATACAAAGGTTACGCATATTCTTCAGATCCGGATTTGAAAGCACATGCTGAAGTAACTCGCCAAGCGGCTACCGATGGTATGGTACTGCTTGAAAATCGTGATCAGGCCTTGCCAATCACTGCTGATGTGAAAAAAGTAGCTGCTTTTGGAAACACGTCGTATGATTTTATCGCTGGTGGTACCGGAAGTGGTGACGTAAATGAGGCTTACACGATTTCACTGCTGGAAGGATTGGAAAACGGCGGATATGAAACAGATGCCGAGCTGACTGAAATCTATCAGAAATACATTGAAGCAGAACGTGCCAAAGGCGTTAAAACCGACAATTGGTTGGCTGCGTTGATGAATGGTAAAATTCCGGTGACAGAAATGCCGTTGACAAAAGCCTTGGCTCAAAAAATGGCTGCTGAAAATGATATGGCCTTGATTACGATCGGCCGGAACTCGGGAGAAGGCGGTGATCGCAAACCGGAAGCGGGAGATTTCTACCTGACTGATACTGAAAAGGCGCTAATCAAGGATGTTACCGAAGCATTTCACGCAAAGGGTAAAAAAGCCATTGTTGTGTTGAATATCGGAGGTGCCATTGAAACGGCAAGTTGGGCTAACATTCCTGATGCTGTTTTATTGGCATGGCAACCTGGTCAGGAAGCCGGAAACTCGGTAATTGATGTGCTTTCCGGTAAGGTGAACCCATCCGGTAAACTGGCAGTTTCCTTCCCTGTTTCTTACGATGATGCACCTACTTCAAAAACATTCCCTGGACACGAAATTAAGTCGGATGAAGTTGATAATGCAGCAGACTTATCTGGATTCTCGTTTATGAAACGTACACCTTGGGAAGTGGTTTACGACGAAGATATTTACGTTGGTTACCGCTACTACAACACGTTTGATGTTCCTGTGGCTTATGAATTTGGTTACGGATTATCGTACACGAATTTCGAATACAGCAACTTGAAATTAAGTGCTTCCAATTTTGACGGTGAATTAACCGTATCGGTTGATGTGAAAAATACCGGATCAGTAGCTGGCCGCGAAGTAGTTCAGGTTTACGCATCTGCACCTCAGGTTAAACTTGAAAAGCCGGAAGAAGAACTGGTGGCTTTTGGAAAAACTAAGCTCCTGAATCCGGACGAAACAGCAACTTTGAGCTTTACAATTAAAGCAACTGATTTGGCCTCGTTCAACGAAGCGACTTCAAGCTGGCTTGTTGAAGCCGGAAACTACACTGTGAAAGTTGGAGCTTCTTCAATCAAAATCAATCAAACGGCCGACTTCAGCGTGGCCAGCGATATCGATGCTGGTGATGTAAGCAATGTACTTGCCCCTGAAGTATCGATTGAAAAGTTAAGCCAAAAATAGGTTTTTCGTTTGTAGATAATTCTTGATCTCCGTCCCGATAAAGGGGCGGGGATCATTGACAACTGCGTATTTAGCCTTTCCACCTAACCCAATTAACCTAAACCATGCAGAAGTACGACTATATCCTACTCCTGGCTGCCTTTCTTTTTCTTGGAAGTTGTAGCCCCGAAATCACGACAGAGGAAAAAGACGGTTTTAATTTAGTCTCGCAGTCCGATGGACCAAAACTGGGATATTCGCCTAAAAGCGGAGTCACCCTGATAACCGAAAAAGGTTTTGCCTTTAAAGATTTGAATCGCAATGGAAAGCTGGACGCTTATGAGGACTGGCGTTTGCCGGTTGATGAACGGGCTCAGAATCTGGCTTCGCAGATGACTGTTGAGCAAATGGCTGGTCTGATGCTTTACAGTGCACATCAGGCCATTCCAGCCCGGGGAACCGGATTTTTCGGTGGAACCTACGGTGGAAAAGCATTTGAAGAGAGTGGTGCAGAGCCCAGCGATTTATCCGATGCTCAATTAAAATTTTTGAAAGATGATAACCTTCGGCATGTACTGATTACTTCAGTTGAAAGTCCGGCTGTTGCTGCACAATGGAATAACACAGCGCAGGCTTATGTGGAAGGTTTTGGCTTGGGGCTTCCGGTAAATACCAGCTCCGATCCGCGCCATGGCAGCGATTCATATGCGGAATACAATGCCGGGGCAGGAGGTAAAATATCCATGTGGCCTAGTACCTTGGGACTGGCTGCTTCTTTTGATCCGGAATTGATGCACCAGTTTGGCGAGATTGCGGCGGCGGAATATCGTGCATTGGGAATTGCAACGGCACTGTCACCTCAGATTGATTTGGCAACCGAACCGCGCTGGAGTCGTTTCGACGGCACCATGGGGGAAGATCCGGATCTGGCAACCGACATGGCTCGCGCTTATGTTGACGGTATGCAAACGTCAATCGGCGACAAGGAAGTTGCCGATGGCTGGGGTTACGGCAGTGTAAACGCGATGGTGAAACACTGGCCGGGCGGCGGTCCAGAAGAAGGTGGTCGCGACGCACATTTCGGCTATGGCGCTTATGCCGTTTATCCCGGCAACAACCTGGCTGATCATTTGAAACCCTTTACTGAAGGTGCTTTCAAACTAAATGGCAAAACATCGAAAGCAGCAGCTGTGATGCCATATTACACCATTTCGTGGCAACGCGATACCGTGAATGGCGAAGAAGTTGGTAACAGTTACAACAAATATTTAATTAGAGACTTGCTGCGCGAAATGTATGGCTACGACGGCGTAGTGTGTACTGATTGGATGATTACGAAAGATACTCATAGCGTGGGAACCTTCGAAGGAAAATGCTGGGGCGTGGAAACACTGACCGAGGCAGAACGTCATTTTAAAGCGTTGGAAGCCGGTGTTGATCAGTTTGGCGGAAACAACGATATGGGACCAGTCATTGAAGCTTACCAGATGGGCGTTGCCAAATACGGTGAAGCAGCCATGCGCGAACGATTTGAGCGATCTGCAGTTCGCTTGCTTCGGAATATCTTTCGGGTAGGCTTGTTCGAAAATCCATATTTGGATGTCGAGGAAACCAAACAAATCGTTGGAAATCCCGACTACATGAAAGCAGGTTTCGACGCCCAGTTGCGCACGATCGTTCTATTGAAAAATCACGAACAGACGTTGCCGCAGAAGAAACAGCTGAAGGTTTATATCCCGGAACGAGTTGTTCCAGCCACCAAAAACTGGTTTGGTTTCGAGGTTCCGGAGAAGCGTGAAATTCCGTTCAACCTGGACGTTGTCAAACATTATTTTGAAGTCGTGGCTACTCCTGCCGAAGCCGACTTTGCATTGGTTGGTATTAAAAATCCGGATGGAGGAGTTGGTTATGACGAAAATGATTTGGAACAAGGTGGTAGTGGCTATGTGCCAATCAGCTTGCAATACAGTCCGTACGAAGCCATTGCCGCGCGCGACGAAAGTCTGGCAGGTGGAAGTCCATTTGAAGATTTTACCAACCGAAGCTATAAAGGCAAAACGGTAAAAACGAATAACAGCGGTGATATGGATTTGGTCCTGAAAACGAGGAATGAGATGGGAGACAAACCGGTGATTGTAGTGGCTCATGTCAGCAAACCGATGATATTCTCGGAGATTGAACCTTCTGCATCGGCTATTTTGGTTCACATGGGCGTACAGGATCAGGCGCTGCTCGAGATTATTTCCGGAGCGGTTGAACCCTCTGCTTTATTACCTTTCCAAATGCCTGCCAACATGAAAACCGTGGAAGAACAGTTTGAAGATGTTCCGCGCGACATGACTCCCTATACCGACTCCGATGGAAATCAGTACGACTTTGCTTTTGGTTTGAACTGGCAAGGTCCCATCGATGATTCTCGGGTAAGTACTTATAAATAATTCACTTTTTAACGATTTTTCTTTTCAGCGAAGCGCCATTCGGTGCTTCGCCTGGGAAGACTTTGCCTAAACTTTTATGAAAAAGCTCTACCTGTTCATTCTTTTATTCGGCTGCTTGGGTGTTACTTCCGTTCGAGGTCAGGGACTTTCGGTTGAACTGACCGGGCTCGAAGATTCATGGTATGTGAGCAATGCGTTTGTGACTTCAGTTCCCGGTGTTTCTTCTCTCAGCTTTGTTTCTGTCAACCTGTTATCTGCCGATTATCTTGGCGATGAGGAAGTTCGTTTGTTATCGATGAGCAATGTTGCCTGGGAAGTGGCAAAGTCGTTTAAACCGGCTATTGGTTTAATTTATGCTACCGGTGGTAGTCCTCGGGCAATGATTGGTGTTCAGACTGCCTATGAGCGAAAAAAATTCAGTGCAAGTTTTTCCCCGTCCTATTCACCCGGGCAGGAGGCAGATTTTAAAATCCTGGCAGGGTTTCAGATTTTGGCTGAATTGAAACGAGAATTTAGTTTTATTACACGGTTGAGAACACTGTCGACCGTGGCGTTGGATGAGCACAAATTTTCGTCGATGCGTTTCAGAATTGGTTTGAAACGAAATCGTTATGAGTTGGGGCTCGCCGACGATTTTTCCTTAATCGGAAATATATGCGAAGCGATCAACCACATCGGAATCTACTTTCAATATAAACTTTTGTAATTTTGTTGAGCCGGTAAGTTAATTTTAGAGTTTACAGTTAGTTTTCTGTTGATTGCCCGTTTTAGCAACTATCATTTTTGCTATTATTGCGAAGGGAAGAATTGGCTGTTCGAAGCGGGTGCTTGATTCTTTCCGGTAATTGTTGCAACTCAGAAATAAAAACCACTATGACTTATTGTATTGGCATTAAATTGAAGGCGGGGCTGGTGGCCTTGAGCGATAGCCGGATTACTTCGGGAAATGAAACAACCAACGCGCGCAAGTATAAAATTTACGAGCAAGGCGATCAGCATATCTTTTTGATGACTTCGGGCCTTCGTTCGGTTCGTGATAAAACGCTGACTTACTTTCAGGAAAGCCTGAATGATAAGCTTGACAATTTCAATAAGCTTTACGAGGTGGTGAATGCTTTAGGCGACCAAATAAAACGTGTCGCTGCGGAAGACAAGCGAAGTTTGGCTGAAAGTGGCCTCGATTTCAGTATCAATACAATTGTTGGTGGCAAGCTTGTTGGCGACGATGAGCACAAACTTTACATGTTGTACCCGCAAGGTAACTGGATTGAAAT
This sequence comes from Mangrovibacterium diazotrophicum, assembly GCF_003610535.1. Classification (NCBI taxonomy): domain Bacteria; kingdom Pseudomonadati; phylum Bacteroidota; class Bacteroidia; order Marinilabiliales; family Prolixibacteraceae; genus Mangrovibacterium; species Mangrovibacterium diazotrophicum. The sequence continues at coordinate 32,164 of NZ_RAPN01000002.1, read as the reverse complement.
CGGAGAGGGAACACCTTTCTGTATTATCGGAAACTCCGGTTACGGAACACCGATTCTGCGTCGTACCATCACTCCGTATTCCAGCATTCGTTTTGCGCTGACGGCAGCGTTCCTGTCGTTCGATTCTACCCGTGTATCGGCTAACGATGTTGGTTACCCCGTGGATGTAATGATTTACGAGAAAGAAAGTTCGAAAATTAAAGTGAAGCGCTTTTTTGAGGGCGATTTGCAGGCGATCTCGAAAATGTGGGGTGAAATGTTAACCCAATCAGTGAATAAGATTCCGGAAGATTGGGTAGACAGTATTCTTTCAGAATAGATCTCGATTAAAAGAAGAATAATTAACAAGACAGGCTCTCCCATAACGAGAGCCTTTTTTTATTCGAAGAATGCCGGATCGTATTGGACCGTGCCTTTAATTTCGTTTAAGGCAAAGGGAATAATTTCCATCACCATACAATTCACCGCAGGTGCGTCGAATGGTAATTTGATGTTGTGTTTGCTGCAAAGCTCGTAGCCAAAGCGGGGGTAATATTTCTCGTGCCCAACCAGCACAATCGCTTTGTAGCCCATTTCCAGCGCTTTGTTTTGTGCGGCCACAATCAGCTGGCTGCCAATATTCTGATTTTGGTATTCGGGCAGAACAGAGACTGGGGCGAGAGTCAACGCGTGATGCACGAGCCCTTTATCTTCTACGATTTTAATCGCGGTTAGTAAAATATGGCCGACAACAGTGCCGTCATTCAGGCAGGCAACCATCGACAATTCAGGGATAAAAGAATCAGAATGCCTTAGGCGCTGAACCAAAAACTGTTCGCGGTGATCGCTGATATCCAGCGAACGAAAAGCTTCCTCTGTCAGTTTAAAAACAGCATCGTAATCGGCTTCGGTTTCTTGCCTGACTTTAACTTTCATGATCGTTGTGTTTGCCTTTTTTCTTTTTGGTTTCCCAAATTTGTTTCAGCGTTTGGTTGGTCTCGGTTTGATAATCGAATACCCCTTTGGAAACGCCCAAACGTTGCGAAGAGTAAATGCCCGAATTTCCGGAGAAATAGTAGGCAATAAAACAGGCAATAGCGTAGTACAGAATATGTTCTCCCCCAAATAATTCAACTCCCATTAGCGTACAGGCCATTGGCGTGTTGGTAGCGCCGGCAAACACGGCAATAAAACCGAGTGCCGCAAACAGATCGACTGGGTTTCCGGTTAGCGTAGCGATGGTGTTACCCAGTGTAGCTCCAATGAAAAACAAAGGCGTCACTTCACCTCCTTTAAAACCCGTACCTAAAGTTACGGCAGTGAAAACCAGTTTCCAAAACCAGCTGAGCAAGTCCACGCCATCCGCTTTAAAAGCGTTGACTAAACTAACGCCGGTTCCATCGGCCGTGGTGACACCAATACCCAGGTAGTCGCGGGTGCCCAGAAGGAAGGTCATGGCAATTACAACAAGTCCTCCAACTGCTGGAATCAGCAATTTCCGTTTGATATATTTGTTGGCCAGGTCTTTGATTTCGTGTGTCAGGTAGGCAAAAGCGTTTCCTGCCAGTCCGAAAAAGATGGCTGCAATAATGACGAAGAAAATCAGTTTCAGGTCGAAATGCATAAACGAGAAGCTCGATTGCACATGGTCGTGAAAGTTGACGTGGTAGTGTGTGTGGGTGATGCCAAACGACGAACAAACAATATCTGCCATCAGCGAAGCCGAAAGTGCGGGGAAAAGAGCATCATACTTTATTTTGCCGAAAGCCAGCACCTCCAGTGCAAAAATTGCTCCGGCGATTGGTGTCCCGAAAACAGCACCAAAACCTGCAGCCACCCCTGAAATGAGGAGAATTCGTAAATCGTCCTTATCCAGTTTCAGCATCTTTCCGACAAAGGCGGCCATACTACCACCGATTTGCACGGCTGTACCTTCTCGGCCGGCCGAACCACCAAAAAGGTGGGTGGCAACTGTGGTAATCAATACAAATGGAGCCATGCGTGCCGGGATACCACCACCGGGCTTGTGAATTTCGTCGACCACCAGGTTATTGCCGGCTTCTGCATTTTTACCTTTAAATCGGTAAAGAGCGACAATCGCCACACCCGCCAACGGAAGAAAATAAAGCAGCCAGCCCTGTTGCCAACGCGTTTCGGTAGCTAATTGGAGCAGGTAAAGAAAAATGGCAACCAGGCTACCCGAGATCAGTGCAACGGGAAGCGTGAGCAGAAACCATTTGATCACATATTTCAGAATGTAAAACTGGTCGAGATGTCTTTTAATCTTCAGTGGCATAATTGTCAATTCATAAATGATTCCAGGCGCAAAAATCGGAATCGATCACAAGAGTCGTTAAAGTTATTTTAAAAAAGCTGAAATGGACTGTCTCGAAAAAGCCCACCAGTTATTGTGCTCGTTTTTTAATGCAAAATAAACAAAGATCCGGGTGACCGCGGGTCATTCAATGACCGTGTTGCTCACAAACGCAATCTTCTTGCCGTCGGGCGACCAGTTGAAAACATTCATCGAACCTTGTCCTCCGTAGAGGTAGGCGATTACTTTCGGATCCCCGCCAGTGGAAGCCATCGTACGAATGGTTACCCGTTTGTAGAAGGGGTGATCGTCGGCCGCGATTTCTTTCGGATACGAAATAAACACCAGTTGGCTTCCATCGGGCGACACATGCGGAAACCAATCATTGAAATCGTCGAAAGTGAGCTGCGTCTGTTCTGTGCCGTCCGGTTTCATGCGATAGACCTGCATGGTACCGGTTCGTGTCGAGCAGAAATAAATGAATTCTCCATCGGCCGAATATTCCGATCCGTCGTCTAATCCTTCTGAGTCAGTTAGCTGAATTTCTTCCTTGGTCTCCAGGTCAATTTTGTATAAATCCAGTTGCTCCGCGTTGTTCCGGCCTCCCGTGAAAACGGCAAATTGTTTATCGGGTGAAAAGCCATGCAAATAGGAGGGACTTTCGTTGGTTAATCGCTCGGGAGTTCCACCTTCAGCAGGGAGGGTATAAATCAGCGAAGCGTGGTTCGGATCTTCGGTATGATCACTAATCCCGAGCAGCAGGCCATCTAATGACAGAACGTGGTCGTTGTTGTTATTCTGGGCAAAACCGGTATTGATTTCGGTCGAGCTGTTATCTGCCAGGTTGAGCTTGAAGATCTTGCCATCGCTGTTGTAGTACAATGATTTTCCATCGGGTGACCAGTTCGGGGCTTGCAGCGATTTCGAAGAACTAAAAATGATATTCAGTTTGCCACTTTCAAAATCCAAAATTTCGATTTGGCTGCCAATGTAGTCCTGGTAAGGAACGAAGTCATCGGGCGCGGGGATAGTCAGTCGTACATTGTCGAAAATGGCCTCTTCCAACACATCTTCGTCGTGCGAACACACAAAAAGCCCTAGATAGACTTCCGGGGACAGCTGAGATCCATCAAGTTCAACAGATTGCATGGCTTCTCCCTCCACTGCCATCGAAAAAATAAAGCGCTGTCCCTGTCGCTCCAGTCGGATCATGTTTGGAACTGAAACATTGGCCCGGATTTCCTGGGTATCACTGTTTCGTTCCGGGCGATATTGCAAGGCTGCGAGGCCATCGCCATGAACAACAGCGCTCACATGTGCCGCTCCACCGAACAGTTCCTCCCGGGCCATCATTCCTATTTTTCGATGTTCGTTTTCACCTTCGCCTGTAAATTTTACCCGGGCAGTCAGAATGAAATCACCGCTGATCCTTTTCGAGATAAACTGGAATTGATCTTTGTCGAACCAAATGTTTTCGCCGGCACCTTGGATACGGTATTCGCCGCTGATTGAATCGAACGCAGCGCTTCCTTTCATTTTCGGATAGCCGATATCCGATTGAATTTGAAATTGTCCGATACGAACTTCTTTCTTGTTTTCGCAGGAGTTGAGCATAACAAACAGGCTTGATATTATGATGAGAATAGAGAAGAATGAATGAATTCGGGATGTGTGGAAATGATTCATAAGTATTTAAAATGAAGATTGATCGGTTGAGTTTAGGAAATCCTAATTTAGTTATTCTGTTTCAATATTGAAGCTGCTTAACGAAAACCTTTTGTTTGTCGGGAAGAGAATTTCGGATCGACTATGGCTGATTTTTTTACAGATTGAAAATGACGAACCAGAGGATTTACGTTAACGAACACAGTCACACTTCACTTTTATTTTTCATTTTTCACAACATATGAGTGAGTATTTCCTAGGGCATATTTATATAAAAAGGGAGGAAATCGTTTTACGTTTTTTTTCAAAACGATATATTTGAGGACGACATATTGCTAACTATTGGTCGATTTAGAGTTAAATAGAAATCAGTTGACGCTCCTGAAGAATGGAGACATGCAAGCTTTCGATACGATTTACAATCGGTATTGCAAACGGCTGTACTATTTTGTTATTCGCTATGTCAAATCAGACGAAGACGCTGAAGAGATTGTGCAGGAAGTGTTTATAAAAGTCTGGGAAAACCGGGAACGAATCAATGTCTTTTCCTCCTTCGAATCTTTTCTGTTTACCATCGCATACAATTCCACCATCAGCCTTATTCGGAAGCGGGTGAGCGAAAAGAAATACCTGGATCATCTGGCATCAATACAGGAAACTCAAAATGCGCCCGAGGTCGTGAATGAGGTTCAATTCCACGAACTAAACGAGCGGGTAAATCAGCTTATCGCAGAATTGACACCTCGCCAGCAGGAAATATTTCGGTTAAGCAGGGAAGAGGGTTTATCGCATGACGAAATTGCCGTCCGGCTGAGTCTTTCATCCAACACAGTTAAAAATCATTTGGTGTCTGCGCTTAAATATCTGCGGTCGAATCTAGATAATGGTTTGATGATCTGTGTTTTATTTCTCCATTTATTTTTTTGAAAAAAAGTTAGGTTTCAGTTAGTCCCTTTTGTCGGCTTAGGCGTATTACTGTCGATTTACCGAAGGAAAGAATCCTTTTTAATGCTTAATAGTTTCCTTGGTAGATGATAACTGACTAATATGACGAAAGAACTGTTGGATAAATTCCTAAACGACCAATGTTCCCCGGAGGAATTGGAGCAAGTGAAGAATTGGTTGAGCAAGTTTGACTCAGCCGACGAAAAGGAGAAATTGGTTTATGAAGATTGGAAAAGCTTCGATTTACCCGATATAGAATTTGGTGCAGACGAAAATCTGAAATTCAATCGCCTTCTTGACAACATCCATAGTAAGCTTAACAAAACGCAGCGCGTGGCCAGGACGCGCAACGTGTCACGCTTTATTGGTTGGGCGACGAAAGCTGCTGCCATACTTTTTATTCCTGTTTTATCAATCTTGTGTTACACCGTTTACAATCAGGTAAAGCAACCCAGTAGTTTGGCTGATATGATGGTGGATTCCGTTGAGGTTTCGGCGCCAGTTGGTTCGATAACCACAGTTAAGCTTTCCGATGGAACGACCGTTCATCTGAATTATGGCAGTAAGATTTCCTATCCCCGAATTTTCACTGGAAAGAAGAGAGAGCTGAAATTAAAAGGTGAGGGCTTTTTCGAAGTGGCTCATAATCCGGAGAAGCCTTTCATTGTTGAGGCCAATGGTTTAAATGTGAAAGTACTGGGGACCAAGTTCAATGTTCAGGCTTATCCCGGTCAGAATGTCGTTTCGACGACGCTCGTGGAAGGGAAAGTTGAGCTGGAGCATGCAACCGGGCAGGGAAGTGCGAAACAATTGGGAGCCATGAAGCCGGGACAGCATGTCGAGTATTTTATCAACTCGGGAAAAATTGAAAGCACGATCGGAAACACCGGGAAATATATCGGGTGGAAAGATGGGCTCCTGATGTTTGAGAATTCGGACATCGAAGAAGTAGTCGATCGGTTGGGACGTAAATTCAATGTTGATTTTGTGGTTGATGATGATCTGCGGGATCTGACTTACACGGTAACTTTTATTGATGAACCGCTCTCCCAAATTCTGGAACTGATGAAGGAAATTACGCCAATTCGTTATCGAATTTCACCAAGAATCAAGTTGCCCGATGGCAGTTTCTCAAAACAAACAATCACGATAAATAAACGATAAACCAACTAAAAACGCATGCTTATGTAACAGCCTAAATGCAAAAGGGAAATGCTGCTACATTTCCCTAATGAGTTTAAAAATCTACCCTGAACGGCCAGGTACAGGGCAAATTCTAACTATAACATTGTAAAAGTATGAAAAAAAATGATTGCACCGGATGGGAATGCTATGTTCCCATCGTAACTGCTTATTTCCGAGTTATGAAACTAACAGCCTTCTTTATTCTCCTTTCCTGTTTTGCTGTTACGGCAAACCAGTCCTACTCACAAACCACTACGGTAAATTTGAATCTTAAGAACGTATCTGTGAAGGAAGTTCTTTCTCAAATAGAAGATTTGACCGGGTACAGCTTCATGTACAGCGAGAAGCTTGTCGACGTCGAACGAAAAGTATCCATCACTTCCGACAACAAAGAGGTTGACGATGTCTTGAAAACTTTGTTTGCCGGAACAAACGTCGAATTCAAAAAAACAAACCGGATCATTACTTTGTCCAGCTCGGTTGCTGAAAACGCTGTTGCCGCTAATCTGACTGTCAAAGGCCGGGTGGTCGATACAGGCGGAGCGCCTTTGCCTGGTGTGACGGTGATTATAAAAGGAACCACAATCGGTACGATAACTGATGGTCAAGGTGACTACACTTTGGACAATGTTCCCAGTGATGCCACTTTGGTGTTTTCATTCGTAGGGATGAGATCCGAAGAAGTAATCGTTGCCGGTAAATCGAATATTAACGTGACTTTAGCGGAAGAAACAATCGGCATTGAAGAGGTTGTAGCCATTGGTTACGGAACAATGCGTAAGCAGGATGTGACCGGTTCAATTTCGCAGGCTAAAGGTTCCGAACTGGTAAAAAGTCAAAACTTCAGCGCGCTCGATAACCTGAGAGGTAAAGTTTCGGGTGTGAATATTTATTCCAACTCCGGACAACCGGGCGCATATCAAAGCCGCGTTGTTATCCGTGGTTTATCGACTATCAACTCCAAGTCAGACCCGCTGTACGTTGTGGACGGTGTAGTGATGGAAAACTTTGGATTGGCGAACCCCAACGACATTGAAAGCATCGAGGTTTTGAAAGATGCTTCCGCTGCTGCTATTTATGGTGCCCGTGGTGCAAACGGTGTAATTATCGTAACAACAAAACGTGGTAAAAAAGGTGGCGAAGGAACGACCATCAGTTACCAGGGATCGGCGAGTGTCAGCACTGTTGCACGCTACATGGATGTGTTGAATGCTCAGGAATGGACCGATGCGTTTATGCAAGGTTTGGAAAACGAAAATACCTACATGGGCTACGATTGGTCGCTCGACCGCACAGACTGGTTTACCGACCGGAATTATTTCGATGCTTCGGGTAATCCACTTTATGATACCGATTGGCAAAAAGAAGCCACACGCACAGCGTTCTCTCAAAACCACCAACTGAGTATTCAGCAGGCTGGTGCAACCTCATCGACAGGTGCATTTCTGAATTACACCGATTTGGAAGGAGTGGTGAATAACACTTACACCAAACGTTTGAATGCCAAAGTATCGTTCGATGCAACTCCAACTGAATGGTTGTCAACAGCGATCAACGTGATGGTGAATCACTCCTGGGGCCGTTATACGCCGGAGACCGGTGGCGGCCAGGAAGCCAGACGCACCATGATTGAAATGTTACCCTGGTTGCCGGTTCGTGATGCCAACGGCGACTATACAACTTCTTCCAGCTCGACCATGTCGGATACCTTTGGTTTTGAAGGAATGTCGAATCCTGCTATGATCCTTGATTTGCAAAAACGGATGAACTACAACACGCAGATCTTCGGAAATGCCGCTTTGACTTTTCATTTGATGGAAGGACTGGATTTGAAAACACAGTTTGGTGTCGATAATCAAAACAAAACCTACAGAGGCTACTCTTCTGTTTCGTTGAATAACATTTCCATGCCGAACGGTTGGGCTAGCCTGCAGCATACGAATACCTTCTACTGGCAAGAGGAAACCTACCTGACTTATAACAAGGTATTTGGTTTGCACCGCTTGAATGCAATGGCAGGTCTTTCCTGGCAGGAGCGGACTTACAACTTTGATTCGTCCTACACCGAAGGTTTCAGCGATGACTTCTTTGAATGGTACAACATGGGAGCAGGAACAACGCCTTCTTCACCATCATCTGATTACAACAAGTGGGCGATGAACTCTTACTTCCTTCGTTTCGCCTATACCTACAACGATAAGTATTCGGCAACTGTAACAGGCCGTTATGACGGTTCTTCCAAGTTTGGTGCAAACAACAAATACGCCTTCTTCCCGTCGGCTGGTTTGGCCTGGAACGTTTCGCAGGAAGATTTCCTGAAAGACGACGATTTGGTGAGTAATTTGAAGCTGCATACCAGCTACGGGATCACCGGTAACTCGGAGATTGATCCTTATCAGTCACTGGCTTCGGTAAGTTCGGGTACTTTGTTGCTCGATGGTTCGCGTGCAGCTTATTCTTACATCAGTTCAATGGCAAACCCCGACTTGAAATGGGAAAAAACAGCACAGTGGGATTTCGGTTTCGACTTGGGGTTGTTTGAAAACCGCTTGAACTTCGATATTTCCTATTACCACAAAAAGACAACTGATCTGTTGCTCGAAACACCGCTCCCAACATCTTCAGGCTTTAGCTCCATCTATAAAAATATCGGATCGGTGCAAAACCAGGGGCTTGATGTGATGATTGACGCCACTCCGGTAAGAACAGAGGATTTCCGCTGGAATACGACGTTGAACCTGAACTTCAACAAGAACAAAATACTTCATTTGGGTGAAAACGATGAGGATATTGAGCTGAACGGCTGGGTTGGTGGTTCGGAAAGCGTTTTGCGCGTCGGCGAAAACCTGAGTAGTTTCTATGGTTACAAAAGACTCGGCGTTTATACAATCGAAGATTATGAAGCCGGCGAAGCTGAGCTGAGCCAGGTTGGTCGTGCGAAACGAACTACAGAAAAAGAAATTATCGGTAAAGGGATGCCCGATTGGACCGGTAGCTTTATAAATAACTTCGCTTATAAAAACTTCGACCTAACGATTGACCTGCAGTTTGTTTGGGGAGTTGAAACCATGCAGCAGTTCTATCACTCAACCTACGACCGCTTCGGAATCACCAATGGTTTGTCAAACATTTTGTACGACGCCTACGACGGCACAAATCCGAATACGATGGAACAGGCAATTTACCTGTGTAATTCAGGACATGCCGGCCAGAATACCACTGTGGACTCAGGCTGGATTGCCGACGGTTCGTATTTGAGAGCCAACCTGATTCAGTTGGGGTACAATATTCCGAAAGTGAAATGTGAATCCATGGGGATTTCTGCCTTCCGTTTATATGCCAGTGTAAACAACGCCTTCCTGATCTGTTCAGATGAATTCAACGGTTACGATCCTGAATCGACTTCACAGGGAACGACCAATAAATTCGGACAGAATATGACATTCTTTGCTTATCCTCGAGCCAGAACCTGGACACTGGGAGTAAACGTAACATTCTAATCACCTAAAAATGAAAACTAGCATGAAAAAGATAATATTACTCTTATCAGTGGGACTTCTGTGTTTGACCTCGTGTGACAAGTTTCTGGAAGAAAGTCCAAAATCATCGATAACGGATGTTGATTATTATACAACCGAAGCACAGGCAACAGCCAACGTAAATTATTTGTACCGGAACGGAGCGCCACGACGGATCTCCTATGCATCTAGTGCTTACATTGGCCCGAAAGTTTCAATTACCGGAATGCTGACCGGTTATTTCAGTAACAGCTATGAAGGACAGGAAGTGGTCTGCAAATATTCACGTTTGCTGACTCGCCAGGACCATACCAATGAGATCTCCGACACATCTGATGACATTTGGGACAACTGCTACAATGCGATCAACGTGGCAAATACGGCAATCGCCAGCATTCCAAGTATCACAATGGAGTCAAGTACTTCGGAACAGTTGACAGCTGAAGCCAAGTTCTTCCGCGCCTTCAACTATTTCTTCCTGGTCAAAACTTTTGGTGACGTGCCTTTGCTGCTTGAGCCAACGACATTGGATAATCTTTATCCGGAAAGAACGGCTGCAGCGACTGTTTATCAACAGATCGAAACAGATCTTCAGGATGCGATCAGTGTACTGCCTGCCGAAATGTTTGCATCGAATGGCCATCGTATTTCCAAATACGTTGCAGCAATGGTGCTGACTGATGTTTATTTCCACCAGGGTGACTATGCGAATGCAAAGACCTATGCCAAAATAGTTGTTGACTCACCGCATTCATTAACAGAGAACACCGATATGACCAGCAGTAGTGCTTACAACATTCTGCGTTCGACCGACGATTTGGATGAGGTGATTTATTGCCAGGAATATGATGCCAGTATCAGTACCAGCAGCTGGTGGCCAACTTATTGCTTCTCGTCTTCGGCAACAGCTATCTTCGGAACCTATTCCATCTTCGAACGGGTTTACGGTCCAATCGACCAGTTCCTGAATGTTTATGAATCAACCGATTTGCGCATTCAGCCTAATCAGTTCTTCCATTGGGATTACACGAACCCTGACAATGGTAAAACCTGGACCGCGCCCGAAGGACAGGCAGGATGCTGGTATTACTACGATGAAGACGCGCTGTTGTCGACCGGTAAAGGAACCAAGGACTGGAATTTCTACCGCCTGGCAGAAGCCTACCTGGATTATGCCGAGTCGATTGCTCAAACTGATGGTGTAACCAGCGATGCCGCTGAATACCTGGCACAGGTGCAAGCCCGCGCAAACACCGAAGGAAAAACAGTTGCTGAGATTAAAACAGAATTGCAAGCGCTTTCTCAAAGCGACTTCATTGAAACATGCTGGACAGAACGAATCCGCGAATTCCCGTTGGAATTCAAGATTTGGGACGATTGTGTGCGGACGATGAAATTCCCGGTAATCTCGGAAACTGAAGCTGGAGTTGTGAGCTATGTGGATTTGATCGGTGCATCAAATGCAGCCGGTGCAACCTTTAAGCAAACCGACCTGGTTTTCCCGATTTCATTGAGCGAATTGCAGCGTAACCCCAATCTTGTGCAGAATGACGGCTACGCCAGTAAATAGAGTTTAACTTGTAACAGAAGAGCCTCAGCAATCCACTGGGGCTCTTTCTGAATAAATATGAAGTAATGTTCGGGAGAACAAGGTAAAATAGAATCAAATGAAATTAAACAAACTTTTTTTGGCCTGTTTATTCGGTGGGATCGTGGCTTTTTCTTCCTGCCAGACTGCCCCTGAGGTCAAACAGGTAGATTATACAGATTATGTGAATCCTTTCATCGGTTCCGGTGGCCACGGCCATGTGTTTGTGGGAGCCAATGTACCGTTTGGAATGGTGCAGGTGGGACCACAAAATATCTTCAAAGGATGGGACTGGTGTTCGGGATACCATTATTCCGACAGCATCCTGATCGGGTTCAGTCATACCCATTTAAGCGGAACTGGATGCTCTGATTTGGGCGATATTTTAGTGATGCCTTACCTAGGCGATATTCGAACTGAGCGGGGAACACAGGAAAATATTGATGGTTCGTGTTCTGTTTATTATACGCACGATCAGGAGACGGTTTCTCCCGGCTATTATGCCATCAAAATGAGTAACGGAATCAATGCCGAGTTAACAGCGACGGAGCGCACAGCACTGCATCACTACGCTTTCCCGGCAGGTGAAGAGAAACACATTTTATTGAATTTGAAAGAAGGTAATGATTCGCGTGCTTTTGCAACCTATGCGAAAAAAACAGATGAATATACAATCGAAGGTTACCGGTTTGCGCATGGATGGAGTCCAACACGCAAAGTCTTTTTTATCCTGCGAACAAACCAATCGATAGACTCGGTACTGGTTTATGACAACGACAATTACGTCGGCCAAAATGAGATCGAGACAAAGTCGGCTGATTCGGGTGCCAAATGTGTGATTAGCTTGAAAGGTGATGTTGACGATGTTTTGTTGAAAGTCGCCATTTCGTCGGTTAGTTGTAAAAATGCACAGGAGAATATGGATGCCGAAATGAAAGGCTGGGACTTTGATGCGGTTCATCAGCAAGCGGTCGATAAATGGAACGAGCAGCTGGCGCAAATCAATATCAAAACGGATAATGCCTCCGATCGGGAGATCTTTTACACCTCGATGTATCACACGTGTATGGCTCCGCAGTTGTATTGTGATGTGAACGGCGAATTCCGCGGACACGATGACAAGATCTATAAAGCAGATTGGACAAATTATTCGTGTTTCTCGCTTTGGGACACCTACCGGACTTTGAATCCGCTGTTTACCATCATCAAACCCAATATGGTTGACGATTTTGTCAATTCATTTTTAAGTATCTACGACCAACAGGGGAAACTACCAATTTGGCCGTTGAATGGTGGCGAAACGGAATGTATGCCGGGCTACAGCGCTGTTCCGATTATTGCCGATGCGTACCTGAAAGGCTTTACTGGTTTCGACGCAGATCGGGCTTTGACGGATATGATTTCATCGGCTACTTACGACAAGCAAAAAGGAGTGAGTGAGCTAATGGCAATGGGCTTTATTCCTTCGGATCAGGTGCACGAAGCAACTTCTGTTGCACTGGAATATGCGGCTGATGATTGGGGCACTGCATTGATGGCCAATAAAATGGGCAAAGACAGCGAATACAACACATTCATCAAAAGGGGCGAAGCTTACAAGGATTATTTTGACAAGGACATCCAGTTTATACGTCCGAAAATAGCAGATGGAAGCTGGCGTGCGGATTACAGGCCGTTCGAGTCACGCGATTTTACGGAAGGTACAGGCTGGCAGTATACCTTCGCCAATCCGCAGTGCCCCGAATTAATGATTGAGCTCATGGGCGGAGATGACAACTTTGTGTCGAAGCTGGATTCGCTGTTTGTTGCAGAAGGCGACATGGGAGAAGCGGCTCCGCCGGACATCAGCGGATTGATCGGCCAGTACGCGCATGGTAACGAGCCGAGCCATCCGTTTTGTTACTACTATCCTTACGCCGGTCAGCAGTGGAAGTCGGCCGAGAAAGTTCGCTTTGTCGAAAAGAATTTCTACACCACTAAGCCCGATGGGGTAATCGGTAACGAAGACTGTGGGCAAATGTCGGCCTGGTACATCACATCGGCTTTGGGCTTTTACCAGGTCAATCCGTCAAACGGCATTTTTGTATTTGGCAGTCCGTTGTTTGAACGCGCGACTATTGCGCTGCCTCAAAACAAAACATTTACCGTTGAGGCGGCGAATAACAGCGACCAAAATATCTACATTCAGTCGGTTAAGCTAAATGGAGAACCGTACGACAAAACTTATATCAGTTATAACGAAATAATGGCCGGTGGTAAGTTGGAATTTGTCATGGGCAGTCAACCGAATAAGGATTTTGGAGCGGCTGCTGAAAGTCGTCCGAAAAGCGCCATGTAAGAACAATAATCGGGATAATGAAGATATGCAGCCAGACGGTTTGTATCGAATATTTTCAGTTTAGAGGGCGCTGCACTGCATATCTTCATTTCCCTTTAGATTCGGGAATACCCTGCGATTTCGCACGCGTATCCTGTGCAACATATTTTCATTCAACCAGTAATTGTTTAACTTACAGACTTAAGAAAGTTTCCCCGTTACTACGATAAAACTATTTTCAAAAAGAATGAATCAGTATAAGGATTAAGCCCGACCATAGATTGTCCTGTCGATTGTTGGGGAAATTGGAGTTGATGTTTTAGAACAGGCTGGTTCTCGGTAGAGTTTTAGCAGTGTATTTTGTATTACAGGTAGAATGACCTAAACCAACGCAACTATAAATTAAACCAATGAAATCAGAAATTATTTATTCGAAATGGCAACTGGCAATTTTGGTCAGTTCACGAGTTTTGATTGGCTGGTACTGCCTCTACGAAGGCATCATCAAATTGATGAATCCGTCCTGGTCGGCCTACGCCTTCCTGATGGATTCGCAGGGAATGTTCGCTTCTTTCTTTCACTCACTGGCTGCCAGTCCAACCAGTTTAAGCATTGTCAATTTTCTAAATGTTTACGGACTAATCGCTATCGGGCTGGGCCTGGTTCTCGGTTTGTTTACCCGGGTGGCAACCCTGTCCGGAATTATCGTCATCTTCTTGTATTTCCTGTCACACCCGGCACTAATCAACGCTTCTTACATGCTGCCATCCGGCGAAAGTGCTATGTGGGTCAATAAGAACCTCATTTTTGTTTTCCTGTTACTCATTTTGCTGGTGTATCCCACCGGTCGCCGGATCGGATTGGATCGCCTATTGTTTAACCGCCCCAAAAAGTAAGCAAAGCTATGGACAACCAAACAAATGACGGAAAAGGTTTTTCCAGGAGAGACCTTTTGAAAGGCTTTGCGACACTGCCTGCTTTGGGCGCCTTTGGTTACGGCATGTTTCGTAAATGGAATGCCGAGCGACTACGGCAAAGCTCGATTGCCCAGGAGTTGGGATTGAATTTTGACGAACATCCCGCTGTTGCACCGACAAAATCTGATGGTAAAACCATCCGGGTGGGGATCATTGGTTATGGAATTCGCGGAGAGCAGCTTATGCGCGCTGCCGGCTTTGCTCGTCCTGAGTTGATTGATGACTGGAAGCGTGGAGCGGCTGCAAATGCAAACGATCGCCGCTATGCAGAATACCAGGAACAGGAAGATCTGAACATTGTCATTACTGCCGTTTGCGATCTGTTTGATGTGCACGCCGAAAATGCATTGGCAGCAGCTGCTAACACGGGGCGCAACGGTGTTGACGGTGAAATGAAATTATCAGCAAAACGCTATCGCCGTTACACCGAGCTAATTAATGCCGACGACGTGGATGCCGTTATCATTGCCACGCCCGACCACTGGCATGCCCGAATGGTGGTAGATGCAGCCAAAGCCGGTAAGCATGTTTACGTTGAAAAAGGCTTGACAAGAACCGTTGAAGAAGCTTTCGACGTTCGACGAGCCGTGAAGGAGAGCGGCATTATCATGCAGCTGGGACACCAGGGACGACAAACCGCCAGCTATAACAAAGCCAAAGAAATTATCGACAAGAATATTCTGGGCAAGATTACACTCATTGAAGTGTGTACCAACCGGAATGATCCGAACGGAGCCTGGGTGTACGATATTCACCCGAAGGGAAGCCCGGAGACAATTGATTGGGAGCAGTTTACCGAGCCAACGGATTCGCACCCCTTCAGCCTCGAACGCTTTTTCCGCTGGCGTTGCTGGTGGGACTACGGAACCGGCTTGTCGGGCGACCTACTCACGCACGAGTACGATGCATTGAACCAGGTTTTGAAGCTCGGAATTCCGCATTCAGCAGTGGCTTCAGGAGGCGTCTATTTCTACAAGGATGGGCGTGAAGTACCCGACGTTTTTCAGTCGGTAATGGAATATCCGGATCGCGATTTGACCTTCCTCTATAGTGCATCGCTGGCCAGCGAGCGTTTTCGAGGGAAAGTCATCATGGGGCACGACGCCAGTATGGAAATGGAAAACAGCTTGACGGTGACGCCCGATAGTCGGTCGACCCGATACCGCGAGCAGTTGCAGTCGGGCGTGGTATCGTCGGACAAACCGATGATTACTTATGTTCCCGGGAAGTCGAATGTGGATGCCGTGACTTCGGCAACCGAGCAGTATTTTGCCAGCCGCGGTTTGCTCTACACTTATGTACAGGGCAAGCGGGTGGACACCACACACCTGCATATCCGCGAATGGTTGAATTGTATCCGCAGCGGTGAGCAACCCAGCTGTAACATTGACCAGGCTTTCGAGGAAGCGGTTACGGCACACATGGCAACCATTGCCCTGCGCGAGAACAGAAAAGTTTTCTGGGACGCAGAGAACGAGAAAATCGTTTGATACTTCGATTCAAACTAAATATCTAAAACATAAAATAGAAACTTCATTATTAACCAATTAAACGAATTAATCCATGAGTGAAAACAAGAAATCGAGCGGCTTTAGCCGACGTCAGTTTTTAGGACGCACTGCTGTTGCCGCGGCGGGGATTACGATTTTACCCAGCCATGTTATCGCCGGTTTGGGGCACAAAGCTCCCAGTGATAAATTAAATATCGTCGGTGTGGGTGTCGGCGGGATGGGCTTTGCTAACCTAAAAAATATGGAAGCGGAGAACATCATCGGTTTGTGCGATGTGGATTGGAAATATGCGAAAGGCTGTTTCGACCACTTCCCAAAAGCAGAGAAGTTCAAAGACTGGCGCGAAATGTACGATAAGTTGGGCAACTCAATCGACGGAGTTGTTATTGCCACAGCCGACCACACCCACGCAATTACGGCAGCACATGCCATTGCAATGGGCAAACATGTCTACCTGCAAAAGCCATTGACGCACACGGTTTATGAATCGCGCCTGTTAACCAAGCTGGCTGCCAAGTACAACGTTGCCACCTCGATGGGTAACCAGGGTTCGTCGGGAGAAGGCGTAAACCTGACGACCGAATGGCTGGCTAACGGCGAAATTGGTGAGGTGACCAAAGTGGAAGCGTTTACCGACCGACCAATCTGGCCACAAGGATTGAACACACCGGAGAACGGACAGTGGGTTCCCGAAACCCTGGATTGGGACTTGTTTGTTGGACCGGCCAAAATGCGTCCGTACAACGAGATTTATCACCCCTGGAACTGGCGCGGCTGGTGGGATTACGGCACAGGTGCACTGGGCGATATGGCCTGTCATATTCTGCATCCGGTGTTTGTTGGGCTCGACCTGGGCTATCCAACCCTTGCGCAGGGAAATTCAACTTTACTGCTGAATGATTGTGCTCCTGTTGCTCAGTCGGTGAAACTGACCTTCCCGGCTCGCTCGCCGAAAAAGAAAATGAAAATTAAATTGCCGGAGGTAGACGTGCATTGGTACGACGGAGGTATTAAACCGATGTTGCCCGACGGATGGCCTGCCGGACGGGATATGAATGATGCCGGTGGTGGTGTGATCTTCCACGGTACCAAAGACAAGCTGATTTGCGGTTGCTACGGAAAAGATCCCTGGTTGTTGTCAGGGCGTGTGCCGAATGCGCCGAAGTTCCGTCGTCGTGTTGAACTGAGTCACGAAATGGATTGGGTACGCGCTTGTAAAGAAAGTGCCGACAGCCGCATAAAAACAGCGTCCGATTTCAGCGAAGCCGGTCCATTCAACGAAATGGTAGTGATGGGTGTTTTAGCAGTTCGCCTGCAAAGCCTGAACAAACCATTGGAATGGGATGGTGAGAACATGACATTCACGAACCTGAAGGATGATGAAACCATTAAAACAGTAGTAAGAGATGGATTCAAAATTCACGATGGTCACCCAACCTTTGACAAAACATGGACTGATCCGATTTCGGCAAAAGCGTTCGCGACAGAGCTGATTAAGCACACCTACCGCGCACCTTGGTCATTACCGGACATGCCGGCGTAGTGGCAGAGGGCAGAGGGCGAAGAGCAGAGAGCTAGGAGCAGAGAGCAAGGAGCTTTGTGTTACGAGTTACGGGTTCAAGCTTTTTTGCCCAATTCTAATTTTCTAATATCTAGTATCTAAAAATCTGATATCTAAAATCTAAATCAAACATCAATGAATAAATTAGCGACATGGGCTGCGTGCGGAGCAGCTGTTATTTTACTTTCATCCTGCACCGAAAGTGTAGGTCCCAACCAATTAACCAAAAAAGAAAAAGAAGACGGCTGGGTGCTGTTGTTCGATGGCCAAACAATGGACAGCTGGCGCGGCTACTGTAAAGACGTCGTTCCCGGTGCATGGAGCGTTGAGGACGGAACCATTCACATTCAAGGCTCGGGGCGCGGTGAAGCCGGTGCTCACGATGGTGGCGATATCATCAGCATGAAGAAATACAAGAACTTTGAATTATCGCTCGAATGGAAGGTTTCAGAAGGCGGTAACAGTGGTATCTTCTACCTGGCCCAGGAAAAGTGCGGTAACGACAGTGTGCCCGGAGCACCGATTTACGAATCGTCACCTGAAATGCAGATTCTGGATAACGACCGTCACCCGGATGCCAAGCTGGGGAAAGATGGTAACCGCAAAGCAGGATCGCTGTACGACCTGATTCCGGCGAAACCACAAAATGCGAAACCTGCCGGCGAGTGGAACAAAGTGCTGATCACCGTTTACAAAGGCACCGTCATTCATAATCAAAATGGTGAAAACGTTGTGGAATACCACTTGTGGACCGACGATTGGAAAGCCATGTGTGCCGACAGCAAATTCGCCAACTGGCCCGATTTCATTAACACAGCCGAAGAAGGATATATTGGTTTGCAGGATCACGGCGACGACGTTTGGTTCCGCAACATTAAAATCCGCGAATTATGATCCGGCAACTGACCTTTGTTTTACTGATGCTTGCAGTTAGCGGAACGATGGCTTCCTGTCAGAAAAAAGCGGAAAAGAAGCAGATTGGCATTCAGCTTTGGTCGGTGCGCGATGCGCTGAAAAGTGACGTGCCCGGTACGATCGAGAAGCTCGGGCAGATGGGCTATACATTTGTGGAAGCTGCCGGTTACAACGACGGCCAATTCTACGGGATGGAGCCTGCCGATTTTAAAGCCCTGCTCGAAAAGAACGGGATGACTATGAAAGGATCTCACACCGGTATCAACCTGCCCAAAGACGGGGAGTGGAACGATGCCATGGCCTGGTGGGATGCCTGCATTGCGGCGCATAAAGCGGCCGGAGCCGAATGGATTGTGAAACCCTCGATGGGCGCCGAAGCCTACCGTAGCCTGGACACCCTGCAAATGTACTGTGACTATTACAACGCCATTGGCGAAAAGTGCAACGCCGCGGGAATCCGTTTTGGCTACCACAACCATGCGCACGAGTTCGAAACCGAGCTGGATGGTCATACCTTCTACAATTACCTGGTGGAAAACACCGATCCCAACAAGGTGATGTTCGAGCTGGATTTATACTGGATTAAAGCCGGTGGTAAAGAGGCGCTGGACTATTTCAAGCAATACCCGGGGCGATTCGAACTGTACCATGTGAAGGATGAAACCGAGCTGGGAGGCACCGATGCCACCATGGATTTCAAGCCCCTGTTTGACGCGGCTGCGCAATCGGGGATGAAAAACTACATTGTTGAGGTGGAGCGCTACAATTACGACCCGTTGGAAAGTGTTCGTATGAGTTATGATTTTCTGAATCAGGCGGAATATACCCACTGATTCAAGACTGATCGATAGATTAATTGGTGAAGGCCGCTGTCCCGAAAGGGTAGTGGCCTTTTTCAATATGTAGAAGTTGTTCCTGGCTTCGGCAAATGTCTCCGGATGCTATTTCAGGTTTCGCTCAGCCAGAAGATTTTCCAGTTCTTTTTTATCGTATTTCGAATTGTTTACCAGTTTGTAAATTAAAAACAAGGGGATTAAGGTCAAAAATCCAAAGCTGCTCTTCAGAATACTGTAGATGACGATGCCGATCAGAACGCCAATTAATACGTCATTCGTGATGGCTGCCGACTTCAGATTCTTCGCTTCCTCTAACAATTCCTGGTCTGTTAATTGGGGCAATTCTTTTTGTTCCATTTTCTGTTGTTTGGTTTGAGGGCGGGGATGATTGGTAACGGTCACTTGCAAGTTGTTGTTGCGGATTTCCCTGCCTGGCGGCAGACAGGGGAGAGCGTCAGCGTCCGACAGGACACGGAACTGCGAAACGAGAATCCCGCCCTGCAATATGTAGGTTGTTATGGGCTGGGGGTATTCCATTTTTAGTCATTTTGCCATTTTCCACCTGTCAACTCATTCTATAAAAGCTTTAATATCACATCTTGCAAATTTTTGTAGAATTGCATGTTTTTATGTTGCATGGTCTCAAAAAGTATTCATTCATTACTTGTTTTTCTCTTTATTTTCTGTTTTTGAATTGCAACTGCTCTCCATGACATTAAAGCACCAAAGCATATACTCATGAAAATTAGTTTTATTAAGTCAATATTTCCTTTGTCAAAATAGTCCCATGCTGCCATAAGAATTCCAAATACTATTCCTGTGAATAAAAATGGTTTCAAGTAGAGTCTGATTGTTCTATTCATTATTTTTTGTTTGGTTATTAGATTTTTGCCATTGACCATAACGGTTGGTACACGTTGTCGGGGCGGATTTCAAAGAGCGTAGTCCCGACTCGTCGGGATGACGGTCAAGAAAGGAGCAGAGACAACGCACACCACCGACCCCGCAATGCAATTTGCAAATTGTTAGGGGGCGTCTTTTATTTTTTTTTGTATGGTGGATATTCAATAAATTCATAAGCTATTACAATCAAACAGCTGTCGTTGACTGCTAGTTTCAGTTTCTCATATTCTTCAATTGACAGAGGATTATCAATTAAAATAATCACCCTTAATGTTTCTAAATTAGATAAGGACTTATTTATTTGATTTAGCCTATTCCTCGCTAAATTGATGTATTTCAGTTTTTGTAATTTATCGATGCTAGCGGGTAATGAGTCGATTTGATTATTCATCAATCTGAGCGTTTTCAGATTCTTGAAATCCCATACAAATTCAGGAATAGTTTTTAGATTGTTATTATCTAGATCTAGAGAAGTATATTTCTCAGTATTGTATTGTCTTTTGTAGTATTTATCTACTTTTCCATCTGATAAATCTAAAACCGTCTGCTGCAATTTAATTGAACAGCTGGCCAATATGCCAAAAAACAATATTATTATGAGGTACTTCATTAATTGCTATTAATATTTTGGAGTTGGTTCAAAATGCCCCTTAACGGTCACTTGTATGTGGTCGGGCGGGATTTCGAAAAGAAATCCTGTCAGACCCGCAGGAAAGTGGGCACGAGGTCTGACTTGTCAGACCGCTAAAACCCCCGCCTGCCATATACAATTTGTTAGGGCAAGTTATTTATTAGTTTATACATATTGTAATATCCTTCACATGAGATTTTTAAATGTTGACTGAAATACTCTGGCATCTCGTTTTTCCATTTCCAAAGTTCCTCAATTTTATTTTTATCACCGCTATTAATCGCGTGTTCGAATCTAAAAGTTGTTTCAAATTGGTAATAATGTACAATGTCTTTTCTATGTGCATTAAATTCTTTGAACTCTCCGTTTTTAAAACTCAATAGTTTTTCAAAATATTTATTGTCTTTTAGGGACTCACGACCAGTCAAAATGTCGATGACTTTGGGAAAATTTACTTGTTCTTCTCTAATCTCGACATTTAAATAATATGCTAATGCGTCACCAATTCTGTCCCAGAAGTTATAAAGTTTCTCATAGCAACAACTGACGAAAGAAGAGTAAAGCCAGTCCGCGCCATTTTGGAAATAAGTTGACATAAATTCTCCGTCTAGTAAATATGATTCACCAATTGGATTATTTATTAGAGGTCTATAATAAAAAAGATGTGCGGTGAAAAGTTTCAAGTCATTATTGCAATTAATTAAATCCCAAACATTTTTTAGTCCATGAAATTTTTCAAATGATTTATTACAATTGGAAATATCTGTAGAAACTAATGTTAAAACATTTAGGTCATTATATTGATAGTCATTATCAGAAAGACTTACCAATTTTTCATCCTTGATAATTTGTCCAATTTCTATAATATGTTCTTGTTTGTGTTCCATTTTATAATTTGCCCTAACGGTGGTGGTATGAGGTCGTGGCGGTCAGACGAGAGTCTGAGTGTCCGACCGAAACTGAGATTGGGAAGAGATTCGACTTGTCGAATCCGTACAAACCCAGCCATGCCTTATACCACGTGTTAACGCCTGGTTTTTCATTGTTTATTTATCTTTTGATGATATAATTATTACACCATTTTTTGCTCTGTCACCATAGAGTATTTTGCCAACTTCAAAATCTAAAGATGATATAGTTATTACACTGTCTTTATACTGTTCTAATTTTTTTTCTTTGATAAGAATATCATAATTGTAGGGGACACCATCTAAAATTACTAATGGGTTGGATTTTACATTTCCATTCTCAATAAACTTCTGGACTATATTTTCCACAAATTGCTCATTGTCAATAGTTGCGTTTGGCTCCTTTTTATTTAAACAACTATAAAATAGTACTACGATTAAGACAAGAATAAACCATCTATCAATTTTATTTTTCATTTTGTCTCAGTTGATTTACTTTTCGTTGCAAGTTTGAACCCCAGATGTCAAATTGGCGATAAAATTCAAGACAATCTTTGATGTTTTGAAGTCCATTTAATTTTGGTAAAATATCCTCCTCAAAATCAATTTTCAACTCTTTTGTAAAGTCATTCAAGTCTGTCTTTTCTGTCATTAAATAATCGAGCCAACCCTCTTTCCTAAATTTATGTTTTTTCCTGTTTTTCGATAGGTAAGAATCTTCTCGAAGTGGAGTTAAATTATCAAAATGTGTTACTTTTTTCTTGTCTGTCAAATTTGCTGTAAGCCCAACACCGATATTAAAACAGAAACTCATTTCTTCTTTGCTGTTCCATTGTGAATTTTGCAAATTAATTACAATAAAAAAGTCATCTTTCATTTTCCACCAAGTCTGTCCCGAAGTCCGAAAACCTTCCTCTTTGAGTTTTGGTTTCAAATACGACTTTATAAATTCTATTTGTTTGTCCTTTGCTGTCATTCTTTTAAACTTGGCGTTAACGGTCACTTGCAAGTTGTCGTTGCGGATTTCGAAGAGCGTCAGCGTCCGCAGGACGAAGACGGTCAAGAAAGGAGCAGAGACAACACACACCGCTGCACCCGCAATGCAATTTGCAATTTGTTATAGCCAGTTTTTTAATTTTTAAGTTCATTAAAGTCGTCTAATCCTGCATAAATTATAACTTGAATTATTTTCCCAAGATCCGTCAATATTATATCAAAGTTCGTTACTAACTCAATTGTGTCAGACCAACTTAAATTGATAATTGTATTAATTTGTTTTAGTGAATCATTATCTCGATGAGCGATTGATGTGTTTCTTATTTCTTTTAATTTGTTAAAATATTTTCTTTTGTATGAGTTTAACTCACTTCTAACTTTATTCAATTCTTCTTCAATTTCTTCATTGCAAATTTTTATAGCCACTAAAGTTTTGAATTCTTTTCCCAATAAATCGAAGAAGTCATTGATCGACTCGTAGATTATTAGACATGCATGTCTTGCATGCAAACGTTTTTGCCATTCATTTTCAGCTAACATCAAGTCTTGTCCAATAACTTTTAGGTCATATGATATTGTAATTGTAAATGCAGCGATGTTCCAAATAAGCTTGGTGTCCTTAAATCCATTGTAATTTGCATGATTAGTTCCATTAAACAATAAATCGAGAAGTTGTTCATGTGTTTCTAAATTTCTCGAGAACATTAATTGCATCTCTTCTTTCCGATTCCTAATGTTTTCAGAAAGTAATTTGTCAGTTTTGTTGATTTTGTAGTCCGGCATTGTTTATTCAAAATTGGCTATAACGGTTGGTACATGTTGTCGGGGCGGATTTCGGAGAGCGTTCCTGTCCGAAGGACACGGAACTGCGAAACGAGAATCCGCAGTTGGCGTACCACCGAACCCCGCCCTGCAATATGTACTGTGTTGTGCAACGTTTTTTTATAATGTCAAAAAGTATTCTATCAGTAATTTATCATCTTTTCTCCATCGAATATATCCTTCAAATATTTCGTCATCTTTCATCTCAAAAGTTTTGTCGCATATTGCTGGCTCAACTTTTACTTTTAACCAGTCACCTTTAGTTTCTATTGGCATTAAGCAATCAACTAATTGTTTTTTGCATTTCTCCGAGTTCAAATTCGGTGATATTAAAATTGGATTTGAGATTGTATCAATTGGTCTAACCGTAACTGTCTCACATATAAATTTCTCCCACGATAAATATTTTAAATCAGGAGATTTTTTTATCCAGTATTTTAAGTTTGATTCTTCGTCTACGATTATTTGATACCAATTTGCATCAACATTCGAACATTGAAAATAAAAAATGTAATAGTCAAGATTGATATGTAATGGTTTGAACCACTCTTTTTCTATTAAATCCAAATCTTTAATGTTGAAAGAATTAATTTCCTTGTCATCAAATATTTTTATTGATTTTATAGGTTTAGTATCTTCTTTATTCTTATAAAATTGAATTGTCGGATAATTCTCAGGATTAACAGATATTAAACCGTCTCCTTTGATATTGCCAGTTTGAGCAAATAGGTTTACATGTACAAAAAGGATTAATGCCAATATTATTCTATTTAGTCTCATTTCTCTGAATTCAAAATGTTGCACAACGGTCACTTGTATGTGGTCGGGCGGGATTTCAAAGAGAAATCCTGTCAGACACGCAGGAAGTGGTAACACTGGTTTGACTTGTCAAACCGCTAAAACACCCGCCTGCCATATGACAAATTGTTAGGTACTGTATTTTATTTTTTTTTCTTCATTTTGTCTCTATCCAACTTGTCTGATTGCACTGATAATAAAAAATATCAGTCCGATTAGAATTAAAAGTCCAAACAGGCTAGCGTGTGTTATTCTCGCATATGCTTGCCACTTTTTTAGTTCTTCAACCCGTCGAGTTTCTCCATACATATCAAATTCATCTATTTGACTTTCAAACTCATTATTAATTTCTGTCGAATCATTAACAAAAGGGTCTTTTGCAGCCATAAATGGAATTAGAAAACAATAAATTTTGTCTTCTGTCGACAGAGGTTTATTTCTTGTTTTTATTCGGATTTCAAGTCCTTTTTTTGCTATCTCTAATTCTTTTTCTGATGGTTTCCTTTTTTGAAACTCGTCTTTTGCCAATTGATATTCCTGGTGTCTTTCGTTTCTCATTATTTCTAATAAGTCAACGAGAGAATATTGCTGTATCAATTTCTTAACCTTGTATGGCATTGTCAGTTTCTTGGTATTTTAATATTGTACCTAACGGTTGGTACATGTTGTCGGGGCGGATTTCGAAGAGCGTTCCTGTCCGAAGGACACGGAACTGCGATGCGAGAATCCGCAGTTGGCGTACCACCGAACCCCGCCCTGCAATATGTACCGTGTTACCTGCTGTTTTTTTATTTTTTTATTTATTTATTCATGTCCGTAAAGTTTGATAGCCAGTTCTCTATTATAACCTTTATCCCAGCTTCCTTCAAACTTTTCACCATTTGAGAATGTGTAAACACCTTCACCGTCTTGTAATCCATTTTCCCATTGTCCAATGTAAAAGCTCCCATCTGACCAGTCATATCTGCCGTTTCCGTTTTGCTCATCATTGTACCATTCTCCTTCGTATCTATTGTTTGTATATTTTCCAGCTTCTCCCCAGAATTTAATCCCAAATCCTTGTCTTTTCCCATTAACCCAGTCTCCATCATAATAGCGATTTGGATATTCTGCTTCAGAACCAAATACTAGCTTCCCTTTTCCATCAGATTTTCCATTCTTAAATTGACCAGTATATTTTGCATCCTCACTTTTGTCGTAGTAGATTCCTTTTCCATTGTATTCATTGTTTGAAAACTCACCTTCATACCAGTCACCTGAAAATTCAGATTCTATACCAAAATATTGATAACCGTTTCCATTTAATTCTCCACTATTCCAGTTACCTTTCATAATTGTTCCGTCTTTCCATTGTTTCTCTCCATAACCGTTCTCACAATCTCCAATTATTGTATATCTATTATTGCTTGAACAGCTAGCAAATATGAGTAATATTGATAATGTGATTAATCTTGTCATTTTTTCGTTTTCAAAATAGCAGGTAACGGTCACTTGCAAGTTGTCGTTGCGGATTTCGAAGAGCGTCAGCGTCCGCAGGACGAAGACGGTCAAGAAAGGAGCAGAGACAACGCACACCACTGCACTCGCAATGCAATTTGCAAATTGTTAGGCTTTCGTTATTTATTCATTTTTATTGTTTTTACAATCTCTGCGACTAATTCCGATTGTTCGGTCAGAATTGAATCTCCAAAAATTGTTGCTGTCATTAATATGTATCCTTTAATGGAATCTTTTTTTAGTACATACAAATACTGATTCCGTTGCATTTTTTCGGTCGAGTCATAACCAGAACTAAAATTGAAACTTGTCCGATAAGCACGTATTTTCCCGCTTTTTTGCATTTGTGTTTTTAGTCCAACTGTTGCATTAAGAGAGTCAAGTGTTTGCTCCAGGTTAGGATTGATATAAACCGTATCTAGATTCCAATTAACATTAATAATCACTTTGTTTTTCAATTCTCTCGCTGTGTCAGACGAGATAATCCCTGAAGAAGATTCGGTTGTATTAAATTCCTTTTTCCAATTCTCTGGGAGTTTCACTTGAAATTTTCCATTCAAGTCAATAACGTTCACCATTTTTAATTCTGATTTTTTAATGTCAGTATTGCATGAGAACATGAGAATTAAAATTAATAACGCTGATATTTTGAAGGAAGGAATTCTCATTGTTTTGGTTTTTTCATAATGAAGCCTAACGGTTGGTACATGTTGTCGGGGCGGATTTCGAAGAGCGTTCCTGTCCGAAGGACACGGAACTGCGATGCGAGAATCCGCAGTTGGCGTACCACCGAACCCCGCCCTGCAATATGTACTGTGTTAGCGGTAGTATTTTATATTTTTTCAATTACTTGCATTAATAAATTTATATAGTTCTTAAGCTCTTGGTCATTTATTAAATCATTTTGAATGCCACTGTCTGAGTGATGATAGGCTTTTGTGAAATCATTTAATTCGATTAAATCTGTATAAATCGGTTTTAAATTTGATAGTCTAGTCGTTGATTTATTGATAATTGAAATAATATCACCCAACCAGCAATTGTTATCCAAAACGTCAAAATATTTTGTCTTTATAATTCCTTCGAGAATTGGTCTTACACATCTAATTACTTCTCGTCTTTCGGCTTCTGAGATAACACCATTTGATAAATAATTTTTTACTGTTTGTAAGTCCTTTTGAAGTCCACTCAATGTCTCATTATAGATGTCGTGAAAGGTAATAATGCTGGATAAACCATTGTCAGATATTTTTAGGTTTAATACATCATTAAAATCGAGCTTGTCGTTAAATTCTTTAGCAAAATGGATGTCATGAGTGAGTAAGAAGAATTGCTGACAGTTATGCGCAATTTTTGCTAAATTAAATATGGTGGTTGTCTTTCGACCATAATCGAAACTAGATAGGGGGTCGTCAAATACAATAATCTTATCATTATAACCTAAAATCTCTAGTCTTGCCAAAAAGAAGCAAAAGGCGACTGCACTTTTATCACCTTCACTCATCGTGTATTTTGCATTGGGAATTTTTCGAACTAAATCAGGGGCATTGAAATGAACTTGTCTACCATGAATTTCAAAAACGATATATATACGAAATATCTCAAAGTCAGATAATCCTTTTCCTTTTTGATATGAAAATTCTGTTAGCTTTATATAAGGTGAGAATCTTGAAAGATACTTGTTTACGAATTTAATATGTTCTTCGAAAATACCATTTGAGTAGCTGTAATACTCGTTTAAGGCAGTATCTAATTCTTTTTGTGCTTGAGTCAGTCGAGCATTTAGTGCTAATTTATTCTCTTCATTGATTGCACTATTTACTCTTTTTAAGAGTGATTCCTTTTTACTTATTAGAGTTTTACATTCGTTTTTAAACTCAATACCTTTTTGACCAAGAATTAATTTATACAGGTTAACTTTATTTTGCTTTTTTAATGTTGAACCAACAAATAGATAATCTTCTACAAAATGAATATCGAAAACCTCAATATTGCTAATAATGTCACTCCAGTATTTATTTTTATATTCAATTATGTGATTGCTTTTCAATCGTACAATTGACTCATCATCAGTTATTGAGGATTTTTTAATTTCAATTAAACTGCCATTTTCAGTTTTTAAAGATTTGAAAATTGTTGCCAGTGTAGTTTTGCCAGAACCATTAGGAGCATAAATCAAATTAATCTGCTTTAATTCTCCATTCCACTGATTAGATGATTTTAATTTATAATCTATAAATCTTCCAATATTTTTTATCTCAATAATCTTTTCAATCATTTAAATAGTACTTTTTTAGGTCGATTCAATATTACCGCTAACGGTCACTTGTATGTGGTCGGGCGGGATTTCGAAAAGAAATCCTGTCAGACCGCTAAGCCCCCCGCCTGCCATATTACAATTTGTTAGCCACTGATTTTTCATTTTGGTTCTGCTAGTTCAATTATTGTTTCTTTTCCATAGTCTTCAATAAAGGCGTTTCCGATAGAATCTCTTATTAAAGCATTTTCTATAGTCATTGAATATGTTGTGTCATTTCTGTGTGTAATTCCGAGTGAATATTCATAGTATGTAATTGAGTCTTTCCAATAGAATTCTTCTCCTTTAATATCCATTCCATAATGTGTCTTGCCAATAAATCGCTCAGGTTCTTGCGCCAATTTTTCAGTGAGAATATTTTTAAACTCTTTAAATTCCTTGTCTGTCAGATTTGTCGCCCAAATTTCAAATAGATGATTTTTCATTGTTCGTGCTGTAAATCTTTCATCTTTTTTAAAGGCAACAAGTCCGAAATTTTCTCCATACTTTTCTAATTCCAGAAAATCAGTATTTACGGTTTCACCGAGGTTATGTCCATATACTTTCAATTGATTGTTTATTGGTCTCGGAGTGCATGAAAAAATAGTAAAGCAAACAACTAATAATATGTAGAATCCTCTTTTCATTAAATTTGTGGCTAACGGTGGTGGTATGAGGTCGTGGCGGTCAGACGAGAGTCTGAGTGTCCGACCGAAACTGAGGTTGGGACGAGATTCGACTTGTCGAATCCGCACAAACCCAGCCATGCCTTATACCACGTGTTAGCAAACGTATTTTATATTTTTCCAATTTCCATTCCAGATTATTCTGTATTTTCCTTTTTGTTCTGGGACACCTCCAATAAAATCTATATTTTTTATTTTCTTCGACCTATTCACTGTAATTGAACAGATTAAACTATCTATCAATCCAGAACCTCGTAAATTTCTTTTTCTTAAATCAGTGTCATAAACTGTAACGCGAATATATTTTGTCTTTAAAAATCTATGCCAGAAGCCAAGTTCTTTCTTAGATTCTTTAATCGCATACTTCGTTATTTTTTTATAGTTGTTTCTTATTAAAGTGATTATATCCTCATTGTTTTCCGGGTAAATGTAGACGCTTGGGTCATTTATAATTACGGATAATCCACGTCTGTGAGGTTTTGTTTCTCTTAATTCATATTTGCGTTTAAATGTATAATTTGTGTATTTATGATACTCCATTGGCATAATTATTTTTGCCAGCCTGATGTATCTAATCACTTTCTTAATTATTCGAGGCAGTTTTACATTACTTATAAAAAAGAGCATATTATCTTCAAGTGCACCTTGGTATCCTGATAAATCAGTGCTATTATTCAATCTTTCCCTTTTTAATATTTTCCCATCGTAACCAGCCCAACCAGGCAAGCTATATTTTGATTCGAGAGAAAAAAAGTATCTGTCAAATCCTCTTGCAAAATACTCGGCTATGATAGCTGTTCTAAATGCATGATAATTAACTTCTTGGAATTCTACAAGTTGATTTTTAATGAAAATATTAAGTTGTTTTCTTCCGTCTACAATTTCGTTTTCTAAACAATCAACTACCTCCCATTTGGGGGCATTGGCGAGGGCTTTTAATTCTTGAATTAAGAATTGTTTAGGTATTGTTAAATTATTATTTTGAAAATACTCTCTATTTAGAATGACAAATATTTTAAAAGCGAGAGCAAGCGCGTTACACACATCCAAAAGTTTGTCAAATTTCTTTATGATGTCCTTTGTGCTGAATTGAACTGGTTGACCTTTTTTACCCTTGTAAATTGTATCGAAATCTTTATAGGTTATTCCACCATGTGCAATCCCATTTCTAACTGTATTTTCATAAGGTTCTGTTAAGTAATCGAAATTTGAATTTTTAACTTCCTCAATACAGTTGTAGATGTCTAAACCAGTGGTCGGTTTATTTCTCTGTTTTCTTTGATTGTAGGCAATGAATAACAGAAATTTGTGGTAAACTGCTTCGATTAATTTTAAATAATTGAAGTGGATGTGATTGTCAATAAATCTAATACATTCAATATTATTGTCAGGTATGAAAATATCATGAATATCGAGTGAGTTTACATCATTTAATGATTTGATTGCGATGTTTATTTCGTGTTCTATTTCGGAATATAATTCTTTAAACCAATCAGAATTTTTTATTTGTTTATTGTCAAGAAATGATAGAAACTCCTCAAATGCTTTTTTTGAATAAAACTTTTGAGGTCGTTCATGGACATATTCCTTTAGTGATAAGTATTTTGAATCGTTTGCTTGCTCCAAAATTGGAAATGAATACAGAATTTTCTCTTTCCAGTATTCATTTGTTGCTTTGGTTGTTGGGCAGTCTTCAAGTACCATTCAATTTCTGTTTTTTAATATGTTTGCTAACGGCCTGTGGTATGAAACGTTGCGCACTTCGAAGCACAAACTTATCAGCCCGATAAGCCGCTGATTAAATGTTATTTCATTCAAATATAGCACTGTCCGCGCAATGTTTTATGACCACTTGTTGGGGGCAGTTATTCATTAAAAGTATTAAATATCATTTGTAGTAAATCATGCATTTCTCGCCAGTCTTCGTCCTTAATTTTATTCCGGTCTTCTTTACACTCTTTTATTTTCTTTTTAAAATCTTTCTGAACTTTGGTTTTATCTATGATTTCACCTTGATATTTTTTTAATTTAGAATCATACCCTTTCCACTGTATTGGCATTAAACCTTCTTTCTGACTTAAAATATCTTGACCTAAATACATTTCAATACTACATGCTAATCTATTAATATCCATATTTGTTATTCCTGTCGGTCCGATGGTCGGATAGTTTTTTGCAATATCGATAATAGGATATTGTTTAATCTTAATATTGGGTGGTATTTTAGTTTTTGATAAGCCGCTGATTGCAGATTCTGCTGCTGTATCATTATCAAAAAGTGCAATTACTTTGTTCTTTATATCAGCACCAACAAATGATTTTATACTTGCAACTAATGAACTGGCACTTCCTGAGGCATTTGAGACTCCAAAATCCATAAATGAATAATATCCCGTCAAATGCGGATATAATAATTCTAATGAATCCCGTAATATGTTAATATCAGATGTCCCCTCTGTAAGAATTAGAAACTTTTCTCCAAGCTCATAATCAAATGTTAGATTTCCAATTACTTCGTCATATACCTCCTCAGGTTCTCCTTCATAATATCCACTTTCAAGCAATTCTGTTATATCATAAGTGATTATAGCGTCTGGTTCAGTTGCTTCTAACAAAGCTCTCAATAATGTCCTTTGGTCATAATCATATGGAAATCTATCAAGTCCATATCCATAGTCTAATAGATAAGGGATGATAGGATTAATTTTATCAGGTAAATTTTCCTTCTTTACAGCAAAGCCATAATTATGCTCAAATATTTCTTTAACCGCTTCTATAAAATCATCAAATGAATTATTCTCCAAAATTTGAATTTCATTTGTCAGTATCTTATTCATTCTATCAGAATCATTGAATGTTTTATCCTCAATCCGTTCCCTTAATCTGACTAACGATTCTTCTTTTGACTCTTCGAATCTTTCTATGGTTCTAGTCAGAGTAAAACCCATAACATTCAATCTGTCACGTATATTTTTAGCTGAATTAAAGTATTGTATTGCTTTTTCCTCTTCTTCCTCCTCATTTTCTCTACCGTACAATACTTGAATTCTATCCCCAATCTTTCGTTCAAAAACATTCAAGTCACTCGTTTGAAATAAAGAGAGTAAAAAAGGGTCTATCTCATTCTTCGTCGTTGCAATTGGATAGTCTTTAATATATAATTCGCAATATGAACCCATTACTTATTTATCATGTTGTTGCAGCTCTGTCTAATTGCCCCCAACGGTTGGTACATGTTGTCGGGGCGGATTTCGGAGAGCGTTCCTGTCCGAAGGACACGGAACTGCGATGCGAGAATCCGCAGTTGGCGTACCAC